>JACMQD010000304.1 GCA_014377155.1 Herminiimonas sp.
ATTAGCCCAAAACTTTCGCGACTGGTCACATTATTTTCCTATGGGAGTTTCAATCTTTGGGCGTTCATTGAAAGCCATCCCGCGATTACCCGCTTCTGCGAATACCCTGGATACGTCATCATCAATGATCAGCCCGTCCTCGCGACGTTTTGGGTGCAGGGCCACGATCACCAGCAGTTTTTAGTGCTGGAAGATGATATCCAACTCGAACCAGAAAATATCAATCCGGCTCCAACATTCCACGATGCCTCTACCCATATCGTTACCCAAGCGTGGCTCACCAGCCACCAGCAATGGCTCAATAATTGGCACCGGATCAATCCCTACATCGTTAGCAATGGACGCTTCATTACGCCGCAAATACTCGACGCGACGGCTGCCCTATTCGATAGGCCCGTCGCCCTGTTCGATGCTGAACATGCATTGCATCGAATCGACCAGCAACTTGTTCGAACTGCGGTATTCATGCTCCTGCAACAGGGTCGCCTTACGAGTGATGATCTCACCAAGAAACCGCTGAGTGGTGCCACGCTTTTCTTACCCAGCATTGGCGAGTTGCGACGGAGTTTTCCATGAAGCGATTGGTTCCGCCCGATCTGCAAGACATGTCTCTGTGGCCCACGGTAGATCCGAACGCATACGAGGGACAACGACGCCAGGATTTATTGAATCGCATTGAAGCAATTCGGCTGTATGTCATCGGTACGCCTCTGACCAAGATCGTTTCAGTAACGAATGTGCCTCGCGCGCAGATTTTTCGTCTGATCAAACGCTGTATAGAGCCACACAAAGATGGACGTATTCGCGGTTTCCGCGCTTTGATTCCTTTTTCCCGATCCAAAGCTTATCAAAGAACTGCGGATGTTCGACCGACGACACGTACGCGACACTCGGGAAGTTCGGGTGCCATGACGGCCTTGCTGGAGCGTCACGAGAGCTTGAACGCATTGCTCCGTAAAATGATCTTGGAACGAGCCGTTTTCTTTGGCGAACGCGGTGAGTTATGCGGACTGCATGACGCCCACCGCGAATTTATCAAGGCATGTCGGGCGTTGGAATTGACTGCGCGTGACTATCCCTTGAATCAGGAACGTAAAGGCATCCGCGGCCTTTCCGACGCCATCCACAAGCTAGCAACAAGAACCTTTGCCGATGCCGCGCGAATGGCCGGTGCGCAGCGCATTAGTCCGCCTTGGTCAGACCAGGGTAAAAATGCGCTCACGATTGCGAGTAAGCCGTTCGACATCGTGGAATTCGACGGCCACAAAATTGATATCAATCTGCAGGTCAGTTTTGAGGATGCCGGCGGCGTGGTCGAGCACATCAAGATTAACCGCGTCTGGTTGCTTGTCATCATCGACGTCTTTACGCGCGCCATATTGGGCTGGAACATGGTCTTGTCCCCCGAATACAACCGGCACGACGTCATGCGTACGATTCAGCAAGCGCTCATGCCGCAACGCAAGCGCACGCAATTATCGATTCCGGGCCTCGCCTACGCTTTCTCTGGCGGCTTCGTCGGCGAAGTGATGCCATTTCTCGACGGGGCCTGCTGGGATCATTTGCGCCTCGACAATGCGAGGGCGAATTTGGCGGCAGACACGCTCGCGCTTTTATCGACAGTGGTCGGCTGCTTGACCGAGGCCGGACCAGTCGGCGAACCAACTGAGCGCCCCTTCGTCGAGCGCTTTTTTGGGACCATGGAAACCACGCTCTATCATCGTCTGCAAGGAACAACCGGCTCACATCCTCGCGATATCCGCCGCCGGTTGATGAATCCGAATGGGAAGGAATCGTTACCCATCAGTTTCGATGAGCTTCTCGAATTGACCGAGGTATGCATTGCGAATTACAACGGCAGTCCACACGGTGGCATCGGCGATCGCACGCCACTGGAATTCCTGACGCGCACCATTGAACCGCATCGCGATACCCTTCGTGTGCTGTCGGAACCTTTTCGCCGACAACTCTGCATTCTCCAGCCGTCACAACTTTGCCCAGTGAAGGGCTGCCTGCAAAAGGGCCGGCGCCCGTACATCAATTTGCACGGTGTGCAATATTCCAGCCGACAACTCCAGCAAGCAACGGACCTGATTGGCAAGCCGATTCGCATTTATATGGATCCGCAAGATATGCGGGTGGTACACGCTTATCTTTCCAACGGTGCCGAGTTCGGTCCGCTCAATGCTGCGCGTCCCTGGCATCGAACCAAGCATTCGTTGCGCTTGCGGCAGGAAATTCAGCGTCTGCGCCGCGCGCGCAAACTGCATTTCTCTGAGGCCGACGATCCGGTTCAGGCGTACCTCGCGTACAAGCGCTCGGAACCTGTCAAGCGTAAGGCAAAGTCACCACACCGAACGGCGGAAGCGACGCGTTCACTGCATGGCAATCCTGATTCAGTGGCGGCTGTTGTTGCAGAGGTGCCGGTCGCACAGGATGCCGATCCGGTCGTATTGCCGGTGGCCAAACCAAGAGAATTACTTCTTATTGGAAAAGGACAAGTCATGAAGGTGCGACCCACGTGACCAATTTCTTGCATCGGCCTTTTCCCATTTCAGAACATCCGCTCAGTGACCGCAACTACCGACTTCCCACACCGCCTATCGAGGATCTGTACGCCCTCATCATCGATGCATTAAAACGACGACGCACCGGCATCATGGCATATGGTTTGCAGCGCATGGGAAAGACAACGGCGATCGATTATCTGGTCGCCTTGCTGAGCATCAATTACCCGAATTTCCCAATAGCCGTATTGCGATGCCACCACAGACGCATTCCTTCCGAGACCGCTTTCTTCTCCAACTTCCTGCACGTCGTCAAGCACAAGGCCACCACTGGGCGTGATACCGAGCAGATGCGTCAGCGTCTGGTGCAACGGCTGTGCGAAATGGCCGATGCCAAGGGCTCGAAACAGATTATCTTGTTTGCTGACGAAGCGCAAAATCTGACCCGGTCAGAATACGAATGGCTGCGCGATGTTCATGATGAACTCCATCGTTGGGGTAAGTCGATGCTTGTAATTTTGGTCGGTCAACCAGAACTCAAGGGTGACAAGACTACCTTTCAGCGCGACGGCAGCATGCACATTGTTTCCAGGTTTATGGTGCATGAACTACTGTTCCATGGTGCCCGCAATGCTGAAGACTGCGCAACCTGTTTGCAAGGCTATGACCAGCAGGAATTTCCGGCGGATTCAGGCTGGTCGCATACTCGGTTTATATTTCCCAAAGCGTATTCCGCCGGCCTTCGGTTTGCAAACGAAGGTTCGGCTGCGTGGTATGCGTTCGATCTGGCGCATAGGAGCACGGCGTTGCCGCAAAAATTGGAAATCGGTATGGAGTACCTCACTGCGGCGGTTGAACATCTGATGGTTTCCAATGCGATTCACGACCACACAGAATTCAGGCCTTCCGTCGAACTGTGGAAGCAAGCAGTCAAAGCAAGTGGTTACGTCGCAGCCATGTTGAGCGAAATTCCGCCACCGGAACATTAGCCGAACAAATGCTACCAGCCCTACTCCTGCCTGCCAAACCGAATGAGCGTCATTCATTCACGCGCCGACCGGAGTGGGTTCGACCGCTCGAGTCACTATGGTCGATTCTGGCCAAGTGGCAATTCGTCAACCGCCTTCCCTACTCAGCCATTGCCAGCGCTATTCTTAGAAACGTGACGGTCGACCAAGGTGTCGACTTGCGACTGCTCGATCAATTCAGACTTGACGCATTCGCCGAACATAGTGGTGTGTCGCACGACATGCTCGCCAGTGCCGCCTGCAGCGCGCGTGTCGATTCACGAATGATTGAAATTGCCAGTCAGCACCTTCGGTTTTGTGCGACCTGCATGGGCGAAGGATTTCATGCAGTGCTGTTTCAATTCACGCCGATTCAACACTGCCCGATTCATCATGTCCACTTGCTCGACGCCTGCATAAGCTGCCGACAAAAAATACCCTATCGCCTGAATGCGTCTTTTGCCGCACGGCCGTTTGCTTGCCCCCACTGCGCACACCCGCTGCTTCCGGATCCAACAGCACTGGTGCGGCAACGGCAATCGACCACGTCTCACGATGCCATCATGAACTGGCAGCGATTTCTGGCAACCTATGTGTACTGGTACGCGGAGGGAACCCATACCTGGCGCGATGATGCAGGCCGCTTCCTGGACCGCGAAAATATTCCGGCGATATTGAGCATGGCCAGACGCCTCAGCTTCATCGGCGCGCTGCAAAGACTACTTGATGACCCACCACCGCTACCAATATTTACAATGAGCGAGGCGCTGCCCCTTGGCATGACGATGCAGAATTTGTCCGGCGTCATCACGGCACCGCCGGCATTCTCGCGGCAGCACTGGCCGCGTTTCCACACCAGACGTTTCTTGAATTTGTGCCGACGGTATCTTCGTTTCTGTGACCGGCTTGAGCAATTGAATACACCGCGCCAGCTTGAAGTAACGAAATGGTGGCGCAAGAGTTGGGAGGGCGCGATATCTCGCCAATTCGATGCGACCTCGGAATTCGAATTTCCACCCTTCGGGATCGCAGAGTGGGCATGCTATTCTGTTTTGCCGCATCGACTTCTCAAGCGCCCCGTTATTCAACAGCGACTCGGCCTAAACTTCGAGCAGGATCTTCGATCAACGTGGCAGGCATGGAACAATGTGTTAACACATCTGGATTCTCGATCTCGCCATGCACTTCATCCTTATCTTGTACCGCCGCGCGCATGCTGGTTGACCACCCCTACTTTTGCTTCTGGATCACC
>JACMQD010000305.1 GCA_014377155.1 Herminiimonas sp.
GACCTGGTTTCGACAGGGGTTGCAAAGCAGCGCAGGGCATACCGAGGGCTGGCTACCTCGTAAATACAACCAGAAAAAACTTAACTGCAAACGATAACTCGTACGCACTAGCCGCTTAATAACCGGTTAGCTCTACACCACTTCTTCCCTGGGGTGGGCTGGCAACAGCAGTAGAGTCATTTACAGGGAATCGCGCGAAGCCGGGTCACTTGGCGAGCGTTAAATCCAAGGTGACTCGTCTTGCCGCAGCGTGTGCGTCCGCGTCGGCCGGATCAAATCAAATGACAGCACTAAGTATGTAGAACTGTCTGTAGAGTACTTCTGGACGCGGGTTCGATTCCCGCCGCCTCCACCAATATACGATCCAAGTTAGTCCAGCAGCATCTGAAAGCCCGCTCCCATGCGGGCTTTTTGCTATGGGCAACGTACAACCACGGCTGATGTTGTCTAATTGCATCCATGTGTTGTAGGGGGTAACTCTCAGGGGTAACCCCACAAATTTGAAAACACCTCCCCCCAATGCCTCTGACAGACACAGCGATCAGGAATGCCAAGCCCGGCGCGAAGCCGGTGAAGATTTTCGACGAACGGGGGCTATTCTTGCTGATCACCCCGGCCGGGGGTAAGTGGTGGCGCTTGAAGTATCGGATCGGGGGTAAGGAGAAGCTTCTGTCGCTTGGCACTTACCCCGATGTCGGCTTGAAGGACGCGAGAGAACTGCGCGAAGGCGCCAGGAAGCTGCTGGCCAAGGGCGTCGATCCCAGCGTGAACCGGAAAGCACAAAAAGCCGCCGGCGCAGATCGCGCCGCCAACAGTTTCGAGGTGGTCGCTCGCGAGTGATACGCCGCACAAGACAGCCGAAATACCCGGTTACCAGCGGAAAGGGTCAACAGTAACCTGCCAGGTCACAACCAACGCGGATAAGTCTATGGACGCGATGAAGGCAAGACAGCAAGCAATCTTGCGCGCTTTGTTCTGGACAGGCACAGGAAGGCCAGCATGATGAAAAGAAGAAACTCGACGAACAGCAGATGCCCCCGAAGAGCAGCGCCGATGGAAAGAGCGGCGTCGTCGACGAGCCTTAGAGGTCGGTTAAAGCTCATCGACCCGAAAAGAACGAAATCATGGAACGCATGCAGCACTATTCCTAATGCCAGTTTCTTCGTTACGTAGTAGATCAGCGCGAAGAAAATTCCGGCAATGAACGCCATGAAAAACCGAGGCCAGTGCAGGGCGCTAAATAACAGCGAAGATACCAACATCCCTGGTAAAAATGAATTGGTCGTTTTTTCGAAGAATCCGAACAAAATTTTTCTGAAAAATATTTCTTCCCAAACTGCGGTTGCAAAAGAATCGATCAGAATCGGAAGCCACAGGACTAATTGAAGGTGCAGGACTTCTTGCCGGAGCAAGGCGAGGTTTTCTTGGGAGGCGTCGAATTCGGACGTAAGAATAATAAGAAACACCGATCCGGTCGACAGATACAAAAGCGCAAAGTACAGCGCCGGACGCATAAACTTGTGCAAAAATTCTTGGTGAATTTGAAATTGAACGATGGTCAGGCCGACGACAACGCCAGATACAGTAAGTTTCCAGAAAGAATTCATCGATTCCAGGCCGTATGTAGCTGAAAGAATTGTCACCAGTATCACTAAAATCAAGCAAATGAACCGTGCAACAGCGTTGGCACCGATGCATTCGTACATCTTGGCGAAACCAAAATCAAGGTTATGCATTCAAGAATTTTTCCATAAATTTTCGGATATGCATATGCAAAGCAGCCAATAAGACAGGAACCATTTCAAGGCCTACTGAAAATTTTCGTAGACCCAACATCCAAAAATCGAACGAATGCTGGATCCGGACGTAAAATTTATATCACCACGAATTTCCCATCGCGTCTACACCGTTAGCAGTTCCGCCTTGATTTAATCCATAAACATATTGAACTCCCTGGGAAACAAGTTGTGCCGCATCCCATAAGTTAAGAGCACGGCCGAGCGAGATCCGGCCACCTGAAACAAGGTCGATTTCCCGCGTAGAGAGTTCTTGCATTTTATGACTCCATGGGTTTCGTTATCGATTCCAAGGATAACGTTCTTGGACTGCCATTCACCAAACCAGCTGGAGAGGTTCATTCCGCATGAGCGCTGGGAAAAATAGTGCAGACAACGAATTTTCGGTGACTAGAATGGTACGCAGCAATTCACTCTATTCCAGTCCGCTACAGACAGTACTGACATCATACAAAAACGAAGCATTACGGTTTTCAAAACTTAACTGAAAAACATCAATCATGAAACTCAATGACTTGCGAGTCTTTAAGCATCTAGCGAGTCTTGAGCGTTTCGCCATCCAAAAGCTTTTTGATCATCCTTGAATTCATCAAGGATAGCCACTGGTGGTACGGTTCCGCCGTGAAGTCGCAGAGGTACCGATCAATTACCTCCTTTGGTCAGACGTAAAGGCTTGACCGAACAAGACTGATTCGATACAGCGTGAAAATTCAACCAAGGTTTCTCCATGTCATGTGCTTTAACGCCGGCAAAAATCGTTACCAGCACCAAGGTCATGGGGCGCCGGCTTTGACATGGCTCTGTTCCGCGAAGAAGCGATACGGTCGCAGCACTCGAAATGGCTTGGCGACATCATCCTCGTCCGGCCCCTCTCGCATTCGATCCAAGCGGCGGTGGCCGGGCTCTTCGGCGCAAGCGTCTGCGCCCTTTTCTTGTCAGGCACCTATACCAGGCACACTACCGTATCCGGCCAGCTCGTGCCGGATACGGGATTGGTCAAAATCTTTGCAACACAACCGGGCGTCGTCATCGAAACACACGTGAGCGAAGGCCAGGCCGTCAGACGTGGGGATGTGCTTTACGTCCTGTCGAGCGAACGCCAGAGCAGCACCTTCGGTGCAACGCAGGCCGGCATCAGCAGGCTTGTCGAGCAACGTCAGGCTAGCCTTCAGGATGAACTGCAGAGGACCAGGACATTGCAGGTGGAAGAGCGCAAAGGACTGCGGCAAAAACTGAGCACTCTCGAGAGCGAGGCAGCGAAGCTAGACAACCTGATTGCCAACCAAAACGCTCGCGTAGACCTGAGCCAAAGGTCCGTGGCGCTATACGACGGCCTGCAGGCACAGCACTTCATATCAAAAGAAAATGTTCAAGGAAAGCAGGAAGCGCTTCTCGACCAGAAAAGCCGTCTCCAGAGCATCGAACGGGACCGTATCTCGGTCGGGCGGGAAGAGTCTGCCGTGCGCGCGGAGCTCAATGGCCTTGCATTAAAACATGCCAACCAGCTGGCGCAGATCATGCGCTCGCTTGCCGCGATTTCCCAGGAGCTTGCCGAAAGCGAAGGGAAGCGTCACCTCGAGGTCATAGCTCCGGTGGCAGGCGTCGCCACGGCAGTAACGACCGGCTACGGCCAGATGGTCGACACGAGCCGCCCGCTCCTGAGCATCCTTCCTTCGGGGGCCCAGCTCAAGGCCGAACTGTATGCGCCCAGCCGTGCGCTCGGCTTCGTCAGCGTCGGCCAGCCCGTGCTCATACGCTATCAGGCCTATCCATACCAGAAATTCGGTCACCAGCATGCCACCATCGAATCGATTGCGCGGACTGCCGTGCAGAAGACCGAGCTCAACGCCACTGGCGTGACCGGGGACGGCAACACGCCCGAGCAGATCTATAGGATCACGGCCACGCTCGGATCCCAGGACGTCAAGGCCTACGGGCGACCCCATGCGCTTCAGCCCGGGATGCTATTCGAAGCCGATATCCAGCAGGAAAAGCGCCGCCTCTATGAATGGGTCCTCGAACCGCTTTATAGCCTGAGCGGAAAACTATGAGTCTGGCCGGTCGCCTGTCGTTCGGCTTCCGCAGAACGCTACCCGTCATTCTTCAGACCGAAGCGACCGAATGCGGACTCGCGTGCATTGCCATGGTTGCCGGATTCCATGGTTACCACGCAGATCTTGCAAGCCTTCGGCGAAGATTTTCCGTATCGCTGAAAGGCGCAACGTTAGGCAATCTGATCGGCATCGCAGGCAAACTCGATTTGGCCACGAGGCCGCTGAAGCTCGACCTGGACCATCTCGAGCAACTCAGGCTGCCTTGCATACTGCACTGGGAATTGAACCACTTCGTCGTGCTGCAGGAAGTAGGATCGAAATCGGTAACGATCCACGATCCGGCATGCGGCCTGCGTGTCCATTCTTTAGACACGGTCGCAAAGGCGTTCACCGGGGTCGCCCTCGAGCTCTGGCCTGGCCAGGCCTTCCAGAAAATGGAAAGGCCGCCGACCGTTCGGCTGCGCAGCCTGATGGGGCGCATCACCGGCCTGTACCGATCGTTCGGGCAGATCCTGCTGTTTTCGTCGGCGCTCGAGGTATGTGCGCTTGTCAGCCCGTTCTACCTGCAGTGGGTGATCGACAACGGACTCGTGTCTGCCGATCGCGACCTTCTGACCACGCTCGCGCTCGGATTCGGCATCCTAATGCTGATGCAGCAGGCAATCAATATCGGGCGCAATTGGGTACTGATGTACATCAGCACGACGTTAAACGTGCAGTGGCAGGCAAATGTATTTACCCACCTGCTTCGACTTCCGCTCGAATATTTCCAGAAGCGTCACATCGGCGACGTCGTCTCGCGCTTCGGTTCGGTCGGCATCATCCAGCATACGCTCACGACGACGTTTCTCGAGTCCGTCCTCGACGGTGCGATGGCTGCAATCACGCTGGCCCTGATGCTCGTCTACAGCCCGCTGCTAGCCTCGATCGCCGTCGCCGCGATGGCGCTGTACGGCCTGGGACGCTGGGTCTGGTTCGCGCCCCTGCAGCATGCAACCGAAGAACAGATCGTGCACGCAGCCAGGCAGCAATCCAACTTCCTGGAAACCGTCAGGGGGATCAAGACGATCAAGCTGTTCCAGCGCCAGGACGATCGCAGATCCGGCTGGCTGTGCATGCTGGTCGACCAGGTCAATGCCGAACTACGCACGCAAAAGCTTGGACTGCTCTACAGGTCTCTCAACGGCCTGTTGTTCGGCCTTGAAAATATCCTGATCGTATGGCTAGGCGCCCGGCTCGTCATCGACGGAAATTTTTCGGTGGGTGTCTTCATCGCTTTCAATGCCTACAAGGCGCAGTTCGACAGCCGCGTCAGCGGGTTGATCGACAAGCATGTTGAAGTCAAGATGCTCCGGCTCCAGGGAGAACGCCTTGCCGACATCGTCTTGCATCCTCCCGAGGAGGCCATGGGCGCGCACTCCGACGGGGCCGGCGACGTCGCGACGCCGTGCCTGGAAGTGCGTGACCTGCGCTTTCGCTTTGCGGAACACGAGCCCTATGTACTAGACGGCGTTTCCCTGAAAATCAACCCCGGGGAGGCCGTCGCCATCGTCGGCCCCTCCGGTGGCGGGAAGACGACCTTGATCAATATCCTGCTTGGAATCCTGTCGCCGACCGAGGGCGAGGTGCTGATCGGTGGCAAGAGCATCCGACAGGCAGGGCTCGAAACAATACGCAAGACTGTTGGTACGGTGCTCCAGGATGACGTCCTTTTCGCCGGGTCGATTGCCGACAACATCAGCTTCTTCGATCCACAGGCTGACGCCTCATGGATCCGACATTGTGCCGGCCTGGCGGCGATACATCAGGATATTGCGGCCATGCCGATGGGGTACAACACGCTCGTCGGTGACATGGGGACCGTTCTCTCGGGCGGGCAGAAGCAGCGCGTTTTGCTCGCACGCGCCCTGTACAAGAAACCGGGCATCTTGTTCCTGGACGAGGCAACCAGCCATCTGGACATCGAGCGCGAGCGACTGGTCAACCAATCGATCGCCTCCCTCCACCTGACGCGCGTTATCGTGGCCCACAGACCCGATACGATCAACAGTGCCGATCGCGTTCTCGTGCTGAAAGGTGGAAAAATCATCCAGGACGTGCAGATCGAGAAAACCGCACCTCCACCCGGCGCGAAAGCACAGGAGGTCGAGACTTGAAGACCTTGTGCCGGAAATCGTTTCTTTTTTGACTGGTGTTTCGTTTCGGTGCATGCCGCGCAGGGTAACGTTCAGCTGCAGCTGGAAGAAAGCCAGTGCCGCGCACTGCCCGCGTCACCCGCATCCACGCAGTCATTGCTAACGCACGCCGCGACTTTCTGCACGAGACTACATCGATCCTCAGCCAAACCCACGCGCTGGTCGCAATCGAAGCTCTGCAGGATGTCAATATGAGTACGCCGGCCAATCGAACGGTCGACTGCGCCGGCAAAAACTTGCGACAGAAGGCCGGACTGAATCGGTTGGTTCTGAACCAGAGGCGTGAAGTGAATCCCGGCGCCAGCTCGCCTGACAGCTGACGTAGGTAGGCATCTTCGGACTGGCAACCAGCGCAGTCGTGCGGCATGAACTGCCTCCGTTATTACTATTGTAAAAAACCGTTATCGATAATTAAAGCTTCGCATTTCGCTCTGGGTAAAATCCCCATCGTTCCTTTTGCCAATGTAAAAGTGAAAAATTCCCCGATTGATGACCGAACAATGCGATCTACTGATTTATCACCACCCACCGCTCGTGATCCCGCCATTCACCATTGATCCGCAGGTATGCCGGGGAGATGCCTTCTTTCGCAAACCCGAGCTTCCGGATCAGCGTGATTGAAGCAAAATTTTCCACTTGGATGTTTGCTTCAAGCCGGTGCAGGCCGAGCTCGTCAAACGCGAAACGGACTGCCAATGCAATCGACTCGGCCATCAGGCCCTGCCGGCAGCTGCGCGCCGTGCCGTAGTAGCCAAGGTAGCCACTTTGAAAAATTCCCATCACAATCTCGGAAATATTGACAACCCCAACGATTTCGTCATTGTCGGCCCTACGAGCAACCAAGCCCACGTTTGGCCCAGTGATCGTGCGGATGAACCAGAGATCGAACCCTGCCTGGTCGGTGTAAGGATTTACCCACGGCCGGTGAAACTCCCGGTTCGCAAGATTCAACGCAATCAATTCTGGAGCGTCGCTTCGTGTTGCAACTTTCAGGTGCACTGAGGGCATATCGGCTTGACGTAAATGAAGGGTCGGAAACGCTCCGCGTGATGTCGGCAAGGCTGCGTCATGAATAAAAGAATAAATGATCCGCTGCGGGAAGCGATCAAATCTGATGGCGACTCTGGTGCTGTCCCGAGTCTTAGCAAAATGCAACCGTCCGCAGAAGCAAATCGGACAGGTTACGATGCACGCCGCTTGGTCGCCTTGCCGACGATGCCATCAAATGCCGGCCCCATTTTGTCAATACCGTCTCCGGCGCGCCGAGAATCAGTTATCACCAAGACTTTTAGTCAGGAAAATTCGATACGAAAATGCTCGCACGCTGGCAGCCTGCACGACCGGACTCATGGTTTTTCGCGAACCCCGGGCACGGAAGCACTAGGGTTTTCATGCGGGCGTTTTGTAGGCCTGTCGCGATGAGCGCCCCTCGGGGGTGATGGCACATTGGTGCAAAAAGTAACGCTAGACAAATTGCATAAAATCAACGACTTACGAGGCCTAATCCATGTAAGTGACTGATTTATATAAAAATTCAGCTTTCCAACTTTTTCGCACGGTATTTTGACGCCATACTTGATCGAAACGATCTGGGGAGGCGGTCATGCAAAGTTGGCGGCTCGGATTCTTAGGGATAGAAACGATTCCACCGTGGCTGGGCGAATTTGAGATTGAGCAGTTCTTTCGACTCAGCCCTTCGGATATCGCGACAATCAAGACCCGTCGCGGAACCGATTCACAACTTGGGCTGGCCCTGCACATCGGTTTCTTACGAATGAGCGGCAGGGTGCTGAATTCGACCGACGTGATCCATTGGCGAATCCTCGCTTTTCTCGGTGCGCAACTGTAGATTCCTGCGCCACGCGTCACCTCGCTCAGGGCTTTGTATCCGAGGCGCCCAACTGCGTATTCCGGCGAACGTGACCGCTCATTCCAGCCGATCGTGACCGCTGCGCATGAGCTGGTGTTACGCGGTTAAATTGTAAGGTGTGCGGTCATGATGGGGTGTACGGCAAACTTGAGAACCGGGGCCACCTTATAGTCGTATAGAGACGGGGCCGATTCGTCGTCGAGCCGTCGTTCGAGTAAGCGGTCACCCGGCTGCCCGGCACTAACTGCGAGTTGCGGAGTGCGCTTCATCTTCGATAATCGAGTGGCATTGACTGAACCAGGCATCTAGAGACGACTGCTTCTGGTAGTCCTAGATTAGACTGTGCAATACGCATTGATACAGGCTAACTGGTTGTATCGGCGCCATGACCAGCATAAATTTTATTGGGGTAACTTTGGGGGTAACTTGTCCCAGCTCCCTGGGAAAAGTCCATAAAATACAAGGCCTCCCAGTCGCTGTTCAGTAGACGCCGCCTCCACCACCAATGCGTCAAGCCGTTGATTCGTCAACGGCTTTGTCGTTTCTGGATTTCACGTACCCGTATTACGACGGCAGCAAAATGCGTCCTGAGCACCTTTTTCGCCCTGACAAGAGGCGTGCGTAAGATCGAGGTCCGTCGGAGATGACGCCGCGGGTGAAAAAATATTTGACTGGCACAAGCAGTTTTGATCATGCCGCCTGGCGCGCCTGGCAAATCCACTGGTTCACGACCGGCCTGCAGATTGTCGAACAACGTCTTGCGATGGAGCCGGTAACGGGCACGGTGCGAGGCGTTGGAGGCATTTGTCAAAGCTGCTCCGCAGCAACAGGTGGATGCGCCAGTTCAAAGCTGAAATTGGACCCGTACGGTACTCGAGCGGAGGCAGGTGGCGTCCGGTATCACACCGGACGTGTGATTTGAGACCGGCCTGCATCCGTTCACGGGCCGCATCCGCCGCTTATGGGGGCCTTCCGGTATTCCTACACGAAGTCCGCATGCTTTCCGATACGGAACGATTCTTGGACACCCTAGTATTGACCTACAGAACTTTGGTGGAGAAAACGCAATGTTGCAGATGACTTTCGGAATCGACGAGCGCGATGTTCGCCTGGTCTTGGAAAAGCACTGGGATCAGGCAGTCAACCCGCACCACAGGTCGCGCGAACAATTGACCCTCTCGGCCTGGCACAGCATGGGCGAGGAAGACCGCGACCGCTTCGCCAACGCCGCCATGGAGGCCTATCTCGATGGCCTCGATGAGCACGAAGGCGGTCGAAACGAGTTGCGCAAGTACCTCATCGAGCATCGCTTCCTGAGCGCTGCACCACGTCGCCGCGCGAATGCGGGAATCGACATGCTGCATGTCCGTATTGCTCAACCTGAGCGGCGCCACACCGTCCGCCATCGCTGACCCGCAGTCGTTGCAAGCAACGATTGGCATTTTGGCGGTACTCTGTAGGTCCTGATCATCCGTACGTGAATGCCCATGTCGTCAAATGAGAAACACCAGCGAATCGATACCTTGCTGGATGCCTTCGAGTTCGCAGGTGTTGGTACTTGGGAATGGAATTTCGCCTCCGACCGCGTACGCTGGAATCGCAGCATGGCGCTGCTGTTCGGGCGCGACCCCGAAATACTCGACCTGAGCGCTGCAGAAACCTCTGCCTGCATCTTCGCTGCCGACCTGCCCGAGATGCAGCAACGGGTCGCCGCATCCACGCGGGACCGTACCGCCTATTCAATGGATTTCAGGGTCGCCCGCCCGGGCGGTTCGATCCGCTGGTTGCGCTCGACCGGCAAGGCGATCTACGGTGCCGATGGCGTCGCAACCGCGCTGGTAGGCATTGCATTCGACGACACCGAGCGGGTCGGCCTGCAACGGCAACTTGGCAACGCCCGCGACGAGCGTGATGCCTTGCTTGAGAGCGAACGGGCTGCCCGAGAGCGTGCCGAGCGCACAGACCGGATGAAAGACGAGTTCCTCGCAACCTTGTCGCACGAGCTGCGCACGCCGCTCAATGCGGTTCTCGGCTGGGCCCAGATCCTGCGCCTCAAAACCGGCGATGGCCCCGACGACGTCAAGCGCGGACTCGAAGCCATCGAACGCAACGCCCGGTTGCAGACGCAGCTGATCGATGATCTGCTCGACATGAGCCGGATCATATCGGGCAAAGTCCGGCTCGACCCGCATCAGGTTTATCCGGTCGAGAGCATCGAGGCGGCCATGGAGACCTTGTTGCCAACTGCAGCGGCCAAGGGGGTGCACATCGAAACCAGCCTCGACGCCACTGCCGGTCCGATCTCTGCCGATCCGAGCCGACTGCAGCAGGTGGTGTGGAACCTGTTGTCGAACGCTGTCAAGTTTACGCCACGCGGCGGTAGCGTACAAATCATCCTGGCGCAATCTGCCGACGGCGTGACGATCGATGTTACCGACACAGGTATCGGCATCGCGCCCAGTTTCATCGATCATGTGTTCGAACGCTTCCGCCAAGAAGATGCATCGACCAGCCGCACCCACAATGGCCTCGGACTTGGTCTTGCGATCGTCAAGCAGCTGGTCGACCTGCACGGTGGTAGCGTGCGCGCGACCTCGCCCGGTCACGGTTTGGGCACGACGATGTCGATCCTGCTGCCCATGCTGCCCGTTTTGCCGCCCCTGCCCGACACACCCCCCTGAACGGATCGTATCGCCCGATCAGGGTGATCGCATGCGATTCGCGTTACGATATGCCTCCCCTGCCTGCCCGCATGCCTGCCACGGCTGCCGTTCGATGGATCCATCTGAAATCGCCCCTGCCGTTCCCGCAATCCCGCGCAGCGCTGTCGTCGCCCTGGCCTTCGCCGCGTTTGCCAGCGGCATTTCGCTACGTGTCACCGATGCCTTGTTACCGCGACTCGCATCCGAGTTCGATGTCTCGATCGGCGCTGCTGCGTCAGTCATCACCGTGTTCGCCATTGCCTACGGCCTGTCGCAGCTGTTCTTTGGTCCGCTTGGGGACCGCTTCGGCAAATATTTCGTGATCGGCTGGGCCTGCGTGGCCTGCAGCCTGACGGCGCTGTGCTGCGCGGTGGCACCGAACTTCGGTGCGCTGCTGGGCGCGCGGGTACTGGCTGGTGCGACGGCGGCGGCGATCATTCCGCTGTCGATGGCATGGATCGGCGACGTCATCGCCTACGAACAGCGGCAACCGGTGCTGGCGCGCTTCCTGATCGGCCAGATCATGGGACTGTCGGCTGGCGTAATGGTGGGGGGCTTCGCAGCCGAGCACCTGGGCTGGCGCATGCCGTTCTTTGGCGTAGCGGCGATCTTCGTGGTAATTGGCGCGGTCCTGCTTTCGGTGGATCGCAGGCTACCATCGCATGCGCGCCAGGTGCGACGCACAGAGGGCTCGGCGTGGGCGCGCATGCTGTTCGAATTCTCCCAGGTGCTGGCGGTGGAATGGGCGCGCGTGGTGCTGGTGACGGTGTTCCTCGAAGGTCTGTTCCTGTACGGCGCCTTCGCCTACATCGTCTCCCATCTGCACCTGGTCTACGACGTGCCGCTATCGACTGCCGGCACGGTGGTGATGCTGTTCGGATTTGGCGGGCTGCTGTTCGCGCTCGGCGTGACGGCTCTGGTGCGCAGGCTCGGTGAAGTCGGGTTGACGCGCTGGGGCGGCAGTTTCGTCACGCTGGCGTTCCTGACGATCGCGTTTTCACCGGTATGGTGGATGGCGATCCCGGCCAGTTTCCTTGCGGGGCTGGGCTTCTACATGCTGCACAACACGCTGCAGATCAATGCCACGCAAATGGCGCCGGAGCGCCGCGGTGCAGCGGTGAGCGCGTTCGCCTCGTGTTTTTTCCTGGGGCAGTCGGCCGGGGTCGGGCTCAACGGACTGCTGCTGTCGCGGATCGGTACGGCGGGCATCATCGCCGGCGGTGCGGTCGGCGTGCTGGTGGTGTCGTGGAATTTCAGCCGGCTGCGGGCGCGACGCTTGCAGGCCGCGACAGCTGCTGCCTACGCTACAGGCTGACACAACCCCCTGCTGGTTGTTCTACCGGACGCAACCCGCCACCAGCGTGCGTACCAGCTGCCGATAATAATCCCGCTGCTCCGGCGCCTGCATCAGCCAGATGGCGATCAGGTCTTCGCGCGGATCGATCCAGAAATAGGTGCCTGCCAGCCCGCTCCAGTTGAAGTCGCCGACCGAACCCGGCGTGTAGGGGCCGCCCTGCGCCGTGCGCACGGCAAATCCCAGTCCGAAGCCGTAGCCGGGTCCCGGCAGGTACATCGGGCCGCCGGTTGCGCCCGGCAGCGTGCCGAGGTGATCCGCCGTCATGAATTCGATCGTTTTACGCGCCAGCAGGCGCACGCCGTCGAGTTCGCCGTGAGTGGCGAGCATGCGCGCAAATCGCAGGTAATCGCGCGCTGTCGAGACCAGTCCCCCGCCACCGGACAGGAAGACCGGCCGACTGCTGACATCGATCAGACGTACCTTGTTGCGGGTAACGGGATCGATATCGAAGGGTTCGGCTGCACGGTGCTGTTGCGCTTCGGGAATCCAGAAACCAGTGTCGCCCATGCCGAGCGGCGCGAAGATCGTTTCCTGCAGATGCACGTCCAGCGCCTGGCCCGACAGCCGTTCCAGCAGCGCGCCGAGGACGTCGGTGGCACGGCTGTACTCCCAGCAGGTGCCGGGCTGCAGCGCGAGAGGCAGCGTCGCAAGGCGGGTGACAAGCTCGGCATTGCTCACGCGGCTGCTCTCGACGCCGGAACTGCGGTATGCCGCCTTGACCAGCGTTGGCCCGCCAAAAATCCCGTAGGTCAGCCCGGCGGTATGGCGCAGCAGGTCCTGGATCGTCATCTCGTTGATGCACGGCTCCAGGCGCAAGGTCGGGTTGCCGTCGGTGTCCGTCGTTTCGACGCCGACCTGCAGGCCCTTGAACTCCGGCAGGAAGGTCGACACTGGCTCGCTGATCAGAACCCGCCCCTGTTCGGCCATCATCATGATCGCCACCGATACCACCGGCTTGGTCATCGAATAGATCCGGAAGATCGAGTCGATCGTCATCGGTTTCTGGCCGCCGGGGCTCTGCAGACCGAAGGCCCGTTCGATCGACTGGCCGTGCCGCGTCATCAGCAGCGTGGCGCCCGGGATTTGGCCGGCGGCGACCTGCGATTCGATTACGCCGCACAGGCGCTCTACGCCGGCCGGGTCGAAACCGGTCGATGCGGTAGATGGGGCCTGGTCCAGGCTTGAATTGTCCGTGAATGAATTCATTTGTCCTTTGGAATTTTTTTGACGAGCTGCTTTTCGAACGCAACGTCGCTCTTGGTCATGCGCCGCGGGATCTGTGGCCCGTAACCGTTGACATAGTCGACGAAGTCATCCAGCGGCAAGGGCGCGCCGAGTTTCTCGGCCGCACCGGCATCGGTTGCCAGCACCAACTGGAACAGGCCGTTTGCGCCGAGCACCAGCGAATAATCGGGGTTGCCGGAGCGGCGTTTCAGGCGCTCGACGGCGGCAGTGGCACGGGTGGATCTCATGACGATACCGGTGAGTGTGTCGGGGTAGCTTGCAGGCGCACAGTTTTACCACATCGCCGCGTCGGATGCCGGCCTGGGGTACGCTACGGGAATAAAGAAACATGGAGAATTGCATGTACCCGTCTTGCCCGAAGCAAAACGCGGCGCCACTGGCCACGCCGCGAATTCCGCGCTGCCTACCTGCCTTTGCCACCCTTGCCGCCGTCGCGTCGATGGCTTCGCTCACAGGATGCGCATCGCTCGCCGATCCCGCGCTGCACGGTGCAACCATATCGCGCCCGCTGCAGGACGCAGCTGAAGTCACGCTGTTCGCCGCCGGCGACATCGCTCAGTGCGGCAAGGCGCCAGTCTCGACGAGCGGCGCGGCGCGTACTGCCGCCATGGTGGAAAAAGGCATCGCCGCAAGCCCTGACGCGGTCGTCCTGGCTCTGGGCGACACCACCTATCCATCTGGCCTGCCGGCCGAGTTCACCGATTGCTATGGGCCGACGTGGGGCCGCTTCAAGGATCGGACCTTGCCGGCGCCGGGTAACCATGAATACCGCACGCCGGGTGCAGCAGGCTACTTCGATTATTTCGGTGCGCTCGCCGGACCGGATCAGCGCGGCTATTACAGCCGCACCGTCGGCATGTGGCACGTTGTCTCGCTCAACAGCAATCTGCGTTCACCGGCCAGCGAGGCGCAAGTGGCCTGGTTGCGCGAGGATCTCGCGCAACTGCGCCGCAGCGATCCGAAAGCCTGTGTGCTCGCGTTCTGGCACCACCCTTTCTACAGCTCCGGCGGCCACGGCAACAACATGCACATGCGCGGTGTCTGGCAAACGCTGCTGGACGCGCGTGCCGATGTGGTTCTCAGCGGCCACGATCATGATTACGAGCGTTTCGGGCCGCAGGATGCCAATGCCAACATCGACACCCGTGCAGGGTTGCGGCAATTCGTCGTCGGTAACGGTGGTGCGGAACTCTCGCCGTACGGCCCGACCAAACCGCACAGCGCGGCACAGGACAATTCCAGCCACGGCGTGATCCGCATGGTACTGAAACCGGATGGCTACGAGTGGGCATTCATGAGCGTCGATGGCGGCGCGCCGCGCGACGTCGGACATGCTGCGTGCAACGGCGCGCAGATCACTTCATCGAAATAATCCGGCAGGCAGAGATCGCATTTCGACAGGCAAAAAAGATGAAATGTTGTCCTGCTCAGGCGGTATTCGGGTCCGTTGACGGTTCAAGCGCGACGACGGGCGATGTTACCGGCGGCGCAGCCAGCAGCCGCAGCACATGGGCCGCGGCGACCAATCCGAAGGCGGCCGTCACCACGACGGCCGAGCCGAAACCAGCGCAGTTCAGGCCGCTGATGCCGGCTCCGGCTGACATGCCCGTGCCGGCATCGACCGCGACCTCGCAGGCCGCTTCGGCTTCCGGAAACCGCAACGGCTCGGTCGAAAACACGGCGTCGATGCCAAACTTGTTCTTTGTTCCGCGCGGAAAACCGTGTTCCAGCCGCAGCCGCTTGCGTACCTTGGCCAGCAGCGGTTCCTGCTCGGTACGGGACAGATCGCGCACCTCGATGCGGGTCGGATCGATCTGGCCGCCAGCGCCGCCGATCGTCACCAGCCGCAGCTTGTTGGCGCGACAATAGGCGATCAGCGCCGTCTTCGCCCGCACGTTGTCGATCGCATCGATGATGAAATCGAAATGACCCGCACCGACCATCTGCTCGAGATTGTCGGCGCTCAGGAATTCCTCGACTTCTTCGACCTCGCAATACGGATTGATCTGGGCGATGCGTTGCGCCAGCGCGGTCACTTTCGCCATGCCCAGCGTGTCGGTCAGCGCGTGGATCTGGCGGTTGATGTTCGACTCGGCGAGATTGTCGAGATCGATCATGGTGATGTGACCGATGGCGCTGCGGGCCAGGGCCTCCACCACCCACGAGCCGACGCCGCCGACCCCGACCACGCAGATTCGCGCTGCCCGGAACCGCGCCAGCCCGGCGGCGCCGTAAAGTCGGGCGATGCCGCCAAAACGGCGTTCGAAATCGATATCGTCCGCAGCGGCAGCCTTGGCCGGGACGGGAGGAATTGCAGCAAGTGGGTTCATTCAAGCATTTTAACGGAGGGCAACCGTTTTTTTGGCCTAAAATCGTGCGAAGGCGCCACCCGTGCGCAGCGTTACCCACCCAATCGAGGTACCCAATTGAACCAACCGAACAAACCCGGCGGCCCGGACTTTTCTCAACCGATCGCCGCACTCAAGCACTGCCACGACCGGATACGCAAGGAGCTGCTGGCGCTGGAAAACCTGCCGGCGCATCTCGCGCAGCATGGTGCCGATCTTGAGGCGCAACAAAGCGCGGCGGCGATCGTGCGGTATTTTGAACAGGTGGCGCCGCTGCATCACGCGGATGAAGAGGAAGACCTGATTCCGCTGCTGCAGGCCACCGCGCGCGACGCGGATGCCGCGTTGCTCAAACTGATCGTACCGGCGCTGCTGGACGAGCATCGCGAAATGGCGCGGACCTGGGCCGGCCTGCTGCGACAATTGCAGCAGGTAGCGGATGGAATTTCAGCGGCGCTCGACCTGTCTGAGGTAAAGCA
>JACMQD010000306.1 GCA_014377155.1 Herminiimonas sp.
AACGAACGTTCAACTGGTTCAGCATGGTGTCCTCTGGCAAATTGGTATCGCAGGATGCGCTGCCCTGAAAGCGCCTTGGCGCGGGGGGTGTCGCGCGCGGGGGGGCTGCAACGGACCAGTCTTGCCCAGGCGCGCAGTCGGCGGACGTTAGTGTAGCGCATGCTGCGCCTGCCTCGCTGTAGCGCGGGACGGCTAGCACTTGCATGATCTTGCTAGAATTTTCTCGTTCGATTGAATCTCTAAAAAGATCAGTCTGTCGCTGCGCGTTACGTATCTAATTCTGCAGCATAACGTCTGCTTTTTTTACTAGTGACCTTCCCGAAAAATTGCAGTCAGTCCCTTCAGCGTAGCACTTGCCAAATGCCGATTATCATCCGTCGGTTCTACAAGTGGGATCGTCAAGCCATTGCTCTCCCATCGAGCGCGGAGCAACATCTTTCAGATCTTGAACGGTGTTAATGCCCATTGCGTAGAGCCGGAGCTGGATGCGCCGACCGACACCCCACACCTCTCCCACGCTGATTCGCGAAAATAGCCAGCATCTTTGTTGTCATGTTCCATAAATCTTCGTCTTTGTAGTCTGGCATTACCCAAGCAAGCTTAGATTGCGCTTACCAACACCGCCTTGGCGGCATCGGCCGGCGCGTCGCCCTCCATCACGACGATCTTGCTTGGTGTCGCCTGCTTGTCGGACAAGGTCGTAGCAACTTCGCGCAGCGGTCCGATAGCCGTGCCGTTGGCGCTGCCCATCGGGTTGGTCTTGAAGCTGGCCACCGCCGCTTTCTGACCTGTCACATAGACGTTGTACACCGTTTGCGGCTTGAGCTTGAAGAGCGACACTTCGAGCGCATCGACGACGCCCAGGTTGCGCGACACGACAAATCCCTTGGCGTCACCGGCGACCGCCTTGAGCGCGATATTGATCGGTTCGCTGTTGCCGCGCACTGCCAGGTTGGCCATGCCGTCACCTTCGGGCACCGCTTTCGATACGTACACCAACGCCTGCGGCGCCTGTCCTACCGGAGCGCGGGCAATGACCTTGTTGCTGGTGGTGTCGATGACATCAACGGCGTCGCCGTTTTCCAATCCGACATAGACCCGGCTGCCGTCATCCGAGGTCCAGACACCATGTGGCAGGGCACCGGTAGTGATCGTCGCCAACAGCTTGGGCGTGTCGTCGGTGGTGTAGACCTTCACGGCGTTTTCGCCACCAATGGTGATGTACGCATACGTGCTACCGCCGACCTTGGCGAACGCTAGATGGTTGGTGATCATGCCGGTATCAAAAACGCCTTTGACCTCCAGCTTGTCGGTGTCGATGCGCGTGACCTTGCCGACGTCCTTGTGCGTCATCCACATTTCCTTGAAGTCCGGCGAAAACTGCAGGAATGGCGAAAACGGGCTGACGACCTTGATCTGCTTGATGATCTTGTGCGACTTGACGTCGATGATATCGACTATCGGATTGAAACTCGAGACGACGAACGCTAGTTTGCCGTTTGGATGAAACATTACCATGCCCGGGCCGGCGGTGGTATCGATGCGTCGCGTCTCTTTAAAAGTGGTCGGATCGATAACCGAAATATAATTTTCGCCACGCACCACGGCCCAGACTTCCTTGCCGTCGGCGGTGAAAAAGCCTTCATGCGGCGAACGGCCGATGTAGGTGACGCCTTTTACCTTGTTGGTTGCGGTGTCGATGAAGGTGACGGAATTGGAGCCGTTGGCAATGGCGATCAAGGTCTTGTGATCCGGTGAAAAGCCTAGCCCGTGGACATTGATTTCACCTTTGTAAAGTGGCGACAACACGTCGGGCCGCTGATTGCCGAGTTTGATCTGACCAAGCAAGGTGTTCGTGACGGGATTGATGACCGACACGGTGTTGCTGTTTTGGTCGGCAGTATAGACGCGGTCCCGGCCATCGGGTGCGGCGCTGGCCGGATGGGCAAGCGCGACACTGACGGTCAACGCGCAGAGGAGGGCAGAGTTTTTCATAAGTGAATTTTCCAGAGTTGATTAGATTATTTGGATTGGAGCGGCACGCGTGGTTGCAGCGCCTGGTAGCGCGTCAGCCATGCCTGCATCAGCTTGATTTCGTTTTGTTGTTCGGTCAGGATGCCTTGCGCAAGGTTTTGCAATTCCGGATCCTTGTTGTAGAGCAGCAGCGCCTTGGCCATGTCGATGGCGCCCTGATGGTGGGGAATCATCATCGTGACGAAATCATGTTCGGCCACGCCACTCATAGGCGCGCGCCGCATGCCGTCGCCCATTACCGCCATCGCATCGTTCATCAGCGCAGAGAACGGCTTGGCAGTACTGGCTACGAATAACGGCGGTGCTTCCATCGCCGTGGCTGCATGATAATGCTGGTGCAGTTCTTGTGCAGCGGCTGGCAGCCACGCAACGCTTAGCGAGCAGGCAAAGCTGACAATCAGCAAGCGACGACGTCCGGTCCAGAGTAGGCATGCAGATTTATATGCGGGCGATTTTATGATGGCTTTTCCAGTTGTTCGTATACGGTCGTGGCAATGCGTGCCAGGTCGACTTTATTAATGCCGGCAAACAGCGCATAACCGAATTTGCCATCGATCCAGTAAAACACGTTGACCGGACCTTCCTGCGCAAATTTGAATCCGGTGTCCTTGTTTTGCGCCTGCTCGGTCGCATCGTGGTGCATGAACTGTGCCGCCGGTCCACTCTGGCCCGGCAAGAGGCGTCCGCCGATCAGTTCGTAGCCTAGCTTGCCGCGACTTCGTCGTAGGTCATTTCTTCCAATGCAACCAGAAGCAGGATTTCACGCTGCTCGGTCGATAGCTGGCGCAAGGCATATTCCCTATCGCGTATTTCCAGTCCGTGTGTCTGCGACGGTTTGACTTGAGGCATTGGCGTATTGTCGTCCAACTCCTCGGTCATCAGGGTCGGCTTGCGGATCCGGTCGACATGCATGCTGTGCATGATGCCAAACGGCCACGCGCGCATCACGGCGCAGGCGAGGAATACAGGCTAGCAACTGCTTACTTGCGTCTTGCATGAATGTTCCGTCACTTTGGTCAGATAACCCAGTACCAATCTGAAGAAACTGCGAAATTCCGTTTCTCGTTCCCTAACAACGTGCCACGTATTCTTGAAGTTAGCTTCGGCGCGCTCGCCGGGTTTGCAGCCAGATGCCGTCGCACCGCGCCTCAGAAAAATTAACCCATTAAAAACACGACAACCCGATTAATTGCGGCACCGCCGGTGATCAACCAGCAAAACAGAAACGTTGCCAGAATCAGCGGTTTCGTTCCCGCACGTCGGATCGCGGAGACATGCGTGCTTAAACCAAGGGCCGCCATCGCCATTGCCAGCAGCAACGTGTCAAGCTGCGTGGCTCCGATAACCAGCCGCTGTGGCAGTATCGAAAAGGAATTGATGCCGACGACGCCAACGAAAGCAAAGGCAAACCAGGGAATCGCCAATTGCGGCTTCGGTAGGGACGATGCGGCGTCAGCGCCGGCGCGCCGACCCATATATACCGATAGCAGAACAAGAAACGGCGCCAGCATCATCACCCTTACCATCTTCGCGATCACCGCGGCGTTGGCCGCTTCCTGGTTGATCGATCTGGCAGCGGCCACAACTTGCGCTACTTCATGGACGGTCGAGCCGATGTAGATGCCGAAATCGGCAGCCGAACTGCCAAGGAGGTGCCACTGCTGGTTCAATTCATACAACAGTGGGTATAGGAAAATGGCAAGGCTGCCGAACACCACCACCGTCGACACGGCGACCGTGACCTGCTCCGATTTCGCACGCACCACCGGTTCAGCCGCCATCACCGCAGCCGCGCCGCAGATCGCACTACCAGTGCCGATCAGCATGGCCGTGTTGCGATCGAGCTTCAACAGCCGGGTACCGAGCAAGAGGGATAGCGCAAATGTCGAAATCAGCACCAAGGCATCGATGACAACGCCAGCCAGGCCAACCTGACCGACATCCTGGAACGTCAGCCGCAAGCCGTACAAGATAATGCCCAAGCGCAGCAGGCTTTGTTTGGAAAAATTCACGCCGGCGCCGCAGGTTGCCGCCATGCGTGGAAACACGGTATTGCCCACCAGGATGCCCAGGACAATCGCCATCGTCAGCGCGCTCAAGCCATGGGCCTGTAGCCACGTGAGTTGAGCCAGTGCGATCGCGCACGATGCGATGACCGCGCTGAGCGCTAGTCCAGGCAGCAAGCGCCAGAAGGTGATGCCTTGAAGTTCTGTTGGCAACCAGGGTGCCGATGTGGTGCTGGATGGACTCATGTGGATCTCGGGATGACGGTTCTGTCTGAACAAGACTGAGTGTGCGCCGTGAAGCAAAAACGATAAAACAAATTAATAAGCTATAATCTACCTAAATTTAAGGTTAATTAAATGCGTTTGACGCTTCGCCAGTTATCAATTTTTATCGCAGTGGCCGACCGCGGCAGCACGACGGCGGCGTCGCACGCGATCGCCCTGTCCCAGTCGGCGGTCAGTGCTGCACTCAACGAATTGGAAGGATCGCTGCTCACGCCCTTGTTTGATCGGGTGGGAAAACGCCTGCTGATCAACGACAGTGGCCGCCTCTTATTACCTCAGGCGAGGCAGATGCTTGACGCAGCAAGCACCATAGAGCGGCAGTTCGGCCCATCCGGTGCGGGCGATGCGACGGGCTTGCACATTGGCAGCAGCACGACCATCGGTACCTATGTCCTGCCGAATATCCTGGCAAGTCTCGGGGTGGAGAGCGCACCTGTCATTGCACGGGTGATGGTGGCTAACAGCGCCGATGTGGCGCAGGCGGTCGTCAATTTCACGGTGGACATTGGCCTTATCGAGGGAACTTGCCAGCAACCGGAACTGCAAGTAGAACCCTGGATCGTCGATGAATTGATTGTCGTGTGTGCGCGGTCGCATCCGCTGGCCGACGGCAGGGCGCATGGGAAGGTTACGCTCGACCGCCTTCGGGAGACGGGTTGGCTGCTGCGTGAACCGGGATCGGGCACACGCGAAGCAGTGCAAAATGCCTTGCTTCCGCATTTGCCCGTCTTACGGGAGGCAGGCGAATTCAGCAATTCAGAGGCGATCAAGCACGCTGCGGCAGCCGGAATGGGCGCGGCTTGCCTGCCCCGGCTCGTGGTAGCGGACCTGATCGACATGGG
>JACMQD010000307.1 GCA_014377155.1 Herminiimonas sp.
AGACGATCATTGTTGCCATGTTTAAGATTGCGCTCGCCGATAGCCAGGAGCATTTCGCCTGCGCGGCGGACGACACCATCATGCGTGCTGCCTTACGGGCCGGCATCGGCATGCCTTACGAATGCAATGTTGGTTCGTGTGACACCTGCAAGGTCGAGCTGGTGAGCGGTGAGGTCGAATCGAACTGGCCCGAGGCACCCGCGCTGACCGAGCGCGACCGCGGACGGCGCCGGGTGCTGGCCTGCCAGTCACGTCCGGCTGGCGACTGCACCGTCAAAGCGCGGCTTGCAGAACAGTATCAAACCGGTTGCCGGCCGCAGCGATTTGAGGCGACCATGACCGCATGCCGCGACCTGACGCACGATATCCGTGAGTTTCGTTTTCAGCTCGCCACACCGGTGAATTTTCTTCCTGGACAATACGCGCTGCTGTACCTCCCGAGTGTCAATGGGCCGCGAGCTTATTCGATGTCCAACATTGCGCAGGGCGACGGCAGCTGGCATTTCATGATCAAGCGGGTGCCAGGCGGCTCCGGCAGCAGTGCGCTGTTCGAACGCGTGCGCGTGGGCGACAGGCTGAGGCTGGACGGCCCATATGGCCTGGCCTACCTGCGCCCCGACAGTCAGCGCGACATCGTCTGCATTGCCGGCGGCTCTGGGCTGGCACTGGTGATATCGATCGCGCGCGGCGTGGCGGCCAATCTCGCCATGGCTGCGCGCAAGGTGCATCTTTTTTACGGCGGCCGCGCACCGCGCGACATCTGCGGCGAAGACTTGATACGTGAACTGCCCGGATTCGATGAGCGGTTTTTCTATCACCCGACTATTTCTTTGCCGGAATCGGAGGGGGCGCAGCAATGGACCGGCAAGGTCGGTTTCGTACACGAAATGGCGTTGCACTTGCTGGGCAACAAGCTGCCGGAGCACGAAATCTATTTCGCCGGCCCGCCGGCCATGGCGCAAGCGGTGCAGCGCATGCTGATGCAGGAAAAAGTACCGGGCGCGCAGGTGCACTACGACGCATTTTATTGAAGCGCCACACTGGAATCAACCATGTCGGACAACCAAGATCAGAACCCCACGCGCAGCCATAACCTGAACGACCATCAGTATGGTCAGGAATTCAATCATGTACATGAAGAGGGCGATGACGCCGACCATCATCACGACGACTTCGACACGGTCGAAGGCGCGCTCGAAGACAATCCGGTGTGGCAGCAGGATCACGTCTCGCTGGTCAGCGTCGGTATCGATATTGGTTCTTCTGGAACCCAGGTGATTTTTTCGCGCATCAAGTTGCGCCGCATGGGTGAAGATTTATCGAGCCGTTATTTCGTGGTGGCGCGCGAAACCCTGTTCCAGTCGCCGGTGGCGCTCACGCCTTACCAGAGCGAGACCCGCATCGACGAAGCTGGCCTCGGCGCGTTTATCGACCGGGCGTATCAGGCGGCCGGCCTGCATCCCGATGATATCGACACCGGCGCCGTAATTTTGACCGGTGAAGCACTGCGACCGGAAAACGCTCAGGCAATCTCCGTCGTACTGGCCGAGCAGGGTGGCGAGTTCGTCTGCGCCGCCGCAGGCCATCACATGGAATCGATGCTGGCGGCTTATGGTTCGGGTGCTGCGCGGGTATCGCATGATGCCGGTAAGCGGCTGCTCAACATCGATATCGGCGGCGGTACCACCAAGCTGGCCATCGTCTAAGGCGGCAAGGTGAAGGGCACTGCCGCGGTGCATATCGGCGGCCGACTGCAGGTGGTCGATGCCGCACAGAAAATCGTGCGCCTCGACCCGGCCGGCCGTTATCTGGCCAACGAGGCCGGGTTTGCATAGCAGCTCGGCGACCTTGCCACGGTCAAGGCAATGCAGTCGGTGGCCGACTGGATGGCCGACGCATTGATCGCCGCGATTAGCGCGCACACATTGCCGCACGCAGTTGAGCATTTGTATCTGACTGATCCGCTCGCCGATTTTGGTCCGATCGAGGGCGTGATGTTTTCCGGCGGCGTGGCCGAATACGTGTACGGCAGAGAGACGCGCGACTTTGGCGACATGGGGCGACTCCTGGGGACGGCGTTACGGCGCAAGATCGATGGCGGTGCCTTACCGTGGCCGATGCTGCCGGCTGGGGAATGCATACGCGCCACCGCGCTCGGCGCGTCCGAGTACTCGATGCAATTGAGTGGCAATACGACGTATATCTCCGGTCCCGGCCAACTGCTGCCACGGCGTAATTTGCAGGTGCTGCAACCGGCTTACGACTGTGGCGCAGAGATCGATTCGGCGCGCCTGGCGCAAGCAATTCGTGGCCACTTCAAGGCCTTCGATTTGATCGAAGGCGAGGCCGAGGTAGCGCTGGCCTTTCGCTGGAGCGGTCCACCCTCTTATCAGCGCATCGCCGCTTTTGCGGCGGGTATCGTGCAGGCCATGGACAGTACCCTCAAACAGAAGCTGCCGCTGTACCTGATTCTGGATGGCGATCTGGGGCATACGTTGGGTAATTTGCTGCGCGAGGAAATGGCTGTCACCAGTGAAATTCTGGTGATAGATGGGATTGTGCTGTGGGATTTTGACTATATCGATCTGGGTCGGATACGCATGCCGTCGAAAACCGTGCCGGTGACGGTCAAGTCGCTGGTGTTCAGCCAGGATCCGCGTACGCTGCTAGGTAACGCGCGTAACGATCTGAAATACCGGTCGCATGACCATGACCACCATCACGAACATGGTCACAGCCACGGGCCAGGGCGAGGGCACCATCATCACCACGATGGCATCTACGAGCCGCACAAGACATAAAAAAAGCAAGCGGCCGCCAGACTGACAACAGACAAGACAGAATTTGACACCCACCAAGATGTGGTGTACTCTCGCTGAAGTCTATTTAAAATGGAATAACGTTCTGCATATCAGAAATATTTTCCAACAACACTGATGTGGAGACCAGCATGACAAAGGGTTCATTCCATGGAAAATGGGTATTCTTCTTCCTGAGTATTACAGTCTTGTCATTCCCGGTGACAGGATTTGCGCAAGAAGACGTTTCCAAATTTCCTACCAAGCCGATCACTTACATTAGCCCCTTTTCGGCAGGCAGCC
>JACMQD010000308.1 GCA_014377155.1 Herminiimonas sp.
AGGCCAGAACATCCAGAATGCCAATCTGCTTAAGCTGCGTATCACCCATGGCTACAAGCCACAAGTGCCACTGATGGGACTGATCTACACGCGTTTTTTAAAGGGGCAAGACACCGGCGCTGATCCGGTCAATACCGCTCTGGTCGCCAGCGGCCGCATACCTTTGGTGTCGCACGCGGCGCTGCAGATGCAGTCCGATGCGATCGAGGACAGCACGGTTTCGACGCCGGGTTTGGGCAATGGCTGCACTGCCACGAATCCCGGCAACCCGCCGGTGGTGTCGACGCCTCCTCCGAGTTGCGTCACGACCGGATGCACTGTTATTTCGCTTCCCGGTCCGCCACCGCCACCAGATGACTGTATCGGTGACAACTGCCCCGTTTGCACCTGACAACAAAATGAACAATACGATGATTCTTTTTCTGGGACGCTTGATTGTTTTTTGCTTCCTGCTCACCGCCTTGCCTTCTCATGCGCAGTGCGGCGTCACCATGTCCTGCAGCACCCCGCCGAAGGATTGTGACGTAAAAGTCTGTTTTCAAAGTGCCGCCGCCAAGCAGCAATACGAAAAACAGTACAACTGCAAGTTCACCTCAAAAGGTCTGTGCGGTTCCGAGCCGCTCGCGGAAGCGACGCAATGCTGTGGCAAAGATGCAAAAAGCGGCGCCGCGAAAATCAAAGAGCGCCAGATCAAGCAACTTGACACCAACTTCGACTGGGCAAATTATCGTGCCGAATGTCCGAGCATGCGCCAAAGCGAAGGCAAGCCGGACGCGCTGTGGGCGCAGTGCGTTGCCGGCCAGCGGCATGCCGCCGCTGACGACTATCCTGTCGTCAGCGTCGAAAAGAATGGCAACGCACGTAGCTATTGTATCGACGGTTGCAGCACGCCCCCGGGCGCCGTCGGGCTTCTGGTTCGAAAGGGCTCCTTCATATTCCGCGACAAGGACAACCCGACCGGTGCCGGACCGGGCGGTTACGGCGCCGGCTCCAGTTATTACGGCTCATGTGCGGCGCACGACAAGTGCTATCAGACCTGTAGCGGCAACGATCAAAAAACCTGCGATGACGCGCTGCTGGCAAACATGCGGGCGGTTTGTGCGCGCATCCCCGAAGACCATGAAACGACCTTCACCAACAATATCGGTTTTGCCGATACCGAAAACACCCGCGACAAGTGCATGGCAGGCGCCAACGACATGCATACCGGATTGCGGGCGCCGGTCGACGCCGCCAGAGCGGCATTCAAGATGCGCCGTCAACAATATTGCCAATGCTGTTAACCAGGAAAATACCCATGAATTCCTTCGCGCAGATACTGATTGCCCTGTGCTGCACCGCGTTGAGCAACACGGCCTTTGCCGAGCTGACGCTGGTTGCATCGAGCAAGCTTGAAAAAGACAGCACTTACGGTCAGGTCATGACCAAAGGCGGCCAGTCATACTGGATTCTGCCAAACCTGAACGAAGTCAGTCCGACGCTGCTTTCGGTACCATTCACGGCACCGTCCGTCAGCAAAAAAATCGAGGGCGGCATTGCCATGTTGCCGCTCGCCCTGGCGCAACGGTCGACCTCGTCGAGTGACAATTTGCTGGTGCTGGCTTCGGACGGACGTGAACCGTGGCAGGCAATGCTGATCGACGAACGCAGCGGCAAGCTCGGCAAGAAGGTGCCGGTCAAAGGCATCGCCCTGGTCGTCGACGCAACGGCTTTCGGTACCGGTCATGCCCTCGGCGGTATCGATGAGCAGGACGCCGCGATCGTGGTCTTGCTGGACGCTGCGCTTTCCCCGAAAAAGGAAGTGCGCTTCAATGGCAAAAAGGGCGAGGTATCGAGTACGTTCGTCAACAAGGGCAAACTGTACGCCATCGCCAATTACGCCGATGCCTCCGCGGAATTGCACGAGCTGGCGGAGAACGGCGACATACGTTCCAGCGCGCGGCAGAAGGGCGGGGCCGCCACGGCGATCGCATTGCAGGATGGTGGGTTTGCGGTGACCTACCGGATTGGTCGCGAGGTCTACCTCGATCGGCTCGACGCGTCTACCAAATCGCTTTGGTCGGTCAAGCTGCATGAACTGAAAGGCGTCGGCACCAAGAAATTTCAACTTGTCGAGCTGCCGGGCGGCATCGGCGTCGTCGGTGGCAACGAGGGCCATCTCGTCATTGCCCGTGTCAGCGGCGATGGCAAAACCATTGCGCGCAGTATCGATCAGGCCAGCGAATTGCGTGTGCCGCCGGCTGGTTTCTATTCCACGATTGCGGTCGGAAATGTCATCCATGTTCGTGGTCAGGCCCGCAAGAACGGCGCGCCTGCCGACGGCAGTATCAGCGTCTTTCATTTTGTCGACGACGCAGCACCGCAGCCTGCTGTCGGCAAGTAACGGCACGGACTGACCATGACGATGAAGATGAAGATGACTTCGACGATGTTCAAGCACCTTCTGTGCGCGCTGTTGCTGTTTTCCTGTTCGGCAGCTTTCGCTCAGGAAGGGCAGATCCGACTGCCGGCCGACACCTGGCAGCAACTCAAAACGCTGACCGGCATCAAGAGTTCAGGCAAGCCTGAAGACCTGGTCCAACTGATCGTACTGTTCGATGCGAACTGTCCGCACTGCGCCTCGCTGTGGTCGCAAATTTACGGCAAGGAGTCGCGCCATCGCAACCTGATCACGTTATGGGCTCCGGTCGCGTACATGGGGAAAGACAGCCCTGGCAAGGCAGTGAGTCTGCTGCGCGAGAACTCGGTGCAGGCGTTGGCCACCAATTTCGACAATTTCGATTTTGGCCGTCGCAGCGGCGGCGCGCCTGTCGCCGAAGTAACCGCGGCGATGCGGCTTTCTCTGGAACGCAACAGTAACACCTGGCGAAAGCTCACCGCTGCGACGCCGTTGCTGATCTACAAAACAGCAGACGGTCAGGTAATGGCCCAGGTCGGACTGCCGCCCAATGCGCGCCTCGATACGCTGTTGCACAACCTTCAGGGCGCACGCCTATCGAATTTCGGTCAATAAAAACGCCCCATGGCTTAACTCGCAGGTGACCATATCGGTTATGACGGGCAGGAGCAAGGTACGCAGTCAGGATCGTTGCCCGAAGAGCGGCTGGCGCAACGAATTTCGTTAGAAACGAACGTCAATCCAGCAGGATCCACAGCATGAGTTCAACAACCGTTCTGCATACCGATAGCGGCTCCCACGCGCTACAACTGCGGCTGGCCGATGGCTTCCTCAGCCGACTGCGCGGACTCATGTTCGCTGCGCCGTTACGTGCCGATCAAGGCATGTTGCTCACTGCATGCCCCAGCGTGCATACGGGTTTCATGCGCCAGCATCTCGACGTGATCTATCTCGACGCCCACGGTATGGTCACCAAATGCGTCGCCGATCTGGCGCCATGGCGATCGAGTACCAGTCGGGGCACGGATGCAGATGGCCACAAGCTGCCGCGTGCCCGCCACACACTCGAACTGGCCGCTGGCAGCATCGTGCGTCTGCAGGTTGCGTCGGGAAGCCGGCTGCAACATCCGGCGCTGACATCGGCACTCGCCAAATCCCCGCAGACCACCAGTTCGCCGCGCCAGCGCGGCTCGGCCATGATCGAATTCACCGTCGTCGGCCCGATTATCACGCTGCTGGGCCTGGCGACTCTGCAGTACGGCCTGCTCTTTTTCGAGAAGAATCAGGTCAACCACGCTACCTTCATGGCCGCACGCGCCGGCAGCACCGGCAATTCGACCATGAGCACGATCCAGGAAGCCTACGTACGCGCCTTGGTGCCGGCCTATGGCGGCGGCACCACCGCCGCCAAACTGGCCGAATCCTATGCAAAGGCATTGGCCGACGTCGCGACCCATGCCAGGATCGAAGTCCTCAATCCGACTGCCGAAAGTTTCACTGATTTCAACGACCCGGAACTCAGCGCCCGCATCGGCAACGGCAAGCGGGTGATCCCTAACGGCGGACAGGTTTTCAAGGCCGCCGGCGAGGTCAAACCGAACTCGGGTCAGAACATCCAGGATGCCAACCTGCTCAAGCTTCGCATCACCCACGGCTACAAGCCGCAAGTGCCGCTCATGGGGCTGATCTACACACGCTTCCTGCAATGGCAGGACACCGGTACCGACCCGGTCAACACGGCCCTGATTGCCAGCGGCCGCATTCCGGTGGTGTCGCATGTGACGGTGCAGATGCAGTCGGACGCGATCGAAGACAAGACGGTCTCGAGCCCGGGTCCGGGCAACGGCGGCACCGCCACCAATCCGGGCGACCCGCCCGTGGTCACCACCGATCCGCCGTCCTGCGGCAGCATCGGCTGCACTGCACCGCCGAATGAACCGGGCGGTGGCGGCGGTCCGGGCGGGACGTGCGACATTCCAAAGTAATGCGCCGTAGCGCCCGCGCCGATGGCATTGTGCAGTCTTGACGAAATTAAACAACGAACATGAAAATGACTACCCGACGTTCCCTTTTCTCGCTGCAATCGCGTCTTCGCAGCTTGTTGTCGTCGCTCCTTGCCGTCGTGCTGGTGATATTCGCCACCCCGACCTCGCAAGCGCAGATCCCCGGCTTGCCGGCAGCATCCAGCTGCAATCCCGCCATGCAAAGCTGCATGCCCGGCACACCGATGCCGACCCCCGGTCCGCCCCGTTGCGGACCAGCGGCCGGTGGCGCCACCTGTAACGGTAATGGTCCCGCCAGTCAGGGCAACACCTCCAACACCAACCAGGGTGCCGGCAATCCGATCAATCTCATCAACGGCAACAAGTACCAGCGCGAAGAAGACCTGCCAGCCTTGCCCGGTGTGCTCGGCCTTGAAATCGTCCGTCACTACAACAGCGCCTACAGCAATGCCGACACGGCAACCGGCATCCTCGGACGTGGCTGGAAACTGTCCTACGAGACCGACCTGTACGCCATCGGCAACACGATCCAGATCATGCAGGCCGACGGCACCCGCATCATTTTTACGCGCGACGCCAGCAATCGCAGCCTGTGCGCCAGCGCCAACCCGGCCGACGGCCGCATGCGTGTCGAGCGCACGAAACGGGGCGAAGAATACCTCTGGACCTGGACCAATGGCCGGGTACTGAGTTTTAACAGCGACGGCAAACTGGTGCAGATAGCCGCGCCTACGGGTGAATTCGTCAGCCTGCAGCGCGATGTCAAAGGCTTGCTGGTGCAAGTCACCGATCCGCAGGGACGGCAGTTGCGGCTGCTGTACCCGGATCGTAAAAGTACGGCCGGCAGTGCCCGGTTCCGTGGCGTCATGGCCATCGACAGCCCGGTGGGCAAATTTAGCTACGGCTACGGCAGCACTTTGCCGCAAGGCGCGACAGCAGACCAGGCCAGCGTATTGCCGAACTTGGTCACGGTGGCTTACCCGGACGGCTCCAGCGGCCGGCGCTATCACTACGAGGATGCGCGCCGGCCGACGTACCTGAGCGGTATCAGCGTCGAGAGCAAGGCCGATGGCAAAGCGGACGGCAAGGTTATCACCCAGCGCATCGGCACCTACCTGTACGACATCAACGGCCGCGGCGTGCTGACTGTCAAAGGCACGCCAGCGCGTTTGCAGACCAACGCTGAAGGCCAGCCACTGCAACCCGCGCGCCTGGTCGAGGGCACCGGCATCGGCCAGGTGACACTGGATTTTGCGACACCGGGCGTGACGGTACTGACCAACAGCCTCGGGCAGAAGACCACGTACCGGCACGCGATCGTGGCGGGGGAGTACCGTTTGCTGGAAGTGCGGGGCGTGGGCTGTGCGGATTGTGGCGAAACCAACGTGCGGTATGGCTATGACCGGTTGGGACGGTTGAATGAAATGACACACTTGAATCCGGTCGGCGAAGCGATTGCCGGTACCAGAACCGAATTCGATGCCAGCGGCAGGACGCTCCGTATCAGCCACATCGGCTATGCGGTAAATGCTACAGGCAATCCGGTCGCTGCATCGTCCCGGCCGCTGGTTCGCTACGAATACGCGCGAACCGACGCGCTGTCACCAAGTAGCCCCGCTGCGCTGTTGAGTGCTGAACCGATTCTCATTGCGCGTCCAAGCGTGGTGGCAGGGCAAGAGCATCGGGTGCGTATTGAATACAACGCGGCAAGGCAGCCGGTGAGCATAACCGAAACCGGATTCAGTCCGGCGCTGGCAGAATCCGCGGGATCAGTTGTGACCGGCTTGCCGCAACTCATGAGCCGCAGCACGACCTACCGCTATCAGTCCATCAATGGCAGGAGCGTGCTGGCCGAGATCGACGGGCCGCTGCCGAACGGGCCAAAGAATGGGCCCGAGGATAGCGACGTCACCCGCTACACATGGGATGCACGTGCCGACCGCACGCAGCAGATTATCTATCCGGCAGGACTGACGGCGCGATTCGGCTATCACCAGAACAGCGGGCGCATCGTGCGCGTCACCGGTGTGGATGGCGTAATGACCGATCTGATTCATCGGCCCAATGGTGCACTTACTTCCCTTACCCGAGCTGGCGCTGTGACTACTTACCAGCAAGATGCCACAGGCCGGATGAGCGCCATGCGCGATCCATCCGGACGGCAATTACGGTTTATCTACAACGTGGCCGATCACCTGACAGCGATTATCGACGAACAAGAAAACAGGCTGGCGCTACATCGCGACAGCGAAAGCAATCTGACGCAAATGCAATTGCACAATCCAGATGACAGCGTGCCACGGCAACGCATTTTCCAGATGGATCGCACGGCTGGGGGCGGCGTCGATACGGGTGCGGCTGCCATCGCACAATTGATGCAATCGCTGCACACTATTACCAGTCTTGCGCCAGCCGAACTATCTGCCTTGCCGTTAGAAATATTGCAAAAAATCGCCTTGATCGCCACGGAAAAAGGAATGGACGAGCGACGGGCGATGCACACCGACACCGATGGACAGGGTCGCATTACGACCTACTGGTACAACGATTTCAATCAGTTGACGCAGGAGCACAGTCCGGTCACAGGAATGACGCATTACCGCTACGATGCTGCTGGTCAACTGCAGGCGCGTCAACAGGGCGATGGCAGCCAGTTGTCATACAGCCGTGATGCTGCAGGTCGCATCGTACGCATGCAGGCGCATGCAGTTGCGAAGCAACCACCCGCGTCATCTGCCGCCTTGATAAATACCGGTTCTGATGCGCTAGACGAGGACGCCCGTATTGATTGGAGCAACACCAACAAGCCGCTACACATCCGTTACAAGGCTGGTGAAGAACAATTCAGCTACGACGCTGCCGGGCGCTTGCAACAACATGGTTGGCGCATCGGTCAAGCCGATTATGCGGTGCGTTATCAATACGATGCGATTGGTCGTCGTATCAGCAAACAACTACCTGATGGCACGCGAATTGGCTACCAGTACGGCAAGCTAGACCCAATGCGCGTCAGCCGACTGGAACGCATCGTCGAGAAAGGTTTGATCGACCGGATTCTGGTCGATCATCTCAACACCAAGCGAAACAAGAACGACAGCAAAACCGACAGCCGCAGTTTCATGCTGGGCAACGGCTTATTGCAATCGCAAGACAAAGGCGAGGGAGGGTTGCACAATTGGGCCGGCAACACGCAAGTTGGCAACAGCCGGTTTACCGATGATGGCAAGACCTATGCGGTCGAATATCAATCGACTGTCGGCATCGGGCAAGCCGCTGCGGAAGACCGTGCCGTGGTGTGGCAGAGCCGGCTTGCGCAAGGGATCGACAGCCTGTCGAGCCTGTTTGCCGGACAAACGGGCATTCGTCGGGCTGCGTCACAAATCGACAGTACCCCGCCACAGCAATCCGGCTTGAATGAACGGCACGACGCTGGCGGTCGCAGGGTCGCCGACAGAATTGGCCGCTATTCTCACGATGCGCTTGGCCGCTTGGCAACCGCAGACATCGAGCGCCATATCACGGCAACGTACCAATACAACCTTCAGGGATACCGCACGAGAAAAACTGTGGCGGGCAGCACCGGCCCGGCAAAGGCAACGCACTTTCTGCACGAAGACGGCTTGCTGCTGGCTGAAATCGATCCGGATGCAAAGCGACATACCTATTTTGTATATCTTGGCAGGCGACCGGTTGCGCAGTTGTCGGCGGCACGCATCGCTTATCTGACGACGGATCATCGCGGTGCGGTGATCGCAGCCACCGACAGTGCACGGCGAGTCGTGTGGAAAGCGGCGCTGGCCGACGATGGTGGCGCGAGAAGCATCGAAACGGTTGGGCAGGAAGCTATCAATCTGCGGGGGTCGAATCAGTATTACGACTTTGAGACTGCTCTGCATTACAACATTCATCGTTATCTCGATCCAGAGACCGGACGTTATCTTGAGCCCGATCCGCTGGGACTAGCGGCAGGGCCGGATCTATATGCTTTCGCACTGGGACGTCCGCATGAATACGTCGATGTATTGGGGCTTGCGCCGGAACCGGATGATACGTTGGATTCACCAATGGGGCCGGCGTATTTTGGGACGTACGTGCATGGGTTGTTTTCCGAGCAGATTTTGGGCTTTGGTCTAGGATGGGGAGCAAACGATGGACGGAATCGAACTTGGACGGATGGGCGGCCGGACGCGTACTTTGTTGATAGATCAAACTTGGCTTTTGAGGCGCAAAGCCGGTCATTCACCGGTGAAGTGTGGGAATTGAAGCCGATCGGATGGATTCATGAACCGAAATACAGCCAAGGCGTGCAACAGGTCATTGGTTACACCACGTCCTCCACGAGAGGATGCTGGGCGACGGGTTCTCCCTCTAAATTGACAGGCTTGTTAGGACCACAAGACGCCTTTTGGGGAGGAAATGCATACAAAATTCGTTACGTTCCGGACCAAGCTGTAAGAGGCAAAACTGGCTTGGTTTTCTACACTAAAACCAGAATGCAGCGCAAGCCGGAACCGGTGGAGGTCCCTGCACCGGCCCTCTCACCGGAACAGGACCGCAAGCTCAAGGAACAGATGCAAGGCATCAAAGGTGCAGGTGCGCGTGAAGGCTGGTCGGCATTACAGATCGCTGGCTTTATTGTTTTGATTGCCGCCGCTATTGCACTCGCCGTAGCCGTGGCTGTGATTGGTGTAGAAGCTATCATTGCGGCAATCATTGGCGCAATTGTATGGGCGATTTCTGCAGCAGCCAGTGGCCTGCTCACCTTGGCAAGAGCATTGTCGCTGGTTTTTGGTTTTGGGTCATCTGCCATGGCCGATGCAGGTCGAAAAGGGCAGGAAAAGGAAAGCGGGTTGTTGGACAGGACCATCGCGTGGTTCAAAAGCTGGTTTTAAATCAAGGAAAATATAGAAATGACACGAGAATTTGGGGACAAGTGGTGGATATCACCTTCGCATGAGTCAGACCTATTCTTGCAGGGAATTGCCGAGGGTGTCATTAAGAGCGAGCTTGAGTGGATGGAACATGATATTCACCAGGGCTACGATTGTTATTACCCATCAATTACCAGGTGGGGTCAGCTGCCCCAGCCTTGGGCAAGTTCTATGGGAATCAAAAAGTTAGCGTCGGATTGGCTATTTACTTATGCAAGAGCTCATGATGATTCTATTTATAAAAATTTTCAGTTTTTCCCCACTTTGGCGGACGTAGAGCTACGCGCACATTATAGAAATATCTTCGATCCTATTTCTATGAGTAACATACCAAATTCGCCTTGGCTCTATTTCGATCCTATCGTCGATAACTTGGCCAAGGAAGCACGTGGGCCCAATAAAGGAAAAAGTTCGAGCGATGAAAAAACTAGCTTTGGTCAAGAATATTTAAATATTGAAAAACCTTGGCGTACTAGCACGATTCCCGGTTTTCCTCCGGCGTCTAATGCTTTTGGAGACGACGAGTATCCACAATATTGTAAAGAAGAGATGATGTTTGCACAGCCCGACTTTTATTTTTCCTTGTTTAATCTAATGGCACCCAACTGGCAATACGTCAGTAAATTATCTAGCAAATATCTATTAACGTTTATTCGTCCCTTTAACGATAAATTTCAATGGGCGATTCTCTTGGAACGCTCCAAAAACAGATTTCCAATGGTGAGACAGTTTGACTTGGTTTTAATACCAACGAGTGTGAATCAAACCGTCAAACCGAAAAATATTCTATTTCAATATCATTTTCCATTTAGCCAAAATCGGTGCGTCGCTATCCAGCAACTTGCTTTGTGGCAGGCAGATATGGATTTCAAATACCGACATTTTGAAAAACGCATGCAGTATCTTGAACCGCTTATTGCTAAATTTCTAAAGTAAATTTGCGCAGCACGCCGGTCAACCAACACAGGCTGGGGCAGATCTACCTTGACCTGCGGGGTTCCAACCAGTACTTCGCTGCCGTAGGGGCAATTTCTGCAGCAGCCAGTGGTCTGCTGACCTTGGCAAGAGCATTGGCGCTGGTGTTTGGTTTTGGGTCATCTGCCATGGCCGATGCAGGTCGAAAAGGGCAGGAGAAGGAGAGCGGTTTACTAGACCGAACCATCGCCTGATTCAGAGGCTGGCTTTAGCTAATGGAAAGACTGCGCATGAAACGAGAATTTAGACAGAGCTGGTGGACATCGCCCTCGCGTGAATCGGATCTGCTTTTGCAACGAATAGCCGAGGATGCAATTACGAAAGAACTGGCATGGCTAGAGCAGGACATTGACGAAGGATTTGGTGGTTATCACAGGTCGGTTTGGTGGCGACAGAGGGTTCAGCAACCTTGGTTAAGTGATCTAGGTTTTAAAGGATTGGTAGGAAATTGGTTGTTCGGGTATGCGAGAAGTGGGGACAGTTTTTTATACGAAAATTGGTGGCTATCGCCCTCGCTAGAGGCTATAGAAATGCGGAGTCAATACAGAAATATTTACGATCCGATGTTTATGGCATTAAGCGTAACTGAAAATTCGCCATGGCTTTATTTCGATCCTGTGATTGACGATTATGCAAAAAAGTTAAGTTTTGCAAACCAAGAAAATGAACAGAGATCTATTTCATTATGGCAAAGAAAGCTATTTTTGGAAATGGAAAAACCGTGGCGTACAAAGCTGGTTTCTGGATTTCCGCCTGCGCCAAATTATCAGGGTGACGACGCACTTCCACAGTTTTGTGCAGTCGATGTGATGTACACAAAAACTGATTTTTACCTAGAATTATTGCATGCTTTGGCACCAAATTGGCAACATGCCAGTATGTTGTCGAGCAAATACTTGATAACCTTTACTCGCTATTTGAATCAAGAATTCCAATGGGCTATTTTGTTGGAGCGATCTAAAAGCATGTTACCGGCTGTAAGGCAATTTGATCTTGTTGTGATACCTACAAGCATAAAAAAAACGATAAAGCCTAGGGATATATTGTTTCATTACCATTTCCCATTTGGACAAAATAATTGTGTTGCAACGCAAGAATTGGCTTTGTGGCAGGCAGATGTGGAGTTCAAATATCGACATTTAGAAATGCGGATGCGTTATCTCGAACCGTTTGTCCTCGAGTTGCTTGAATGTGGCGTGGCCGGACATTCTTGATTGCTACGGTTAGTATAAAACCGGAGAAACTGGGCTTCGATGCCGAAAGCGGGCTGCACTCCAATACCCATCGCTATTTCGATCCGGTAGCGGCGCGCTATCTGACGCCGGACCCGCTAGGACTGGCGGTGGGGCCGGATCTGTATGCGTTTGCGCTGAACCGGCCGCATGCGGTGAGTGATCCGCCGGGGCTGCAACCGGCCCCGGCGCAGAACGTCGGTGAATGGTCAATGCAAGATCGCTTGAAGTATGTTGTTTAACGCGTCGTGCAGCAGTACGCTGGCGAACTGGGCAATACCTTAATTCAACTGGTCAGCCCGACGGGGTTAGCGACCACCGCGACGGTATTTGGTATGTGGGTACTCCGGCATCAGTCAGCGCTGAGTTGGCATGGTTCGGCTAATGTTTCGCCGTTAGCCCGCGCGATTCACTTACCGCTGCTTCGACAATCGTCACTGCCAACATGACCTGCGCCAGTTACGGCTTCGCGAATACGCCAGCAATGAACTGCCGGCACCATTTGAACAATATGTTGAAGTTGACATTATTGATCTGCGCAAGCTGCGACACCGAGACGCCAGTTTCACAAGCATGCTGCACCAGCGACTGCCTGAATTCGGACGGAAGCGATTTCCACTTCAATGCCGAATGCACATAGACTTTATTGAAGTGCTCAGAGGCGTCTGGCAATTGGGCGAAAACCGCTTTGGCGGTACTACGATCCAATTGGATAAGGTAATCCTGCTTGAACCTCAAACCCAGTCAAGGCAACATCACGTGAAACAACATCGAAGAACGCGGTAAAAAAATTCGCACACTGCGCTACCGTCACGATCACCGCTACGACGCGCAAGCCGATTGACCGGCATCACATAATCCGCAACCCGGTAACGTCGTTACAGTACGGCACTACAACGCCGCCGGGCGACTCACGCAACACGTTCAATTTCACGATGGCTTGCAACACAATTTTTACCGGCGGCTTTGGCCCGGTATAACGCTTTGTCGGCTTCGTCGAAAAAGCTGTGAATCTCTCCGGCGGGCGGTATGCCGGTTGTTACGCCAATACTGGCAGTGAAGGCCGGCGAATCGCCTGGTCCGGGTTCCTGGACCGCACCGCAGATGCGTGTGGCCACTTGAAGCGCGGTATCGTGGTCGGTATCTGGTAGAAGGACGACGAATTCTTCGCCGCCATAGCGTCCGAACACGTCGTGACCACGTAGCATCGTAGAGGTCTTGCGAACGAACTCCTTGAGTACGATGTCGCCACCGCGATGTCCGTGCCGATCGTTAATGCTTTTGAAGTTATCAAGGTCTATCATCAACAATGAAGATTGCCGCCCCGTGCGCATGCTTCGGGCTAACTCTACGGCGGCACGCTGCTCGAATGCCGATCGGGTTGCGATGCCTGTCAGTCCATCGCGTAAGGCAGCATTTTCAAGGCGGACTTGCAGCCTTTTCGTCACCATCAGAAAAAAACCCATGCTCAAAGCGATCAGTGAAAATGCAAAGGTTGCGAGATAAACGTACTGAATGGATGAGGCGTCCGTTAATGGTTGCGATGTTGAAGGCGACGCTATGGCAGCAAGGCATCGCGCAGCTGAAACTAGTCCAGTGATGAAAAACACCGCTGCGGTAAAGTATTCTGCAAAGTACTTGCGCTTGTCGCGCCAGATTGCAAGGCCAGCGGCTGCGAACAGGAGGGCATTGATGGAACTGACGATCACAATCCTTGTACGGTAGTCATCGCTTACGAATGTTGGCCATAGCAAAAGGCCCGCGGAGATGACAGGTAGCGCAACATACAGCGCACGGTAGGGGGCTAGATCGCAGAACTGCCGAATGCTCGCGTATAGCAATACGATGCCCGTGACGACGGTGATGTTGGCGAAATAGCTCGAATACAGCACGCCGATGGACGTGCGCGTAGCAAACAGAAGCGACGACAGGACTAGAACGATGCAAGCGCTTCCCCAGCAATTTAAAGCCCCTATGTCGTCTGAAATTCCGCGCCGAAGCGAGAAGCAAATAAATGCACACATCGCAGCGACGCACGTGGAAATCACGATGAATGATCGCGGATCGAATCCCAGCATGCCTGTCTTTCTAAATGGTTACGACGATGTCGTGGTCGATACTACACACATTTCATTCTTCCCTGACAAGTTTTAAATAATTACGTGAGTACCGATTTATATCTGGTGTGCGGTAGGCTCTATGTTGAT
>JACMQD010000309.1 GCA_014377155.1 Herminiimonas sp.
GACAGCCACGGCGGGCGTTGTATTCCTGATGCCCGGCACTTTCCCGCACCCTGAAGGAATTCCCGATGCGTTCGACCCTGATTCCCACCGTTTGGCATCGACTCGCGGCAAGTCTGCTGTTGCTGGCTGCAAGCGCCGCGACTATCCTGTCCGCAGGTGCCGCCGAAGCGCATGATGCGGCATCGCTGCGCGCCAGGTACGCCGAACTGACGCCGAAGTTGCAGAACAACCAGTTCCAGCGGCCGCTCTACCTGAATTCCACCGAATCGTCGGGCAGCCTGACCGGCGATATTTTTGCCGTCGTCGATTATCCGTTCGCGGCCGTAAATACGGCATTCAACGGCACCTCGCACTGGTGCGACATGCTGATCCTGCACCTCAACACCAAGTACTGCCGGGCCTCGACCGACAACGGCCGCGACAAGCTCAGCGTGAGCATCGGCAAAAAGCATGACCAGCCGCTGGCCGATGCGTACCAGGTCGCCTTCGACTTCAAGTCGGCCGCATCGACGCCCGATTACCTCGATGTCGCGCTGCGCGCCGCCGATGGCCCGATGGGCACCAGCGATTACAAGATCCTGCTGGAGGCGGTGTCCATCGGCGACCAGCGCACCTTCATCCACCTGACCTACTCGTATGCATACGGCATGGCGGCACGCATCGCCATGCGCGCCTACCTGTCCACCGTCGGCAGCAGCAAGGTCGGCTTCACCCGCAGCGGTGCGGATGGTGCGTCGGGCGACTATCTCGGCGGCGTGCGTGGCGTGGTCGAGCGCAACACGATGCGCTACTACCTGGCCATCGATTCCTATCTGTCGGCACTTGATGCGCCGCCGGCGCAGCAGCTCGACCGCCGCCTGCAGAACTGGTTCGCAGCGACCGAGCGCTATGCGCGCCAGTTGCACGAGATCGACCGCAATGAATACATGGAAATGAAACGCAGCGAGTACAAGCGCCAGCAGACGGCGATGTAGTCGGCGACTCGGCGCCGGTCATCGCCGTCGTCCGGCGCGCCGCGTGCGTTCGAAAAAATCGTCCGGCTTGGTCTTGACCCACTCGACGAACTTGCGAATTTCCAGATGCGTCAGCAAGGCCTGCGCCGTCGAGAATTCGCGCGCCAGTTCGGTTTCCGAAAACAGCGCATGCACCTGGCGGTGGCAGATCCGGTGCATGGCCACCGTAATGCGTCCCCCTTTCATTTTCGGCACGAGATGATGCTCGTCGCGCTGCGCCGGCGGGATCAGGCGTTCGCACAACGGACAGCGTTCAGGTTCGTGCGCGATGTGCCAAGACGGTGGCTCGATCAGCTTGCGGTTCATTGACTATCGGGAGGGTGTGCAGCCAGGAATACGAAGTGTTGATGATAATGCCTGCGGCAGCAGCCTGCTGGGCCGCCAAGTCCGGTAAGAACACATACGATACGCTCTGATTCGGCGCGCCATCGCCGGCGCGCCCGCATCCCTCACCCTCCAGGCATGAAGGCATCCGATCGGCACGGCGGGCTCGACAAACCTGCCGCACGGGACGCCATCGACAAACATACGCCCATGATGCAGCAGTATTCAAATCGCCGAGACCGCGGGGTTGTCTTCAAGTTTTCGAACTGGCGCTAAGTTATAAGCTTTTGTTCAAAGCAGACCAAAGTTGCCATATTAAAAACGCTTGACCAACACGGCATTCGATGACACTCTCAAACGCTAATGTTTAGGTAACCAATATGTTGAAAGCTCTTAAAGCAGCGACGAGCAGTCGGCATGCAGCATTGGAGCGCCGATTCCCTTTGCTCGATCCGAACATGTCAATTGCCAGCTACCGGCAGTTCATTCAATGGTTATTCGGCTTCTACGCCCCGCTTGAAACCCAACTAATGAGCGTGTCCTCTTGGGAAGCCATCGGTCTTGATTACAGACCGCGTCAGAAGACGCCGCGACTGCGCCAAGACCTGCTGATATTGGGTGACACAGACACCATCATCGCAGCCTTGCCGCATTGCGATCACTTGCCGCCGTTGATGAACGAGGCGCAACTCTGGGGCTGCCTTTACGTAATCGAAGGCGCCACGTTAGGGGGCCAGATAATTATGAAACACCTGCACAGTAACTTAGGACTATCGGCTAACTCGGGCGCCTCTTTTTTCGATGGTTACGGTTGCGAAACCGGCACGCAATGGAAGGCGTTTTGCGCTGCCATTACTGCATGTGGAGAGGAAGCTACCGGTGGTCGGGACGCCCTGCTTTTGAGCGCCAACCACACTTTCGACGCACTCAGCGAATGGCTTTTCCCGGGTTCCGTTGCGTGGTCGGGCGCGAGCCCGGAAACGTTGCCGTATGCCGCGACATCAGCGCAGAGAGAGGTGGGGGCTGAACACGCAGTACCTTCAGCACACCGATGAGCGGCACTGCCAAGACAATACTGCCTTGGGCAGACGGTCCGTATAGCATCAAGCGCCATGGCACCAGCCTGACAGTGTGCGAAACCGAGCCAGTCCAAGCGCCCGGCTGCATTCAGGCGCACGGTGTTTTGCTGACGGTACGGCGGGCTGACTTAACGATCCTGCAGGTCAGCGAAAATAGTGCCGACTTCTTGGGGAAAGTACCGGAGCAACTTCTCGGCCAGCCGCTGCATTGTCTGCTAAACGCGGAGCAGAATACGCGGTTGCTGGAGATGTTGGCAGTCGATCCTATCGAACGCAACGCATTATTTGCTTTTACGCTGGCTGCGAACGGTAGCGTTCCGCCGCTCGACGTCAGTGTGCACACCACCGACGGCGTCGTGGTGCTTGAGTGCGAGGCAACCGGCCGCAGCGTGAGTCATCTGGTACACCCGGATGGTGATTTTTTCGCGCTGGTTCGAGCGGCGGTAAACAGGCTGCAAAACGTCACAGGGCTACTGAATTACTGCAACCGCGTTGCGCACGAAGTGCGCGCCATTACGGGGCTCGACCGAGTAATGGTCTACCGTTTTCACGCCGACCTGCACGGCGAGGTGGTGGCCGAAAGCAAGCTGGATGCGCTTGCACCATGGTTGGGTTTGCACTACCCGGAAGCAGATATTCCCAAGCAGGCGCGCGATTTGTATGAGCGCATATGGATTCGCCCGGTACCAAACGCCGCTGGGCCCCTGGTAGAAATGGTGCCGCTGGCGAATCCTGACAGCGGCCAGCCGTTGAATATGACGCACTGTACGTTGCGCGGCGCGTCGGTGATGTACACCGAATATTTAGCCAATATGGGTGTGGCCGCATCGCTGACGATGCCA
>JACMQD010000046.1 GCA_014377155.1 Herminiimonas sp.
CAGCAGTTCGGGACGCAGGTGACGCCATGCAGCGAGCATGACTTGCCGTGCAGTCTGGCTGGAATCGCCGAGGTAGCGTACCACCAGCACCGATTTCAGCTGCGTCACGCCGGTATTGGCGGCGGCCTGTGCGGTACGTTCTCGCAATGCCGCCAGCGATGTCGGTGACAGGCTCCTGCCGATTGCAATTATTGTTGCGCACACGCTCTTGCCGGCCAGTGCCAGCGGGCTTTGCATGCCGCTGCCGGCGCCGTCCAGCGCGCCTTGTTCGAACCAGACCAGCCTGCCGCCGCGGCGAATTTCGGTATGCTGGGTAACGGTTCCGGCATTGAACGCTTCGCCGGAAGCGGTGCGGCCGAAGCAGAGAATTTCGCAGCCGATGTAACGGGCGTCGGCCGCCATGTCGATGCGGGTATCGAGCTGCACGTTGGCATGATTGAAGAAGATGGTTTCCTGTGGCAGCCATTCGAGCGAGGCGTCGTCGCCGACGCTCAGACGTACGACTTGCTGCGAGACGTGGCCGTTGGCCTTGTACCATTTGCCCGCACCGGGTGTGGCGATCAGAGCGTGAGCGGCGGCACCGATGCCGATGTCGATTTCCAGCCGGTCGCCACCGACCACGCCGCCGGGCGGATGGACCACGATCGCATGGCACACCTGCGGGCCTTCGGGGTAGAGCGGTTTCTGAATGCGCAGCGGACCGAAATGGTCGCGCCCGATCAGGCGCATGGTGCCGTGGTCGTTGGCGAAGCCGGCGCGCAAGCGCGCTTCCCAGTGGCTGCGCATGGGCGCAGCAGGGAGGGCAATCGGATCGGCTTCGGTGGCAACGCGTTTCATGCGCAGACTATACCGCCAAGTGGCGCTTCACGTCATCATTGTCCATTTGTGACTGAACGCCGGCGGCAACCACTTCACCGCGCGACAGCACGACGAATTTGTCGGCCAGTGCCTGGGCGAAATCGAAATATTGTTCGCACAGCAGGATGCCCATGGTGCCGCGTTCACGCAACAGGCGGATCACGCGTTCGATGTCCTTGATGATCGAAGGCTGGATACCTTCGGTCGGTTCGTCGAGAATGATCAGCTTGGGTTCGGCGAGCAGGGCGCGGGCGATGGCGAGTTGCTGCTGCTGGCCGCCGGACAGGTCGCCGCCGCGCCGGTGCAGCATCTCCTTGAGTACCGGGAACAGTTCGTACACCTCGCCTTTGATCGTGGCCGCGTGTTTGCCGGATTTGGTCGCCATCCCCATCAACAGGTTTTCTTCGACCGTCAACCTTGCGAAGATTTCACGGCCCTGTGGTACGTAAGCGATACCGGCCCGGGCCCGTTCGTGCGGCTTCAGGCGGGTGATGTCGCGGCCCTCGAAGGTGATATTGCCGGTCGCTGCAGGTAGCACGCCCATCAGGCATTTGAGGAGGGTGGTTTTGCCCACGCCGTTGCGGCCCAGCAGTGTCAGGCACTGGCCTTTTTCGACGCTGAGTGAGACGCCTCGCAAGGTGTGGGAAGAGCCGTAATATTGATTCAGGTCGGTGACTTGTAGCATGGATTAATGGTCCCGGCGTTGGCTGGTGGTGTGGACGGTAATAGTGTGCTGGTGCGCGCAGGTGCTCGGATCGACATCGAAAATCTGAGTCAGGGTCGCGTCAAGCGTGATTGATTTAATTTTGAACGATGACGCCGTCGAAATAAAACGCTGATCGCAATGTTTTGTATTAAGGAGGGTGTGGCGTCTGATCATGGTTTGGCTCATCGTCCCAGATAGACTTCGATCACCCGTTCATCGGCCTGCACCTGCTGCATGGTGCCATCCGCCAGCACCGCACCTTCGTGCAGCACCGTGACCTTGCCGTCACGCGCGATTTCGGTGACGAAGGCCATGTCATGCTCGACCACGACGATCGAATGCTTGCCGCGCAGTTCATTGAGCAACTCTGCGGTACGCGCGGTTTCGGCATCCGACATGCCGGCCACCGGTTCGTCGAGTAGCAGCAGTTGTGGCTCCTGCATCAGCAGCATGCCGATTTCAAGCCACTGCTTTTGGCCATGCGAGAGCAGGCCGGCGAGGCGTCTTTCGCTGCCGTTCAAGCGGATCAGTTTCAGGATGTCGTCGATTTTTCCTGTTTGCTCCGAGCTCAGCCGAGAAAAAAGGGTCTGCTTGACGCGCTTGTCCGTTTTCATCGCCAGTTCGAGATTTTCGAACACGCTGTGCTGCTCGAACACGGTCGGCCGCTGGAACTTGCGACCGATGCCGGCATGGGCGATGTCGTATTCGGTCATGCGCGTCAGGTCGATGGTCTGGCCAAAAAAGACGGTGCCGGCGGTGGGCCGCGTCTTGCCGGTGATGACGTCCATCATAGTGGTCTTGCCGGCGCCATTGGGGCCGATGATGCAACGCAGTTCGCCCACCGAAATGTCGAGATTAAGGTTATTGAGCGCCTTGAAACCGTCGAACGACACGGTGATGTTTTCCAGGTAGAGGATCGCACCGTGGGTGGTATCGACGCCCGGACCTTTGACGCGTTCGTAGGCGGTGACCGAATCGCCGGGTACATTGTCCCGCTTGCTGGCCTGGGCGTTCATGCGGCCTCCTTGTTGCGTTGCAGTTTTTTAGCCAGTCCCAGTATTCCCTGCGGCATCAGCAGGGTCACCAGAATAAACAGCAGGCCGAGTGCGAACAGCCACAGGTCCGGAAAAGCCCCGGTGAACCAGCTCTTCAGGCCATTGACCGAGAACGCGCCGATAATCGGGCCGATCAGCGAACCGCGACCGCCGACGGCGGCCCAGATCACCATTTCGATTGAATTCCCAGGGGACATTTCGGATGGATTGATGATGCCGACCTGCGGCACGTACAGCGCGCCGGCGATGCCGCATAAAACTGCCGACAGGGTCCAGACGAACAGCTTGAACCACAGCGGGTTGTAGCCGATAAACATCAGGCGCGACTCCGAATCCCGCACTGCCTGCAGCACCCTGCCGAGTTTCGACGTGACCAGCCAGCGACACAGCAGTAGCGCGCCCACCAGCAATGCCAGCGTAATCATGTACAGCACTGCCTTGGTGGACGGCGCGGTGACCGAATAGCCGAGGATGCGCTTGAAATCAGTGAAGCCGTTGTTGCCGCCGAAGCCCGTGTCATTGCGAAAGAATAGCAGCATGAACGCGAAGGTCATCGCTTGCGTAATGATCGAAAAATACACGCCCTTGATACGCGAACGGAAGGCAAAGTAGCCGAACACGAAGGCGAGTGTGCCCGGCACCAGCACCACCAGCGCCATGCAGTACCAGAAATTGTCGGTCATGGTCCAGTACCAGGGATAGGTTTTCCAGTCCAGGAAGACCATGAAATCCGGCAGATTGCTTTGATAGACGCCGTCGCGGCCGATGGCGCGCATCAGGTACATGCCGTGCGCATAGCCGCCCAGCGCGAAGAACACGCCGTGGCCGAGCGACAGGATGCCGGTATAACCCCACACCAGATCCAGCGCCAGTGCCGCCATCGCATAGCACATGAATTTGCCGATCAGCGCCACCGTGTAGCTCGACACATGCAGCGCATGGCCGTCGGCAAACGACAGATTCAGCACCGGCAACAAGCCAAGGATGACGGTGCAGACCACGATTCCGGCCCATGCCGGACGGCTAAAAAGTGACGGCGTCATTCTGCGCTCCTGCCTTTCATCGCGAACAGGCCTTGCGGCCGCTTTTGGATGAAGATGATGATGAAGACCAAGATCGCGATCTTGGCCAGTACCGCGCCGGCCACCGGTTCCAGAAATTTGTTGACTTCGCCCAGTCCGATCGAGGCGATGATGGTGCCGGCCAATTGGCCGACACCACCCAGCACCACTACCATGAACGAATCGACAATGTAGCTTTGTCCCAGATCGGGTCCGACATTGCCCAGTTGCGACAGTGCCACGCCGCCCAGGCCGGCGATGCCGGAACCCAGTCCGAAGGTCATCATGTCGATCTTACCGGTCGAGACACCGACGCAATCGGCCATGCGGCGGTTCTGGGTGACAGCGCGTACGAACAGGCCGAGACGGGTTTTGTTGAGGATCAGCCAGACCGCGGCGACCACGAAGAAGGCGAAAAAAATAATGACGATACGGTTGTACGACAGCACCAGCGACCCGAGTACCGTGACACCGCCCGACATCCATGACGGATTGGCGACTTCGACATTCTGCGCGCCGAAAATGGTGCGCACCGTCTGCATCAGCATCAGGCTGATACCCCAGGTCGCCAGCAGGGTTTCCAGCGGCCGCCCGTAGAGCCAGCGGATCACGGTGCGCTCGAGGAGGATGCCGACACCGCCGGCGACGATAAAAGCAGCGGGCAGGGCGACCAGCAGATACAGGTCGATCGCATCCGGGAAATATTTACGGAACATCAGCTGGCAGACATAGGTCGTGTATGCGCCGATCATCAGCAGTTCGCCGTGCGCCATGTTGATGATGCCCATCAGGCCGAACGTGATCGCCAGGCCCAAGGCCGCCAGCAGCAGCACGCTGCCCAGCGAAACGCCATAGAACAGATTGCCGATGAATTCGGTGCGCGCCAAGCGGCTGTTGAGTTCTTGTAACGTCTGAACTGCTTCGATGCGGACGCCTTCGTCGGGCTCGGCATTGCTGCCATCCGGATTCTTGTCGAACATGCGCTGCAGCACTGGCTTGAGATTGGCGTTGGTGCTGCTGGCCAGCGAACGTACGGCAGCGCGGCGCACCGAAGCGTTCGGTGACTGCAGGTTGGCGGTGGCAGCGACCAGTTGCAACAGCGATTTGATGTAAGGGTCGGTCTCGGTGGCGAGTGCCTTGACGATCAGCGGCGCTTGCTCCACGGTCGCGGTTTTTTGTAGTTCCAGCGTCGCCGCCAGGCGGATGGCGCGGTCTTTCGAGAACAGCTTCAAGCCCGACAGCGCGCCCTCGACCGCGCCACGCAGGCGGTTGTTGACGGAAACAGCGTCGATGCCGTCCGGGGTTGGCATGCTGGCACCCGTGGCGGGGTCACGTGCCTGGCCATTTTCGACGATGACCACGCGGCCGTCCGGCGCGGCGTAGAGCAGGTCGTTTTTGAGCGCATTGAGCACTTGCAGGGCGTCATCGTTGGCAAGCACGGCAATCTGGTTGACGGCGACGATGCGCGCATCGGGATCATCACCAGCCAGCGGTTTGAGCAATGCGGCGTCGATCGCGGCAAAGGCGCTGGCGGTGTGCAACGCCAGCAAGACTGAAACAAGAATTCGTTTAAATATGCTCATGTCCGGTTTCTTCGTTGAAGCCGATTTGGGCTTTGCATCAGAGGTAAGAAGCGTTAGAAATTTAAATCGAGCGGCGGGTCCGGTGCGAACCGCTTGCGCAGCGAATAGGGGTCAGAGCTTTTTTCCCGGCTTCATGGAAAATTACTCTGACCCCTGTTTGCGGGCCACGGCGTGCCGAAGGTCAGGTAAAAGAATTTAACTCTGACCCCAATTAATAAGAATTACAGTTTCTGCTTGCTTTCGTTACCGGCGATGTACGGGCTCCATGGCTGGGCGCGGACTGGGCCTTTGGTTTTCCAGACCACGTTGAACTGGCCGTCACCCTTGATTTCGCCGATCATGACTGGCTTGTGCAGGTGATGGTTGGTCTTGTCCATCGTCAGTTCGAAACCCGATGGCGACTTGAAGGTCTGACCGCCCATCGCCGCAATGACTTTATCGGTATCGGTGGTCTTGGCTTTCTCGACCGCCTGCTTCCACATGTGAATGCCGACGTAGGTTGCTTCCATCGGATCGTTGGTCACGACTGTGTTGGCGTTCGGCAGCTTTTTGGCAACCGCGTAGGCTTTCCATTTTTTGATGAAATCATCGTTGGTTGGATTTTTGACCGACTGGAAATAATTCCATGCAGCCAGGTGACCAAGCAACGGCTTGGTGTCGACACCGCGCAGTTCTTCTTCACCCACCGAGAAAGCAACGACCGGTACGTCCGTGGCCTTCAGGCCGGCGTTGCCGAGCTCTTTATAGAACGGTACGTTGGAGTCGCCGTTGATGGTCGAGATCACCGCTGTCTTGCCGCCTGCCGAAAACTTCTTGATATTGGCGACGATGGTCTGGTAGTCCGAATGGCCGAACGGGGTGTAGACCTCGTCGATGTCGGACTCTTTGACGCCCTTCGATTTCAGGAAGGCGCGCAGGATCTTGTTGGTGGTACGCGGGTACACATAATCGGTGCCCAGCAGGACGAAACGCTTGGCGCCGCCGCCTTCTTTCGACATCAGGTATTCGGTAGCAGGGATGGCTTGCTGATTGGGCGCTGCGCCAGTATAGAAAACGTTCTTTTCCAGTTCTTCACCTTCGTACTGAACCGGGTAAAAGAGCAGGCTGTTGAGTTCCTTGAAGACCGGCAGTGTCGACTTGCGCGACACCGAGGTCCAGCAACCGAATACCACGGCGACCTTGTCTTGCGAAATCAGCTGGCGTGCTTTTTCAGCGAACAATGGCCAGTTCGATGCTGGATCGACGATCACCGGCTCCAGCATCTTGCCCATCACGCCGCCTTTGGCATTGATTTCCTCGATGGTCATCAGCGCCACGTCCTTCAACGACGTTTCGGAAATCGCCATGGTGCCCGACAGCGAGTGGAGGATACCGATCTTGATGGTATCGGCAGCGAGCGCATGGGGCAGCCAGGTGGCGCCGACAAGGGTCAAAGCGCCGACGGCGGTCGCTTTCAAAAGGGTGCGACGGGACATGAATAGCTCCTGGAAGTGAGGGTCAAAGTGAATGCGAAGATTCCGCATATCAAGCTTTAGCAGAATGTGTGCCATCTACCGGATTGCCGGATCGGCAGCGCTTTGACGATCTGTGCAGTAAAGTTCAGGAGGAGAAGAGTTTATTTGGTGCTCGACATCACCGTTTTGGTTCGGAGTGCTGTTAAATAGTGCAAAAAACAATAACCCGTAGCGTGTGCGCTAAATCACGGTTGTTTTCGGTGCGCTTCGCGGGATGGCGCCCTCGGCTTGTTATGATGGCTGCTTTCTTCGATTGTCCGTAACCCATGTTCGATTTTCTGTTCAAGCGTAAAACCGCAAAACCTCTTGTCACTGCTGTCCCGCCGTTGCCTGCCGCGTCCCCGGCACTGCCTGGACTGGCCAAGCTAAATGCAATGGCACAGGCAAATAGCCTGCAGGGCGAAGAAGCTGCGGTGGCCTTCATACTGCAATCGACATTCGCCGATGCGCGTCTCGCGGCTGCCGCGCACGTGCAGTCGCCGGCTTTGCTGGAGCGCGTACTCAAGGGTATGCGCGATACCGATCGCCGGGTCGTTCGACTGATGCAAGCGCGCCTCGATGCCATCGCACAGCGCGACAGTGCGGCCGAGCATGCACAACGATGTATCGACGATGCCGGTCGCCTGCTGCAACAGGCGCAGCTGTTGCCCAATCAGGTTGCGGCGGTCGACCGTGCTTGGCAGGGTGCCGGTGAAGTATCTGCTGCCTTGCGCGACGTCTTCGATGCGGTACGCGCCGCGTTGCGAGCGCGACTCGAGGCGCAGGCGACGCTGCAACGTGCAGTCTTGAACACAGTGGCGAATTTGAAAGACCTGGTCATCCGCGCGGCCGAGCTCGATCCGGCCGAGGCGGCACTGGCGTTATCGACGCTCGAATCGGAGATGGCCGTGCAGCGCGCCGCAGCCGAGGCATGGTCGCTACCGCCACACCTGGCGAGCCAGTTCGATCAGGACCAGACGGCATTGCGGCAGTCGCTGGTGCTACATGCGTTGCGCCACCAAGGCTTACAGATTCGAGGCCAGAAACTGGATGAGTGGGAAAGCCTGCAGCCCGACGAACTTGAGCGCGAGGTACTGCGGCGCGAATGGCAGGCCTTGCCCGCTATGCAGCATGATGAGGCATCGGCGGCATTGCAGTCGCGTTTCGATGCCGTGCTGACGCGGACAGTTAACGTGGCACCGCCGGCGCCGATCAAGGCAGTCACACCGCAACAGGATGCCGGCCAGGACTTCGCCGAGGCGCTGGAGGCCATGGAAAAAGCACTCGAAGATGGGGCAGTACGCTTGGCATCGACCTGCGACAAAGCCATTCGGACCCTCGATGTCAAACTTTCCAGCATAAATGTTACCCAAAGCGCCCGGCTGGCGCGGGCACGCAGCGAACTGGGGCGCTTGCAGGCATGGGCCAAATGGGGTGGCACGGTGTCGCGCGAAGAATTGCTTAAAGCGGTGGAAGGCATGGCTGGACAGGAAGCTGCGCCTGCCGAACTGGCCAAGAAGGTCGGTAGTCTGCGTGAACGCTGGAAGTCGCTCGAGGCCTCGGCCGGGTCGGCACCGAAGGAGCTGTGGGAGCGTTTCGACGCTGCTTGCACTACTGCCTATGCGCCGGCTGCCGAATATTTTAAAAAATTGGCCGAGGACCGGCTACAGAACCAGCTGCTGGCGCAGTCGATGATTGCCGACATCGCCGCCTTTGTCACCACTTCGCATTGCGGCGCTGAAGAAGGCGTCGGCGCCGACTGGAAAAGTATTGCGCAGTTCAGTCTGCGCATGACCCAGGGATGGCAGCGTTTGGGCACGATCGACCGCCGGCACAAAAAAAAGCTCGATGCCGAGTTCGATCAGGCCATGCAGTTGTTACGCGAGCCGTTGGCGCGTCAGCGCAGCCTCGAAATTGCACGGCGCGAGCAGCTCATCGCCGACGTCGGTAGCCTTCGCCCGACCGATCGAAGCGCACCTGACCAATTGCGCGCCCTGCAGGAGCGCTGGCAGGAACAGTCGAGGTCACTGCCGCTGGAACGGCGCGACGAACAGGACCTGTGGCAGCGCTTTCGCGCCGCTTGCGACGCTGTATTCGCGCGCCGTAAGGACGCAGCCGTCACTGCCGACGCGGGTCGGCGCGAGAACCTGGAAGCAAAGGAAATCCTGTGTTCCGCACTCGAAGCGACCCTCCATTGCGAAGAGTCGCTGATCGTGCGCACCCTACAACAGACGCGCCATGCCTGGAGCAAGGTGGGGCCGGTGTCGCACGCTGCGCAGTCGGCGATTGAACTTCGTTACCATAACGGCTTGGCAGCGCTGGAACTAAAGCTCGACAGTTTGCGCAGCGCGACCTCGCAGCATGTGGCCGATGCGTTGCGCGCGAAGCTGGCTGTGTGCCGTAACGTAGAGCAGCTGCTGCTGCGCGATGCAGGCCCCGATGCGCTGGCGCCGGAGGACCTGGCGTTACAGTGGAAGGCGGTTGCGCTTCTGCCTGTGCCATTCGAGCAAGCGCTGCAAAAACGCCTGGATGCGGCCATCGTCGCCGTGCAGCAATCGGATCGCAGTTATGCAGCGTCGATCGAGGCCAACGGCGTGACTTTGCGTACTGAAATCTTGCGCTTTGAAATCCTGGTCGGCATCGAAAGTCCGGCCTCTTGTTCGGGTGAGCGCATCAGGATGCAGGTCGACGTCCTGCAAGCGGCACTCAAGGCAGGTGTGCAGCCAATATCAGAGGCGGCACAGTTGCGGTACTTGTGTACGTTGCCGGCGGCGACAGACCCCGATGCCGCAGTACGCCTCGACAAACTGATAGCAGTCGCGAGAGAAACTCTCAGCCATTGACCGGCGTTGCGATGCCGCATGACGGGCGATCTGCCCTCATCGGCATCGGAGTCAACGCATCGCTCCAGTAGACCTCCTTCCGACGGCGCGGGTATCTGGAGACACCGCTGACGGATTCGCGCATGCACCAGCGGCGGTAACCGCACTTTGCGATCATTGCAAGTGGGTCCGAGATGCACTCTTTCTTCCTGTTCTTCTGCATCCCGACGAGTGCGCGGCAGGGGTAGAACACCACGCATATTGTATTTATCTCAATACTGATACTGGCTTTTCAAGCGGCGTCACATGCCCCGTTTTGCTTCTGTTTGTCCTACATCACTATCAGTGACTGTCCGATATGACAACGCAAACTTGCCAACTAAGATCATTCCATCGTGTAAGCAGTTTCGATTTCCCATCGTAGCGATTCGATATTTCTAATAATAAATTTAAAAAAGGATTTCACATGAAAAATATATTCGCAACGCTTCTGATTACCTCGGTAACGCTGGCCATGTCGACGGCCGGTTACGCGGCCACTGCCGAGCAAAAAACCACGTACAAGGCTGCCAAAGATACCGCGTCCGCAGACTACAAAGCCAATCGCGCCAAGTGCGACAGCCTGACGGGAAATCCGAAGGACGTCTGTACAGAGGAAGCGAAAGCAGCCCGAACGCGCATGAAGAATGAAGCTGAAGCAGCCTATAAAGGCACACCGCGTGCAATGGCTTCGGCGCGCAAGGATATAGCAAAAGCGGACTACGGCGTAGCCAAGGCAAAATGCGGCGCGATGACCGGAAACGAAAAGGACGTCTGCGTCAAGGAGGCCAAAGCGGCCTTGAAGGTTGCCGAGGTCGATGCGAAGGCTGATAAAAAAGTCGGTGAAGCTCGCACTGACGCGCGTGACGATAAGCGTGATGCGAAATACAAAGTGGCTGCGGAAAAATGCGACGCTCTGGCTGGCGCAGCAAAGGACACCTGCCAAGCAAACGCGAAGTCGACATACGGCAAGTAATTGGTGTTTCCTGACTTATTCGTTAGGACTGTTTTACCCTTGCACTGATACTTTAGTGGCATTTAATTTAACGACTAATGAGGCTATAAAATGAAAACAACACAAAAATTTACTGCTGTACTCACCGTTGCCGCATTGATCAGTATCGGTGGTTGCGCCGGCATGTCGTCGCAAGATAAAAATACCGCAATTGGTGCGGGCGTCGGCGGCGTCGCAGGTTCGGTCCTGACCGGCGGTAGCACACTCGGCACGGTCGGTGGCGCGGCGGTGGGCGGCATAATCGGCAACCAGACGGGCAAGTAACCATCCGGCAGTTTGCGCCGACAGTGTCGGGGTAGCAGGAACAGGCAAGTCGTAGTACGTTATAAGAGGGCGCTGAGCCAGGCATGCATGCCGACCAGTGCGGGAAACAAAACAATAAAAGGATAATCATCATGCTTTATACAGTTGCGGTCGTACTTGTCATTCTGTGGCTTCTCGGCCTGGTCACATCATACACAGTGGGTGGTTTCATCCACATCCTGCTGGTTATCGCTATCGTGATCATTTTGATCCGTGTTATCACAGGCCGCAAGCCGTTATAAGGCACAACTGGTTCGGCATCATTTCAAGGTGCTTACCAGCATCCTTAATTTAGGAGAAATAGCATGATTGATACAAATTTGAATACGGTACGTAGCGACATGAGCAACCTTGCAAAAAATGCGCAAGACCTTTACCGCGAAGCAAACGACGCCACTGGCGAACAAGCCAGCGCACTGCGTATCAAAGGGGCTGCAGTGTTAGAGTCGGTCATCGGAAAAGCCAAAAGCGCACAAGCGACTGTCGTTGGCACCAGCAAGGACATTGCCGGATCGACCGACAGCTATGTGCAAGATAATCCATGGAAGTCGATCGCGATTTCGGCGACCATCGGCGTCTTGGCCGGCGTCATTCTCGGACGACGTTAATAGCTATTGCATCGCAGCTAATACGTCGCAGCATTGTACTAATTCGCACTATTTCAAGGATCAAACATGGATAACGACGATGTAGTATCGACATTGAACGATCTGATCGAAACCTGTCGCGATGGTGAAGAAGGCTTTAAAACCTGTGCAGAAGATTTGTCTGACGCGCAGGCAAAATCGACATTTACCAAGCGTGCACAGGAATGTGCACAAGCAGCGGCAGAGCTGCAGCAAGAAGTCCGCTCGCTTGGCGGTAATCCCGAAACCCATGGTTCGATGAGCGGGACGATGCATCGCCGCTGGGTAGATATCAAAGCCGCGATTACCGGCAACGATGACGAAGCGATCCTCAATGAGTGCGAGCGTGGCGAAGACGTCGCAGTGAAAGAATACAAGGACGCACTTGCCAAGGATTTGCCAGTGGCAGTCCGACTGATTGTCGAACGTCAGTATCAGGGTGTTTTGCGTAATCATGCCCAGGTCAAGGTGCTGCGCGATGAAGCGCGCGCTCACGGCTGAACATCGAGGGCTATCGAATCAATCGCGTTTGAGCCGCGAGATTGACATAGGAGAAGGTAGTCAGTAGTGGGGCCAAGGAAGGCGGTAACGTGAATAGCGTTATCGCCTTTTTTTATGGCGGCTTGCATTTAGAGCGACTGCGCCATCCGCAACCAGGACGGCTACTGTCCTCGACTCTTCTTATGTCGAAAGCTGCATCTGCGGGTAAGATCGATGCACCGTCTGGCTCACGGAACCCATCCTTTATTGCAGGAGCCATCGTGTCTAAAAAAATTATCCTCATTACAGGCGGCAGTCGCGGCATCGGCGCAGCCACCGCGCAACTTGCTGCCGCGCAGGGCTACGTTGTCTGCATCAGCTACCTTCACAATCGCAGTGCCGCCGATGCAGTCGTATCGTTGATCGAGAAAGCAGGCGGACGCGCGCTGGCGGTCGCCTGCGATGTTTCACAGGAAGAAGCTATTACCGACCTTTTCGAGCAGATGGATCAGGTGCTCGGACCGCTCACCGCGCTCGTCAACAACGCCGGCATTCTGGAGCAGCACATGCCCGTCGAGCAGATGGACGCGGCGCGGCTCAATCGTATTTTTGCTGCCAACGTTACCGGCAGTTTTATTTGTGCCCGTGAAGCAGTGCTTCGGATGTCGACCAAGCGCGGGGGTACGGGCGGCGCCATTGTCAACGTATCGTCGGCGGCGTCACGCCTGGGTTCGCCAGGTGAGTATGTCGATTACGCCGCCTCCAAGGGTGCGATCGATACGCTGACTATTGGCCTGTCCAAGGAAGTGGCGGCTGCGGGCATTCGGGTCAACGCGGTCAGGCCAGGCGTGATCTATACCGATATCCACGCCAGCGGCGGTGAAGCAGGAAGGGTCGACCGCGTCAAGGCAGGTGTGCCGATGCAGCGTGGCGGCCAAGCGATCGAAGTTGCGCGCGCCATCTTGTGGCTGCTATCGGATGACGCATCGTACACCACGGGTAGCTTCATCGATGTCAGCGGAGGGCGCTGAGTTAACGTATCTCGTCGCGCGTTGTCATCATTGATCGACATGCAATAAATGGCTATTTGCCAGCCGGACGCTCTGGCGTAGCGCGTAACTTGGAACTTTTGGCTTCGTCGCGTCACTCAGAACCTCACCATGTGGTGTCAACGCATTTTTGGAGAGAGCTGAATTATGGGACTTTGTATCAGCAAGGAGCCGGTAATGACCATTACCCACCGAATGCAGTTCGGCACGGATACCTACACCCAGCGCGGATCGCGTCCAGTCGAAGTCACTTCAGAAAGGTATGCGATTTATCCAACGCATAAGGCAAGGGCGAATGAACTGAGGGATCAACTCGATCTGGCAAAGGCGAATGAACAGAGGGCGCAACTTGGTTGGCCGCTCCTGCCGATCCCTGACCGCGAGCGCCGCTAACCTCGCGTGCGACAGGGCCGTTCATTTCACGCTAATCGGACAGATGGCCTTGTCACAGCGCTGGCAGGACAGGCTGCAACACGATGCCTGTCAATATCTGGCCGCTGCGCGCAACGGCAAGTCGCTAAAGCCGAGGTAGCAAAGTCAGCGAGGTTCCGACCGACTCGATTGCTGCGGCACGGCCACGTCGCGAAAAAAAGTGGCAAACGTCAGCGCAACTGGTGCGAACCATTTATTATCGGGAAAAGAAAGCGGCGCATCGCGCGTCACGTCCATCGATAACAAATCGCCAGCCAGGAGACAACATGAACCATGCGCTACCTCACCGGCACGACGTCGCCGCCCTGATCGACAAGTATGCGGAAAGCCACCTGAATCCGGTTAATGAAATTATTCACTTCATTTGTGTGCCGGCAATCGTGCTATCGATCCTGGGATTGCTGTGGGCGGTTCACCCGCTGCTGGCGATTGCCGGCTCAGGAATCGCACTGGTCTATTATTTCATGTTATCGGTTCCGCTGACAGTCGGCATGCTGGCGATGCTTGCCGCGATGCTAGGACTGGTGTCGAGCGTACCTGCCCACATGCTTGTCGGGCTATCGATCGGTATTTTCGTCGTGGCATGGATCGGGCAATTCATCGGCCATAAAATCGAAGGCAAGAAGCCGTCGTTTTTCGATGATGTACGCTTTTTGCTGATCGGGCCGTTGTTCGTAATCGGCTTTTTATATCGCAAGTTCAAGATCGCTTATTGATCTTTTCCTAGTCCGCTACGCGCCGCGTGATAACGCTCCGCTAGCGACGATGTCGATCCTTACTTATATCCATTCAATATGAAAATTGCCATTTTCGGCGCCGGTTCTATCGGCGCCTATGCCGGCGGGGCCTTGCTGGCCGCCGGCGGCGACGTCGTTCTGATCGGTCGTGCGAACATGCACGAGCGTATTCGCAGGCAGGGCCTTCGACTCACCGATCTGCATGGACACGATGTCAGCCCCGACGCGTCGCAAGTGCCTTATTCGGAAGATGCCACCGCACTGGCCGATGCCGATCTTATCCTTGTCACGGTCAAAAGTGCCGATACTGCCGCCGCTGCGCACACCATTGACAAGCATGCAAAGCCTTCCGCGCTGCTGATCAGCCTGCAAAACGGCGTGGGCAATGCCGATACGCTGCGCAGTTCCGTGCAAACGCGTAAGGTCTTGGGCGGGATGGTGCCCTTTAACGTCGTGCAAATGCCAGACGGTCGCCTGCATCGTGGCACTGAAGGCGAAATCGTCATCGAAGCCGATGCCGCTGCAGAGCGCTGGCAGCCGCTGTTTGCCGAGGCTCATCTGCCGCTTCAACAAAGAGTTGATTTTGCTGCGGTCCAGTGGGGCAAGCTGCTCATTAATTTGAACAATCCTATCAATGCCTTGAGCGGCTTGCCGTTGAAGACGCAACTGTCGCAGCGTGCCTACCGGCGCTGCCTGGCACTGCTGATCGATGAGGCACGGCGCGTACTACAAGCCAGCGGCATCGAGCCGGCAAAAGTAGCCCGCATCGGTCCGCACTTGCTGCCGTCATTACTGCGCTTGCCGGATGCGCTGTTTAGGCGGATTGCCGCCGCCATGCTGCGAATCGACCCGGAAGCGCGTTCGTCGATGTGGGAAGATCTGCAGGCGGGACGCCGCACCGAAGTCGATTATCTCAACGGCGCAGTGCTCGCACTGGCCGAGTCACACGGAATCGATGCGCCGGCAAATCGCCGCATCGTCGCCCTGATACGGCGCGCTGAAGAAGGCTCGCAACCGGCGATGGCCGGCGACGCATTGTTCGATGCCTTACGGGCGTAAAAATCCCCTCGTACCGCAAGCGATAGGAGGGGAGATTCACTGCCTGTCAGGCAACGCGGACAACGCCGTCGCCTTAATGACTGTTACTTGGATGTCATGCCCAACAACATCGCATTCAGGCGTCGAACGAATCCGCTCGGATCGGTCAGCGCCCCGCCTTCGGCAAGCAAGGCCTGGTCGAACAAGATATTGGCCCAGTCGTCGAACTTCGCATCTTCATATTTCAAACGCTGCACCAGCGGGTGATCCGGATTGATTTCCAGAATCGGCTTGGAATCCGGCGCGCTTTGTCCCGCTTGCTTGAGCATGCGCAGCAAGTTGCCCGACAATTCGTTTTCATCGGCTACCAGGCAAGCCGGCGAATCCGTCAGGCGGAACGTAACGCGTACTTCCTTGGCCTTGTCCGCCAGGGACGCCTGCATCTTTTCTACCAGGTCCTTGTACTGCGTCTGGGTTTCCTCGTGCTGCTTCTTTTCGGTTTCGTTTTCGAGTTGGCCCAGATCGAGTCCACCTTTGGCAACCGATGCCAATTCCTTGCCTTCGAAGTCCTGCAGGAATGACAGCATCCACTCGTCGACGCGATCGGTCAGCAGCAAGACTTCGACGCCTTTCTTCTTGAAGATTTCAAGATGCGGGCTGTTTTTTGCGGCAGCATACGATTCGCCGGTAGCGTAATAGATCTTGTCCTGGCCTTCTTTCATGCGACCGATGTAATCGGCAAACGACACGCTTTGCTCATCGCCCTCGTTGCTGGTCGAGGCGAAGCGCAGCAGCTTGGCGATACGGTCCTTGTTGCTGGTATCCTCGCCAATCCCTTCTTTCAGCACTTGGCCGAATTCCTTCCAGAAGGTCACATACTTATCTTTCTTTTCCTGCTCATCGGCATTGGCCAGCTCTTCCAGCATCGACAGCACGCGCTTGGTCGAGCCTTCCCGGATGACCTTGACGTCGCGTGACTCTTGCAGCAATTCGCGCGAGACGTTCAACGGCAAATCGTTGGAATCGATGA
>JACMQD010000047.1 GCA_014377155.1 Herminiimonas sp.
AAGGTCGGTGACACTGTGACGTTACTGGCGCGCCCTGCCGCAGCGCCTTTGCCTGGCTTTAAGGAAGTGCAGCCGCAGGTCTTTGCCGGCTTGTTTCCGGTTGAGGCCAATCAGTACGATGCACTACGCGACTCGCTTGAAAAGCTCAAGCTCAATGACGCTGCGCTCCAGTACGAGCCGGAAGTCTCTCAAGCTCTGGGGTTTGGTTTCCGATGCGGCTTCCTGGGATTGCTACATATGGAAATTGTCCAGGAACGGCTCGAACGTGAGTTCGACATGGACCTGATCACCACTGCACCTACCGTCATTTATGAAGTTTTGCTGCGCGACGAATCCATTCTGATGGTGGACAATCCGTCGAAAATGCCGGATCCCTCGAAGATCGAAGAAATACGCGAGCCGATCGTTACCGTCAATCTTTACATGCCACAGGAATACGTCGGCGCCGTCATCACGCTTTGTACCCAGAAACGTGGCGTCCAGATGGACATGAATTACCATGGCAAACAGGTCAAGCTGACGTATGAAATGCCAATGGCCGAAATCGTCCTCGATTTTTTCGACAAGCTGAAATCCACCTCGCGCGGTTATGCATCGATGGATTACGATTTCAAAGAGTATCGCTCTGCGGATGTGGTCAAGGTCGACATGTTGATCAACAGTGAAAAAGTCGACGCCTTGGCGATTATTGTGCATCGTGCTAACAGCCAGTATCGTGGACGTGCTGTTGCTGCCAAAATGCGCGAGCTGATCCCGCGGCAAATGTTCGATGTCGCTATCCAGGCCGCCATCGGCGCTAATATTATTTCGCGCGAAAACGTCAAGGCGCTGCGCAAGAACGTTCTGGCCAAATGTTACGGTGGTGATATCAGCCGCAAACGCAAGCTGCTCGAGAAGCAGAAAGCGGGTAAGAAACGCATGAAACAGGTGGGATCGGTGGAGATACCCCAAGAGGCGTTCCTGGCAATCCTACAAGTGGATGACAAATGAGTTTTCAAGCAATTCTCGGTAATTTTGCATTAATCCTTTTCGTCCTGACGATTGTTACCGGCGTCGTGTGGTTCTTGGATGTGTTTTATCTTGCCAAGCAGCGCCGTGCGAAAGCGGATGCAGCCCTGGCCGAATTTGACAAGCGCAATGCCAAGCTCAAGGCAGAAGGCATCAAGCTCGATGAAAGCGGTCGCGCAACGCTGGAAGCGAATATCTTGCGCCAACCGGTCTGGATCGAATACTCAGGCAGCTTCTTTCCGGTAATTGCACTGGTTTTCTTCTTGCGCTCATTTCTCTACGAGCCTTTCAAAATTCCGTCGAGTTCGATGGTTCCCACGCTGCTGGTGGGCGATCTTATTCTGGTCAATAAATTTACTTATGGTATTCGCTTGCCAATCATCAACAAAAAAATTGTTGAAATGAACGCACCCCAGCGCGGCGACGTGATGGTATTCAAATACCCCAAGGACGTCGCGCTCGATTACATCAAGCGCGTGATCGGCGTTCCAGGTGATAATATCGTTTATAAAAACAAGCGCTTATCGATAAATGGCAAGGAAGTGTCTTATCAGGCATTGCCGGATTATCTTGATGAAGAGCGTCTGAGCTATTCGAAGCAGTACACAGAAACCTTGCCCTTGGCGACGCATAAGATTCTCAATGACGAGCGCGCGCCGAGTTACGTTTCTGGTGCGCATGACTTTCCAATGAACGAACTGTGCAGCTTTAACCCGGAGGGCTTCGCTTGCAAGGTCCCCGCTGGGCAATATTTCATGATGGGCGATAATCGCGATAACAGTCTCGATAGTCGTTACTGGGGCTTCGTGCCGGATCAAAATATTGTTGGCAAAGCTTTTTTGATTTGGATGAATTTGGGTAATTTCAGGCGCATCGGTAGTGCGATCAACTAGCTCAGGAACACACATGACATTGCCAATATCTGCCCGTCAAACCGGTGTCACTTTAACTGGTCTCATTTTCGTACTGATGATCGTTGCGCTGATTGCTATTTTCGGCATGAAAATCGTACCTAGTGCGATCGAATACAACTCGATTCGCAAAGGGATAGTCTCGGCGAAAGCCGCAGGCACGACACCGAAAGAAATTCGCGTCGCCTTCGACAGACAGGCCGAGGTCGGCTATATTGAATCCGTTAAAGGCAAGGATCTCGACATCGTCAAAAATGGCGAAGATCTCGACGTAAGTTTTGCCTATCAAAAAAAGATTCCGATTTTTGGCCCGGCAAGCCTGCTGCTTGAATATGAAGGGACGACTTCCAAGAAACCGTTCCTCAAAGGCGATCAGCAATAAAGCATGACGACAATAGCAGATCAAAAATGGATGTGATGGTGTTGCAAAATCGGCTAGGCCACATGTTTGGGGATGCTGCGCTGCTGCAGCAGGCTCTTACACATCGTAGCCATAGTAGCCTTCACAATGAAAGACTCGAGTTCCTCGGGGACTCGATACTTAACTGTGTGGTGGCGTCCCTTCTCTTTGAACGCTACAGCAAAATCGATGAGGGCGACCTGTCGCGTCTGCGCGCCAATCTCGTCAAACAGCAATCGTTGTACGAGATTGCGCAGCGACTGGAGTTGTCGCACTTTCTGAGGTTGGGCGAAGGAGAGCTGAAGTCCGGTGGTTTCCGGCGGCCGTCGATCCTTGCCGATACGTTAGAGGCGTTATTTGGCGCAGTTTTTCTCGATGCTGGTTTTAATGCAGCGCGAGATGTAATCCGCTCGCTTTACATACCGATTCTTGACACAGTCGATCCAAAAACACTCGGCAAAGATGCCAAGACCCTGTTGCAGGAATTCTTGCAAGGTAAGAAAATAGCTTTACCGCAATACAATGTCGTGGCAACGCATGGCGCTGCCCATAGCCAGGAATTCGAAATTGAATGCTTGGTGCCGAAGCTTGATATTCAGGTTTTCGGCACCGGCGGTAGCCGCCGGGCAGGCGAGCAGGCCGCCGCCAAGCTGGCGCTGGAAGCGGTGCAAACTGCACTGGTCAAGACCCCGTCTTCGCCACGAAAGAGCAAGCCGCGAACGTCTCAGCTTAAATTGGCCGGTATCGCGACCATACAGCCTGATGCGCCTGCGATTGCCAGTAGCGCCAGCCAAACCGAGGAGCCGGTTGCAAAACCGTCCGTGATACCTTCGCAAAAACAGATGTCGATCGCAGACTTAAATACCGGACATGAAAAGGAAGTCGAGGACGCGCCCGCGCCGAACGTCGATTCTGGCGGCAGGCACGTAACGCAAGTGCCCGACTCTGACAACCGTACGGCCCCTCCGGTGGCTGTCACTCACTCGAAAACCGCATGACTGAATCTGCCATCCCCTCCGACTACCGTTGCGGCTACATTGCCATCGTTGGTCGTCCTAATGTTGGGAAATCGACATTGATGAATGCGCTGATCGGTGCCAAGGTCAGTATTACCTCGCGCAAGGCGCAAACCACGCGCCATCGTATTACCGGAATCCAGACCATCGACAACGCACAGTTCATCTATGTCGATACGCCAGGCTTCCAGACGCGTCATTCGAATGCGCTCAACAAGACGCTCAATCGCACTGTCACGACAACGCTGACGGCGTCGGACGTCATTTTGTTTGTCATTGAAGCGGGGACTTTTGGCCCGGCAGACAAGCAGGTCATGGATCTGCTCCCCGCCAATGTGCCGTGTATCCTGGTAATCAACAAGTCGGACCATGTCAAGGACAAGGCCATCTTGTTGCCTTTTGCCCAGCAAGTCGCCGCGCAGCATGATTTTGCGGCAGTCGTGCCGGTTTCGGCCAAGCTTGGTTTTCAACTCGAAAATCTGCAGGGCGAAACTCGCAAGTATCTTCCTGAAAATCCACCCGTGTTCGGCGAGGATGACATTACCGACCGCAGCGAAAAATTCCTTGCTGCCGAAATCGTGCGCGAAAAGCTGTTCCGATTCGTTGGCGATGAACTGCCCTATACCAGTACGGTGCTGATCGAAAAGTTCGAACAGGAAGGCAATCTGCGCCGCGTGTTCGCGGCTATCCTGGTCGAACGCGGTACGCACAAGTCGATGGTGATCGGTAACAAGGGAGCCCGCCTGAAAGATATCTCGACCCAGTCGCGGCTCGATATGGAACGCCTGTTTGGCGGCCCGGTTTATCTTGAAATCTGGGTTAAGGTCAAATCGGGCTGGGCTGACAACGAAGCGGGCTTGCGCGCGTACGGCTACGAATAATCCGCAAACAATGGTTTCGCATAGCGATGATGTCGATCCCCTTCAAGACATTTCGGCTCCTCTGAGCGGCGTCACGCAGGCTGACACATCGAGCAGCGCCGCCGTGAGCCAGGTAGCAGGTGCAAGCGTCGCGGTGAAATCGGTCAGGCCAACAGTCCGGCGCACGAAAGTCCCGGAAAAAGACTATCGCATAAACGGCCAACCGGGTTTCGTATTACACAGCTATCCCTACAAGGAAACCAGCCTGATCGTCGATGTGTTTTCACGGGACCACGGTCGTGTCGCATTAATTGCGAAAGGTGCCAAGCGGCATAATTCGCGGCTGCATGGCGTGTTGCAAACTTTCCAGCCACTTTCAATTTCATGGACAGGCAAGTCGGAAATGCGCACGCTCACTTCGGCGGAATGGGTCGGTGGTTTGCTGCCGCTGGAAAAGTCGGCGCTGTTGTGCGGCTTTTATCTCAATGAATTGCTGGTGCGCCTGCTAGCACGCGATGATGCGCATGCGACGCTATTCGATCATTACGTCGCCACGCTCAACGAACTCGCGCACGATCAGCCGGCGCCGGTCGTCTTGAGAAAATTCGAGCGCGCTTTGCTCAAGGAAACCGGCGTGTCGACCAACTTCGCCATTTGCGCCAGTGATGGTCAGCCGGTGGAGCCTGAACGCATTTATGTCGTCGATCCCGAACGCGGCCCGCGGAGTGCCATGCCATCCGACGTCTGGCCGCGGGTCTCAGGAAAAACCCTGATCGACATGGAGCGCGAGAATTACGCCGACAGTATCACGCAAGCCCAGAGCAAGTCCCTGATGCGATTTTTACTGGCGCATCAGCTTGGTGGAGCGCCGCTTAACACACGCCAGATACTGATGGACCTGATGCAGTTATAAGGACGTACCGAGCCTATGAGCTATCTTCAACCAAACACCCAAATTATCGATCTCGGTATCAATATCGACCATGTTGCCACGTTGCGCAACGCCCGCGGCACGACCTATCCCGATCCGTTACAGGCGGCGTTAATGGCGGAGGAGGCCGGCGCCGATGCCATCACGCTGCACCTGCGCGAAGATCGGCGCCATATCCGCGACGCTGATGTCGAAGCGATCCGGCCACAGCTGCGCACGCGCATGAACCTCGAATCGGCAGTGACCAACGAGATGCTGGACTTTGCTTGCCACATCCGTCCTCATGACGTCTGTCTGGTGCCAGAAAACCGGCACGAACTGACCACCGAAGGCGGCCTTGATGTAGTCCGGTATTTTTCGGCAGTACGCAACGCCGTTAGGCAACTCCAGGCCGAAGGTATCCGTGTGAGTCTGTTCGTCGATGCCGATCCGCATCAGATCATTGCGGCATCGGAGACCGGGGCGACCGTGATCGAGTTGCATACCGGCCGCTACGCCGACGCCAGCATCCCGGCTGTTCGTCAAGCGGAACTTGCGCGTGTGGAATCGGCAGTGCTCGACGGACGCCGGCTTGGTTTGAAGGTCAATGCCGGACATGGTCTCCATTACACCAACGTCCAGGTAATTGCCGCCATACCTGGCATTGCCGAGCTCAACATCGGGCACGCCATCGTCGCGCATGCGGTTTTCGCAGGATGGCATGCGGCGGTGAGCGAAATGAAAGCCATCGTGATCAAGGCCCGCCTCGACGGTGATGCGGGATGACGACAATGCTTGAAAGCGGCGCATGATTTACGGCATCGGCACGGACATTATCCGCATCGACCGTATCGAAGCGGCACTGCAGCGCCATGGCGACCGATTCGCGGAGCGCATCCTGGGCCCTGAGGAGATGGGAAAGTACCTACGCCGCAAGGAAAAGGTGGCGGCGCGTGGTATCCGTTTTCTGGCAACAAGGTTCGCGGCCAAAGAAGCATTTTCAAAAGCCGTCGGGCTCGGCATGCGCATGCCGATGACATGGCGCACGATGCAGGTAGTCAATGCGCCCAGTGGGAAACCGATGGTCCTGACATCCGGTCCCATGGATGAGTTTATGAAAAAAAATGAATTGACCGCGCAGGTAACGATTACCGATGAGGCAGAATACGCGGTCGCCTTTGTGATTGTGGAGAAAACATGAGTTCAGCAAAACAAAACAGCCACGGCATGCCGCTGATGGGACCGATCATGCTCGATGTC
>JACMQD010000310.1 GCA_014377155.1 Herminiimonas sp.
GAAGCGCAAGCTCGACGGTGACACGATCGAATTTTTCAGCTGGTCCCTTGCATGCCACAGGCCTTCCGCCGAATTAGTCGCCCCTTCGAAATTGAAGGCGTCGATCGTGCCTTTCATTGTCCCTCGATCAAATCCCCTGTCTTGGCTCGGCTTGAACGGCTGGCGCACCTGCGCGCCGCTGGCAAATTGAATCAGTGAAACGCGATCGGTCACGGCATTGAGCTTTTCAAGAAACGACTTGCTCGCTTGCCGCACCCGGTCCTGCGTCACGGGGTTATTCATCGACCCGGACGTATCGATCACGAAGGCAAGGTCGAGATCCTTGCGAACTGTTTCCGCACCGGCCCGAATGACCAGCTGGTTGACGTTGGCCACGCGCATGAAGCTGGTCGGCAGGGTCGCCGTGGCTGCAACGTCGATAGTGATTTTGCCATTGGCGTAGGCGACGCTGGTACTGTCGAGCACCGGCGTCGACTGCAAATAATTCGCCGGATAATTAACTGCGAAAAATTCGCGCGCTGCCTCGGTTGCACTAGCGGTTTGCTCGGCCTGCGTATCGCCCTTGATCGCCGCACGGGCAGCGGCGATGGCAGCGGCATCGACTGCGGAATTGAGCTTGGCCTTGCTCAGATAGCCCATGCCGGAGTCGATCGCCAGGCCGATCGCGGCGACCAATACGAAGAGGAACAGGGCGAAGATGACGATGACCTGGCCTGACTGAATTTTTTGCTGGTGCGCTCTCATGGCGTTTTCCTGTGCTGGTTGGTACACATTTTTATCTTTTCAATCAGGGATAGGAAGCGCTAGAAAGACGCTGCCGTTTTTTTCCGCGCATTCCGATCCGGGCGTCAAAACACCGTCCTCGAATACAGCACCTCGGGCAGCAATCCCACCCCAAGATCGAGCCCGCTCAACAACGCATCGAAGTGATAGAAGCTTTCCACCACGAAGATCGCTTCGCCGGCCGCAAGCTGGTTCGCCATGAGGCCGACAACCGGCTCCCCCGTCACGTTGCATTTGCCATCGCCCTCCCAGGAGGAACACGCCCACAGCGCGCTGTCCTTATCCGCATAGCTGCCATTGGCCCATTTGTACTGCGCCTTGACCACGTTCGTGATGACGCCTCCCTCCTTTTTGCCTTCCACCTCGGTGATATAGATCATGCCGCGCGTGGTCATCGTCAGCGGTGGTGTGGTGGCCGCCAGCGCATTCATGATGGCCTGGCTTTTTTGCCGATCGAGCTGGGCACCGCGCGATGCCTGGCTGGCGCCTTCGCGGGTGATGTTGATCAAAATCGTATTGGCCTGAATCGCGCGCGCATAGTCGATGACGGGCAGCGCCAGCGTCAGCAACAGCATCAGCACCAGTGCAAATTCCACTGCCGCCGCACCCCGCGCCGACGATCTCTTGTGAACGCATGAGCGATCCATCAGAAAGCCTCGTTGCGCATGGTGGCGGCGACCTTGAATCGGTACTCGCCATTGTCGAAAAACGGCCGCACCATCGGCGTCAGGATGGCCCAGGTACAGTCGAGCTGGAGCACCACGCTGTCATTGGGGCCACCGAACATATTGGCGTTGTACTGGCTGGCATTGGCGTAGGTGAAATTGTTGACGATGATTTCCGGCTTGACCTGTTCATACAGGCCCATCGAACTCTCCTTGATCTTGCGGATAACGGCACGATAACGTTGCTGGCCGCTGGGATCGGGATCGAGGTTGGTTTGCCCGGTTACCGCATAGCGCGCGCCTTCACGCACCGCGTACTGCATGGTCAGGTTGACCCAGAACAGCAATCCGACTTCGATGATGGCGAACAGCATGAAAAACAGGATCGGCGCAATCAGTGCGAACTCGACGATCGACGCCCCGCGTGTACGCAGCCCGGGCAACCGGCGCATGGTTGGTGCGATCATGACAACACCTGCGTGGCTTCCTGATCGGTGCGATCGCGCTCGAAGGTCCACACGGGTTCAGCGGCCGGCGCAGCCAGTCTGGACCTGGCATCCGAGGCCAGCGCCCGGCTCAAGCGCAGCCGCAGCGTCTGACTGGTACTGTCGCTGTCGCTGTGGTGGTTGCCGGCGCGGGGCATTTCTGCATTGGCGGCTTGCGTTGGTATCGCGCCGGAGCCGACCGTGCGCAGCAGGGAGGCGACCTTCAACAGCAAGGCGTCGGGACTGGCGAGCGTATTCGACCAGGCGTCGCGATCCGGCGATGCCAGTGCAATGTCGCGACCAGCGGGCAGCCCGCCGTCACCGATTCTGCCTGTAGCAAGTGCCACGCTGCGACGTCCGTCGCGTATGAACATCGGCGCATCGGATTCGCTTGCCTTTGGTTGCAGCCGCTTGCGCTGCGCCGCCAATGCCAGAACTTGCACGGACTGCTCCGGATGGCCGGCCTGGCGATGCGCTTCTGCCAGATTATTGACGGCGCGTTCGCCAACCGGATCGAGTGCGATAGCCTGCTCGAACAGCACGATCGCCTGCGGCGTGTCGTTGCGCAGCAGGTAGGCATAACCCAGATTGTTATGCGCTTGGGCACTGCGCGGCGCTGCTTTCCGAGCCAACGTGAATTCGGCGATGGCGGCGTCGACATCGCCCTGTACCGCATGGATCGCACCCAGCGCGCTTCGCGCATCGACATGTTCACTGTCGATCTTTAGCGCCTGCCGATAAGCGTCGCGTGCCTCGACCAGACTTTGCCTGCCTTCGTGATAACGGCCGAGCTGGTAGAAATCCTCAGCCGATTGCGCCGCGTGGTGGATCTTGACGAAGGGCTCTACCCGACTGGCGGCACCAACGGGATTGGTCGGCGCGACGCTGCAGGCAAACAGCAAAGGCAAGCTACCCAGCAAAATGAGGCCAAATGGCAGTCGTTTCATGTTTATCTCCAGGACTAATTTTTGCAGCGTCACAGAACGGTTTTTCAATCAGGCGCCAGTCGGGGTCAACATTACCCGGTAGATCTGGATTGCTGCCGGCCCCATCAGAACCAGCATCAGCGCCGGAAAAATGCAGAAAATCAGCGGAAACAATAATTTGAGCGCAATTTTTGCAGCGGCTTCTTCGGCATGCTGGCGGCGTTTGACGCGCAGGTGTTCGGAATGCACCCGCAGCGCGTCGGCAATGCTGGTACCGAAGCGTTCCGTCTGAATCAGCATGGCGATAAGCAGGTCGAGTTCTTCCACGCCAGTGCGCATGGCCAGATTGCGCAGGGCTTTTTCCTTGCCGCTACCGGCGCGCAATTCCAGTGTGACGATGTGGAATTCTTCGCTGAGTGCTGGCGAGGTCAGTGTCATTTCACGCGCCACCCGAGCGATGCCGGCATCGATCACCAGTCCGGCTTCGATGCAGATCGTCAACAGGTCGAGCGCATTCGGCAGGTTCTCGGCAATCTCGCGTTTGCGCAATCTGATCCTGCGCAAGAGCACGATTTTCGGCAGGTAAAATCCGGCGGCGGCGGCCACTAGCAGGCACAACGCCAGTGCATTGAAAGGCAGCGCCACCGAGTGCAACCGCAGCGCCAGCCAGACCAGTGCGGGGAACGCGATCATCAGCAAACTTTGCAAGCCGAGAAACGCCATCGGTGCAACTTCGCCCCGAATGCCGGCATGCATGAACTGGGTGCGTAGCGACGACCGGTGCCAGCCTTCCTTGGGCGTCGACAGCCGCGCCAGTGGCGAAGTAAGACGGGCGATGCGCTCGATCCATGCGCCCTCCTGACCTTGCGCGGCATCCGCCTGCACTGCGCCTAGTCCCTGCAAGCGACGGTGCATCTTGTTAGGCAACAGAAAATGCAAGGACATCATGGCAACGCCGAACACGGCAGCGAAGATGGACAGCAAATAAATCACGGAATCGATTGGCATTTTTTACCTTTTTATTGTGAACGAATCGTCGCGAGTACCTACACGCGCAGGCGCACCAACTTGCGAATCCACAGCGTGCCGATGACCATGAACACGGCCATGCCGATCAACAGGTTGCGACCGGCCGGATCGGTCCACAGCACTTTCATGAAGGCCGGATTGATCACTTGCAGTACCGCGGTCAGTCCGAACGGCATCAGCCCCAGGATCCACGCCGACAAACGCCCTTCAGCCGTCAACACTTTGATTGCGCCGAACAACTTGAGCCGCTCACGCACGATGCCGGCAATATTGGTTAGCAGTTCGGTCAGGTTGCCGCCGGTTTCGCGCTGGATCAGGGCCGCCACGACAAAATAGCCGAGATCGATCCCCGGTACCCGAACCAGCAGGTTTTTCAAGGCATCAGGTGCCGAAATGCCGTAATTGATTTCGTCGGACATAATTCTGAACTCGGCACCCAGCGGCGCGGCGACTTCGTCGCCCACCATCTTGATGGCCGACGGCAGCGCATGGCCGGCCCGCAAGGCGCGACTCATCAGGTCGAGGGCGTCGGGAAGCTGCTGTTCGATCTGGGCGATGCGCGCGCGCTTCTTGCGCATCATGATGATGACCGGCATGGCGGACGCGGCGGCGCCTGCGGTGACGGCAACCAGCGTCGGCACGCTCGCCAGCATCAACAACAACGCGCTCGCCACCGCGACGCCGATGCAGACAAGACCGAACTGGGCGACGTTGAGCGTCGTACCCGATTGCAGCAGCAGCTGGTCCAGCATCCTGCTTTGCGGCAGTGTCGACAGCAGATGCTGTACTGCGGCATGCTTGCTCAGGACCCGCTGCTTGCGGATCGATACATCCGATTCGGCAGCAGTGGCGACGCCGGCAGTGTCGGCCAGGCGCCGCTTCATGCGCTTAGCCTGCGTCCCATGCGTGGAATGCCACGAAGAGTAGACCCCGCCGATCAGCAGTAATACGGCAACGAAGGTAACCAGCCCGAACAGGCTGTAGAGCGGGTCCATCACGCCACCACGCCGGCACGGGCGTCATGCAGCCGCCGCGGATCGAACAGGCTGTCGGGCAACTCGATGCCTTGCACGCGCAAGCGTTCCGAAAATACCGGCCGCAAGCCGGTAGCGCAAAAATGTCCTTCCACCTCACCGTTGCTGGCCACGCCTGTCTGCCGGAAAGCAAAGATTTCCTGCATGGTGATAATTTCGCCTTCCATGCCGGAGATCTCCTGGATGCTGACGATGCGGCGTTTGCCATCGCTCATCCGGGCAATCTGGATCACGATGCTGAGTGCCGAGCTGATCTGGTGCCGCGCGACTTTAGTGGGCAGACTGACGCCGCTTTGCGCAATCATGTTTTCCAGGCGGGTCAGCGCATCGCGTGGCGCGTTGGCATGGATCGTCGCCATCGATCCTTCATGGCCGCTGTTCATCGCTTGCAGCATGTCGATCGCTTCGCTGCCACGCACCTCGCCCAAAATAATGCGGTCGGGACGCATGCGCAGCGCGTTGCGCACCAGCGCGCGCTGAGATACTTCGCCGCTGCCTTCGATGTTGGCAGTACGCGACTCCAGGCGCACCACATGCGGTTGCTGCAACTGCAGTTCGGCGGTATCCTCGATGGTGACGATGCGCTCGGTGCCGCCAATGAAGCTCGACAAAATATTGAGCAAGGTGGTCTTGCCGCTGCCGGTGCCACCCGAGATGATCATGTTGAGCTCGGCCTTGACCAGACCTTCGAGCAACTGCGCCATCGACGGCGTCAGGCTACGATTCTGGACGAAGTCGCTCATGGTCAGCGCCTTGACGGCAAAACGCCGGATCGACATGATCGGACCGTCGATCGCAAGTGGCGGAATGATGACGTTGACCCGCGAACCGTCCGGCAGGCGCGCATCGACCATCGGGCTCGATTCGTCGATACGGCGACCCACGCGAGAGACGATCTTGTCGATGATTTTCATTAGATGGGCATCGTCATTGAAACGCACTTCGGTGGCTTCGAGCTTGCCGAATCGTTCGACATACACTTGCTTGTAAGTGTTGACCAGAATGTCCGAGATCGACGGGTCCAGCATCAACGGCTCCAGCGGACCGAGTCCGAACATTTCATTCTGGATGTCGCGTACCAGATGCTTTCGTTCGATGTCGTTGATGACGACGTTGTCGGCGGTGAGCAGTTCCTCGACCAGGTTTTTCAAACCATCCTTGAGCTGATGCTGGGTCAGGCCTTCCATCACCTGGAGGTCGATACGCTCGAGCAGCATGCGATGGATGTTCATCTTCAGATCGACATAGCCGCGGTCGTAGCCGGTAGCCGCCTGCGACGCAACCGTATCGAACACGCCGGTTTTCACCTGGTTCATTTCCACTCTGTTTCGTAACGACATGATGCTTCCCCCGTTAAATTTTTCAGGCAGCCTGATCGGACTGCAGACGTTTCGGCGCCAGGCGTCGGGCGCGGTGCAGCAAGCGCGACACCCATGCGCCCTGCGGCCGTTTTTCGGCCTTGGCCAGCTCGTCGCCCCATTCGGCAAGCATGCGGGTCACCGGACTGCTGCGCGCCAGCCTGGCAATCGGTATGCCTTGGTTGACTGACGCCGCTACCGCTTCGTAATGGTTCGGAATCGTGCGCGCGACCTTGGTGCCGCAGGATTTTTCCAGTGCATCGAGGCCGATATCGCCGCCCTGCTGATAGCGGTTGACCACTAGCTGCACCTTGTTCTTGGGATAATCGAGCGTGTGAAAGATATCCACCAGCCGCTTACCATCGCGAATGTAAGGCAAGGTCAGTTGCAGGACGCCGTAGATGGTATCGGCATGGTCGAGTACCTTGATGGTCTGGGCATCGAGCGTGCGGCTGACATCGGCGATGACGAAATCGTATTCGGCGCGTGCCAGCTTCAGGATCGATTCGATCTGATCCGGTGTGACTTCCATGCCGTGTGCCGGATCTTCCGGCGCGGCCAGCACGCTCAGGTTCGGCACCACGTTGACCATGCTCGAGGCCAGGAATGCGGGATCGAGCCGGTGGATATTGCGCGCCACGTCCGACAGCGTGGTAGCGGGCTTTTGCTCCGTCAGGAACAGCAGCGCATCGCCGAACTGCAGGTGGCAATCGAGTAATGCTACCTTCTTGCCATGCGCCGCCAGTTCGCACGCCAGGTTAGCGGCCAAAAATGTCGCGCCGCTGCCGCCCTTGCAAGAGACGAACGCCAGGATTTTTCCCGCGCTTTCGGTGCTGAACCCGAGCTGTGGCCGGATCCGCTCGAGTGCCGCCTTGAGCGCGTCGCCGGTGACGGGTGACGGCAGCACTTCGCGCACGCCCACCCGCATCGCCTGAATCAAAAACTCCGGTGTCGGCGTGTCGCACAGTACGATGAACGCCATGTTGCGGTGCATGCGCCCGAGCTGTTCGAGATATCGGAGATCGCTGCTGCCGTCGTTGCCGCTATCGACAATCAGCAGATCGGGAATCGCCTGATCCGAAAAATTGCCGGCGTGGCGCAAGGTGCTTTCGAAAACCGATATCTTCGCCGCATCCGTTGCCTCGTGCAGCACGCGGGCGACCTCGTCCAGGTGCTGCCGGAAGGGAGATACGACTGCAATGCGCATTTGATTCATGACGTTCACCTGATCTGTTTATTGGCTGTGAGTGTGGTCCCTGCGACAGCGGTGCTTACTTGCCACCGACGCCGATGGTAAAGACGTTCGGTTGCGGCGTCGGCGCCTTGTACGAGTCGTGGTAGCGCATCAGCACCTCGCGCGCCGCCTGCCCGTCCAGTGTCGCGGTGCGCGGGTTGGCCGCCGCAGTCGGATACATGATCTGCATCGCCTTGAGCGTGCTGAGATTTTTGCCGAGCGTACTGTCGAGGTTGGGCGTGGCGGTGGTACAGGCATTGAGCAGGACTACGGCGGTAGCGCACAAGCCAAATGTCAGTTGCAGGGAAGTCGGTTTCATCACGTTCTCCTTATTTGAGTGCAAAACCGGTCGGCGCGCCGGCTTTGGATGCAGTGGTCGGGGTGGCTTCGGGTGATGCCGGTGCGGTACCTTCCATCTTGCCGCCGACGAAAAATTCGGTGCGGCTCGGTTCGACAAAGCGGTCCGTCGGCAGCGGGTAATTGGTCGGCAGCGGTTTCGCCAAGTGCGGCGTGACGATGAACACGAGCTCGGTACGGTCGGTCTGGAAATCGCTGCTGCGAAACAGCGCGCCCAACACTGGTACTTCACCCAGGATCGGCAAGGCGCGGACATTTTGCGTGACGTTGTTTTTGATCAGGCCGCCGATGGCGAAGCTCTGGCCGTCGAACAGCTGGACGGTCGTGGCGGCGCGGCGCGTGGTGATCAGCGGCAGGATCGCGCGGCCACCCGTAGCGCTCGACGACAGACCGATGCCTTCGCGTGACAGCTCGGAGACTTCCGGTGCCACTTTTAAATTGATGCGACCGCCGTCGAGCACGGTCGGCGTGAACCGCAGGCCGACGCCGAACTCTTTTTCTTCCAGCGTGATCTTGCCGCTAGCGTCCTGCGCCACCGGAATGAAAATCTTGCCGCCCGCCAGGAAGCTGCCTTCCTGGCCGCTGATGGCCATGATGGTCGGTTCGGCCAGGATCTTGACGATGCCATCTTTTCGTTGCGCATCGATCTGCAGAAAATCACCCGTGCTGGTCTTGGCCAGGCCGACGCTGCCTGCGCCGTTGCCAAAGAAATTCGACACGATGCCCGCAGCCCAGTTGCCGCGGTTGAGCGTGGCCGAGAAATTCGAGCCGAGCTGGTCGAGTACGGTCTTGGAGATTTCCGCCACTTTCACTTCGAGCATGACTTGCTGCGGCGCCGCGATCGACATCATGTTGACCACCCGTTCGCCGCCAGCGCCGGGAGCACCACCCGGCTTGCGCACGAAGGCATTGGCAATCGACATGATCTTGTCGACCGCCAGCGCATCGGCGACCGTGCCGCTGATGACCAGCGAGTCGGCAGCGGCATTGATGCGGATGTCTTTTTCGTTCGGCATCAGTTGCACCAGCTTGGCCTGAACTGCGGCCGTGTCGACGCCGACCGACACCTCGATCATCGCGCAGCGACCTTCCTTGTTCTGGAACATCAGGTTAGTGGAACCGATCTTTTTGCCGAACAAAAAGAACATGTTGCGCGGCGTGATGGACGTGACTGGCTCGACTTGCACCACGTTGGCATCGGCCAAGGTGCGTAGCCACGACGGCGACGGCAGCTGCAGCTTGGGCAAATCGAGCAGACCGGATTTTCCTTCCGGCAGGTTGACGTTGACCGTGGGTGGCAGCTCGCCGATGCATTGCGGTGCAGGTGCGCTACGCTGCGATGTCGTACCTGACTTGTCGATTGCTGGACGGTCGTCGGCTTTGGCACCGGCTTTTTTGCTCATGCCATCGGCGCTATCGACGGCAACCGCGACGGGCTTGTCCGAATTGGCTTTCGACGCGGCGGTGAACGGCACAGCCATCAAGGCGCCCGCGGTCATCAGCATCAAATACGGTGCCAGGTTCGTGCGCAGTGTCGTCACGGCGCGGGCGCTCTGATTTTTCTTATTTTTGTTCATGTTGTTCCCCTGTGTAGGCAATGTGTTATTGACACTCGGTAATGCGGCCGGCGCTGGTGGCGATGTGCTGGCACTGTTCTTCGCGGCGCGTAGGCTTGGCGACGGTGCGTACGACAGCCATCTTGACTTTCACATCCTTGACCGGGGCCTCGGGCTTTTGCGCCGCTTTGACTTCCGGTACATTGAGCAGACTCTGCTTGGTGGCGCCATCGGTAAGCGCCGGCTTGAGGTCGATCTGGTTGCGAAGCACCAGTGACAACTGGCCGACGGTGCGGGCAAGGTCGAGTTTCTCTGCTTGCTCTGGCGTCACTTCCAGCGTCACGGCATTGACGACCTTCGGTTTGGTTTCGTTCTGGCTGGCTTCCTGGGCCACGGCCAACACCAGAATGCGTTCCAGTACCAGCTTCGAAATATGCAGGTCAGCATGGTCTGGTTTTTTCGAGGCGCCTTGTGTGCTGACCAGGATATCGACGAAATTGCCCGGCAAGGCAAAACCTGCCACGCCCACCACATCGTTGACCCTGACGGTCATCGCACGCTTGCCTTCGGCCACCACCGCCGACAAGCCACCGGTGGCACCGGGCATCGCCAGCTTGGCCTCCATCAACGGCTCGCCACGTTGCAGGCTGACTCGGGTTACGCGAGTATCGAGTGTCTTGAGATCAATGAAGCTGCCGCTCGGCACGCTGTCCGCCGGCCAGTCGGCCAGTCGGATC
>JACMQD010000311.1 GCA_014377155.1 Herminiimonas sp.
CGGCAAGAGATTCGTCGACGATTTTGTTGCAGCATGGACGAAAGTGATGAATCTGGATCGCTTCGGCATCGCATGATACGTCGTAGATCTACCCGCAGACCGGAATAGATTCGGTCTGCGGCGTTCCACACCAAAGAGCACTCGACCAGACTTTTGAATATAAATTGCACACAATTAAATCGTGTGCAATAATACTTAGACGGGCTCGGGCAAAACCAAAATCGAGGCCGCTCTTCACCTCGACAGCCAGCTTTGTATCGCGCGTCGCGTCAGGGTGGATCTGACGGCCGCGGGTAGGGCCTTGAAAAATCATGCAGCTACCGTCCCTGCATGTACGACACTGAAGACTGGGTCTAGTCTGGACGAATTATTGAAACTGAACAAGTCGATCAGGAAGTAGGGTGACCGATCGACCCAATAACTTTTTTACTTACACAAGGAACCATATGACAACTAAACTCGATAAAATCGTGTACACCGCACACGCCCATGTTACTGGCGGTCGCGATGGTCGCGCCGTTTCCGACGACGGCATGTTGGATGTGAAGCTCTCGTTGCCTAAGGCCATGGGTGGCGCCGGTACGGCGACGAATCCGGAGCAGCTGTTCGCCGCTGGCTATTCAGCTTGCTTTATGGGTGCGATGAAACACGTTGCCGGAATGAAAAAAATCAGCATCCCGGCTGATGCGTCAATTGATGCTAGCGTCGACATCGGCCCGATTCCTGCAGGGTTTGGTATCGCTGCGAAGTTGGTCATTAACCTGCCAGGTCTGGATCGTGCAGTTGCCACGGATCTAGTCCAGGCGGCGCATCAAGTCTGCCCATACTCCAACGCGACTCGGGGCAATATCGACGTCGAATTGGTTATCGCTTAAGGGTAGCCTTCGACCTGTTTTGCACGACTTGGTCCGATGGCGTTCAATGACGGTTTGAACTTCCGTTGGCACGTTGCCGGACTGACGTCGTTTTGATTTCAGCTTTTTTCGAAGGCAAAGCCAGGCAGGGAGCACGCGCAGGTGTGCAAGACAGTTATCGTGTCAAATGCCACCACGAAGCCTAGGGCTTCGGTATGTACTCGGAACACAACGGAAGGGCGGAGATGAACCTTGAAGATCGAAGAAAATTTGAACAACAAGCCCGAGCCGCAGGATATGACGAGGTGCTGGAACGTCGCTGGGAGGAAAATGTGACGGTCGCTTTGCACAGCCATCCCTTCGATGCGCACGCGGTCGTGGTCGAAGGTGAACTGTGGCTCACCTGTGACGATCAAACGCGGCATTTGCATTCCGGCGACACGTTTTCGCTCGAACGCGGCCAGATGCATTCTGAGCGGTACGGCACCAGCGGTGCGATGTACTTGGTTGCAAGGCGCAATGGAACGGCTCCCTAAGTCCGGCACATTCAAGCAAAAAGCAGCTTGCTGTGCCAACAGAAATACAAAGGTGTTTTGGCAGCCGGAAGCGTTACTCCCTCTCTAGATGCTGCATCGCTAACGATGGCGCCACATTTGGTCTGTAGAACCCTGTACGGGTGCTGGTGTGCTTTTTAAATGCGACCGGCGTCCAATACTTGCAGATGCGCACAGCAATGCCAGCCCGCACGGCATCACCATCCGTTCCCAGCTTCCTTATGGACAGTCGACAGATATCGTCAGCATGTCAGCTAGCGGGTTCGCTGTGGCGACACCGCAAGCGTTCGAGGCCTTGCTCCGTGCGATAAGCAAAACAGGGCCAGGTAGTCCAAAGCCGATGCCGATCGAGCAGTCCATGGGTAGCCATCCGGTTGCTTTGAAATGGGCAACGACACCACGTCAAGTCCCTGTCAGCTTTGCGACGCTCGCTTATTGCGGCGTGAGTGCTTTCAAATTCACAAATTCCGCCGGCCAGGAGGGTGTCCCGGATTTTGTGTAATCGGAAACTGAATTGATATTTATCATCGTCGACCTTCCCTTAAAGCCTGATACTGCATTGCTTTCTCATCTGCCTCAAGTGTGTCCGGACCAGATCGCGTTTGCTTTTTGAATGGCGAGCCGTACCGCTGGTTTCGCTTCCACGGTGCCGGATCGATGTTGCTCGGTTCAAGCTACCTGCAGTTAGTTAGGATCACGATGCAATGAGATTTGCCCGCACCCGTACTGATCGTCACAATCACCGTGAGGTCGTACCGGTGCGCGCAGAGGTCACCCTAGTCAAGCCACCAGTCTTTCGCGACGACATCAACGGCTTGCGCGCGTGGGCTGTTGTCGCAGTGGTCCTCTACCATTTTGGCGTACCCGGATTTGGCGGCGGATTTTCCGGGGTCGATGTGTTCTTTGCGATCTCCGGCTTTTTGATGACCGGTATTGTCGTCACGGGCCTGGAACAAAAGAAGGGCTTTTCTCTGGCAGGGTTTTATCTGGCCAGAGCGCGTCGCATTTTTCCAGCGCTGATCGTGTTGTGCCTGGTGCTGGCAGTGCTGGGATGGTTTTTCATGATTGCGCCCGATTACCGGGCTTTCGGTACGCAAGTCGTGGCCAGTCTGGCCTTTGTTTCGAACATCACTTTCTGGAAAGAGACCGGCTACTTCGATGCCTCTGCCTATGATAAGTGGCTGTTGCATACCTGGTCGCTTTCGGTGGAGTGGCAATTCTATTTGCTGTTGCCGTTAGTCCTGCTGGCTGCATGGAAATGGCGCCCGGGCAGGGCAACGGTAACCTGGGTCTTGGCGATTGGCCTGACCGCGTCTCTTGCGCTGTCGATTTTGCTGACACCCCGCATACCTTCGGCAGCTTTCTATCTGCTGCCGACTCGCGCTTGGGAAATGCTCGCCGGCGGTTTGGTATTTTTGCTCGGACCCGGATTAGTGCTGTCGTCGCGCTGGCGTCTTGGGTTCGAAGCGACCGGCTTCGGCATGATGCTCGCCGCGATATGCTTGTTCGACACCAGCGATGCGTGGCCAGGATGGGGCGCACTCCTGCCGGTTGCAGGTACCTTGCTGGTTTTGCTGGCAGCGCGCAGCGGATCGGCATGGACCGGACATCGTGTGGTGCAGTGGCTGGGCACGCGCTCGTATTCGCTTTATCTCTGGCATTGGCCGATCGTGGTGGCGCTGGCTTACTTGCAGTTCACCCGTAACTTTACGACGATCTGCGTCGGCATCGCGGCGGCCATGCTGCTGGGCCACCTGTCCTACCGGCTAATCGAAGCCCCGGCGCGGCGAAGGCTGACGCACTGGCGTCTGAAAACCGCTGCCACCGCATTGGGAGTGGCGACGATGGCCGTTGCGCTGCCGGCCGCTGCAATTCGTGCGCAAGACGGCATCCGGGGACGGTTCTCTCCAACCGTCGAACGTGTCGCCGACGAAGCATTCAACTTCAAGCCGGAGCGTGCGCGCTGTTTTACCCAACGGGGTGTCGAATCGGCTTCGTGCATGTATGGCGGCACGCCGCTGCGCGCCATCCTGCTCGGCGACAGTCATGCCGATGCGGTGACGACTGCATTGGCCGCGGCGGGGCCGCCCCGTGGCGGCGGCATCATGGACTGGAGTTACATTCGCTGTCCGACTCTTATGGGTGTCAGGTCTGCGGCATCGCATTATGTAGCGGAGCAGAAGTGCAGTGCGTTTCTGGAGTGGGCCGTCAACCAATTGAAGCAGGTACCCGCGGACGTGCCGCTGGTGATTGTCAACCGCACCAGTTCCTATGCCGTCGGCGCCAAGGAATTCTGGAAGGCACAAGCCAATGTGCCTTCGGTGTATTTTTCCGAGCCGCGTGACAAGGCGGACGCGGCATTTCTGAATGAGTTCACGCGGGGCATTACCGATACCGCCTGCCTGCTGGCAAAAGACCGTCCGGTGTACCTGGTCCGACCGATCCCCGAAATGGGGATCAACGTGCCGGAAGCCATGTCGCGCGCCATGGTGCTCGGACGTCGCGCGGACATTGGCATTTCGGTAGACGAATACCACAAGCGCCACGATTTCGTGTGGGCCGCGCAGGATGCTGCGCATGAGCGTTGCGGCGTCAGGATTCTGGATGTATTGCCGTATCTGTGCGCCGATGGCCGCTGTTCTGCGTCCCGTGACGGTCGACCGCTGTATTACGATCAGGATCACCTGAGCGAATTCGGCAACAGGTTGCTGGTGCCGATGTTCGCAACCGTTTTCGAATCCGCTTCGCAGGGCACGGATGCCGGTGATGCCCCACTGAAGTCCCCGCAATAGCCCAGCTTGCGGGACGCGATCGCAATTGCCGTGTTAACCGAAAACGCCCCGGCGAGCGAGGCGTTGGTTTCGATGCGTCTCGATGCGGGCCATGCATTACCTGCACCGCCCCCATTGTCGGGACTCTGTTATCGGACTCTATTACTTGCCGGCAGCTTTCGCTTTGACCTTCAAACGCCAGGCATGCAGCAGCGGCTCGGTGTAGCCGCTTGGCTGCTCTAGCCCTTTCATGACCAGGTCGCGCGCGGCGCAGTACGCGGCCGACGATTCGAAGTCGGGTGCCATCGGCCGATACAGCGGGTCGGCGACATTTTGCGCATCGACCACGCCGGCCATGCGCTGCAGGGTTTCCTGAACTTGAGCTTCGGTGACGACGCCGTGCAACAGCCAGTTAGCGATATGCTGGCTGGAGATCCGCAGCGTGGCGCGGTCTTCCATCAGGCCGACGTTGTGAATGTCCGGCACCTTCGAGCAACCAACGCCCTGGTCGATCCAGCGCACGACGTAACCGAGAATGCCCTGCGCGTTGTTGTCGAGTTCCTGCTGGATATCGGCGGGCGACCACGTTGGTTTTTTGACAACCGGGATTTGCAGCAGGTCATCGAGCAGACGCGTGGTTTCGGCGTTGGCATCGAGCTTTTCCAGTTCCTGCTGGATTTCGGACACATTGACCTGGTGGTAGTGCAATGCATGCAATGTGGCAGCAGTAGGCGAGGGCACCCACGCGGTATTGGCGCCGGCTTTCGGGTGGGCGATCTTTTGTTCCAGCATGGCGGCCATCAGGTCCGGCATGGCCCACATGCCCTTGCCGATCTGCGCCCGGCCACGCAAGCCGCAGGACAAGCCGGTCAATACGTTGCTGCGCTCATAGGCGGTCAGCCAGGCACTGGTTTTCATGTCGCCCTTGCGCAGCATCGGGCCGGCCTGCATCGCGGTATGCATTTCGTCGCCGGTACGGTCCAAAAAGCCGGTGTTGATGAAGGCCACGCGCGCACCGGCGGCATTGATGCACGCTTTGAGGTTGACACTGGTACGGCGTTCTTCATCCATGATGCCTAACTTTACCGTATTGGCAGGCAGGCCGAGCAGGGTTTCGACACGGCTGAACAGCTCGGCGGCGAAAGCGACTTCGTCCGGGCCGTGCATTTTCGGCTTGACGATATAGACCGAGCCGGTACGCGAGTTGCCGATGGTCTGGCCTGGCGGGCGCTTGAGGTCATGCAGGGCGATAGTGACCGTGACCACGGCATCGAGAATGCCCTCCGGAATTTCCTGGCCATCGTTGAACAGGATCGCGGGATTGGTCATCAAATGACCCACGTTACGCAGAAACAGCAATGAGCGGCCGTGCAGCGTGATGATGCCGTCCTTGGCATCGGTCGCGCCGGTAGCAGCGGTGTACTGGCGGTCCGGGTTCAGGGTGCGGTTGAAGGTCTTGCCGCCCTTGGTCACGCTTTCCACCAGCGTCGCCTTGAGAATGCCAAGCCAGTTGTCATAGGCCAGTACTTTGTCTTCGGCATCGACCACCGCGACCGAATCTTCCAGGTCGAGAATCGTCGAGAGAGCCGATTCGATTACCAGGTCGGCAACGCCGGCCGGATCTTCTTTGCCGATGCCCTTGCTGGCGTCGATCTGGATATCGATATGCAGACCATGGTTCTTGAGCAGGACCGAAGACGGCGCTGCGGCATCGCCCTGGTAACCGACAAATTTTGCCGCATCTGCCAAGCCGGTCGAGCTGCCGTCCTTCAGGGTGACAGCGAGCTTGCCATCCTGTACCCGGTAGGCGGTCGCATCGCGATGCGAACCGGTCGCCAGTGGTGCTGCCTGGTCGAGGAAATTACGGGCAAAGGCGATCACCTTGGCGCCGCGCAGCGGATTGTAGGCTTCGCCGCCGGCGCCGACACGCGTCGCACCATCGGTTTCAGGCAGCGCATCGGTGCCGTACAGCGCGTCGTACAGCGAACCCCAGCGCGCGTTGGCGGCGTTGAGGACATAACGTGCGTTAAGCACCGGTACTACCAGTTGCGGGCCAGCCTGCAAAGCCAGTTCGGCATCGACGTTAGCGGTAAGTGCAGTCACGTTCTGTGGCTTGGGGACCAGGTAACCGATCGATTGGAGATAGCCTCGGTAGGCATTCATGTCGACGATCGGGCCCGGATTGGCGCGGTGCCATTGATCCATTTCGGTTTGAAGGCGATCACGCTCGGCCAGCAGCGCGGCATTCTTGGGCGCCAGGTCGTTGACCAGCGTATCGAAACCCTGCCAGAAAGCGGCGCTGTCGATGCCGGTGCCGGGCAGAACTTTGTCTTCGATGAAGCGGTACAGGACGGTTGCGACTTGAAGGCCGTTGCAAGTGGTGCGTGCAGTCATGATGTAAAACCTCGTAAGTTGACGTGAAAGAATGATGCAGGTACGGTAAATGTCTTAAAAATCGTATGGCAGGACAACCTCATGGCCGGCGGTCTTCAGCGGCGACAAATTTCAGCAGATCGGTCAGTGACGCGCCTTCGCCATGTGGCGACACGCCGAGCTCCTCGACCGGCGCGCCGACACGATTGACCCAGAACGTCTGGTAACCGAACCAGGCAGCACCGCAGACATCCCAGCAATTGCCGGATACGAACAAAATATTTTTCGCCGGTATGCTGAAAAGGTCTGTTGCGAGCTGATACGCTTCCGGCGCGGTCTTGAATTTTTTGACGGTGTCGACCGATAGCAGATGCGTAAATAACGACTGCATGCCGGCCGCCTTGACGACCACATCGAGCATGCTGGTATTCGCATTCGACAGGATCGCCAGTTTGAATCCCTCTTGCTGCAACTGTCTCAGCACGGCCAGGTTTTCCGGGAAGGGCTGGAGCTTTGCATATTCCGCCATCAGCGCGTTTTGTGCATCGACATCGAGATCGAGTCCGAGCTTCTTGCAGCAAAACAGCAATGCATCCTGGGTTACCTCCCAAAACGGCTTGTACATCGAGCACAGGGTCCGCAAGCGGGTATATTCGATCTGCTTGTCGCGCCACAGTGCGGCCAGTGCCTCGCCCTTGCCGGGAAAAAGCTTGTCAGCCGACGCACCGATCGAATACACATCGAAGAGCGTTCCGTAGGCGTCGAATACGATTGCTTGAATGGTCATAAGTGGCGCGGTTTGATTAGAATGATCAGCGCGTAGTATATTCGATCGAAAATCGCATAGCTGAGTCGTTTTGTCATTTGATTCGTGTTTTTTAATCACAAGTAGTGCAGCTTCGAGGACGTCGGTGCCTATTTATTGGAGTTACCTTCGCCCGCATGGGTGGCGATGGCTTTGTTGCTGGTGTTGCTCGCCCCGATCATGTTTGGCAAAATCATTGACGATGATGCGAGCGGACGTGCCGGCAAAACCGATGACGAACTGGTTTTTGGCGTGTTGACCTTGCTACAACCGGCAGTGCTGTTATCCGTTTGACGGCAACAGATCGGTGGACCCCTTCCGCCGAGCATACTGCAAACGCAAAACGGCAGACTAATTTATAGTGCAACGTTGCACCGCAACCAGTGCCTGGCGCCGCTCGTGCGGTCGCTGGCGCTCTGATATCGGAAGCACCTGCTTACAAGGATGGCAATGATTGATACCCAAGTCGAAGCACCCCGCGACAGCACGCCGTCGCCGTCGAGGAAGAAAATCAGCCGGCGGGCGTCCGTCATCGGCGCCGTTATCGCCCTGACGGTGCTGGCGGGGTTGGGATGGCTTGCATGGTATCTCACGCATCAAGACGCCGATCCGGCAGTTAGCCGCCCCGGTGGCAGGCGCGGCGCTCCGGCGACCACGGTCGGCGTGGCCGTGGCCGAGCGCGCCGATATCCCGGTTGTGCTCGACGCACTGGGAACCGTGGTGCCGACTGCCAGCGTGACGGTACGGCCGCAGGTATCGGGCGTGTTGCAA
>JACMQD010000312.1 GCA_014377155.1 Herminiimonas sp.
ATGAAAAATTGAATAAGTCTCTTGACGTCAGGTGGCTACCTCGGAAGGTGCCACGGCGGTAATCGCCATTGCATGTATTTCGGTGTGCATCATGTCGCGAAGGCAATCATACACCAGCCGATGCCGATTGACGCGGTTCTGGCCCTCGAACAGGTCCGAGACCAGATGCAACCTGTAATGGCTGCCGCCCGACGCCGCGCCGGCATGACCAGCGTGCAATGCAGATTCATCCGTCAATTGACAGGCTAGGGGTGTGAAAGTTGCATGAAGCCGCGAGCGTATTTCGTCCAGGCGCGCATTCATCCCGCATCCTTCATGTGTTTGGACAGGAAAAGGCTTTGTCCGATGATGAACATAAGCATCAAACCCATCCCACCGAAGAGTTTGAAATTGACCCACGCTGCGGTCGAGTAATTGAAGGCGACATACAGGTTGACCAGGCCCATCACGGCGAAAAATCCGACCCAGGCCAGTCCAAGCCCGTGCCAGACGCGGTCAGGCAGTTGTACCTGATCTTTCATCATCGTGCGGATCAGGTTCTTCTTGACCAAAAGCTGGCTCACCAGCAAGCCTGTCGCGAAACACCAGTAGAGCACGGTCGGCTTCCACTTGATGAACGTATCATTATGAAAATAGATCGTCGCGCCGCCGAACACGCCGATGATGATCAGCGACATCCACAGCATCGCATCGACTTTCTTGCCACGGGCAATGACAATCGCGATCTGAATCACGGTGGCGATGATAACGACCGAGGTCGCCAGCAAAATCGGCGCCTGTTCCAGCGTGACTGCACCACCGGATACAAAGCCAGACAAGTATTGGCTGGCGAGGCCCTGGGCTTGCTCGGCGTGGCCTTCGCCCCATTTGAACATGGCGAAAAAAAGTATGACAGGGAGCAGGTCGAATAAAAACTTCATTGAAAATTCGTCTTTCTATTGTTCGGGAACAGGGTCGAAGCTCAGCGACGCTGAATTGATGCAATAACGTAGTCCGGTAGGCGGCGGGCCATCGGGAAAAACATGGCCAAGATGGGCATCGCATACATTGCAGATGATTTCGGTGCGCACCATGCCATGCGTGCGGTCCACTATTTCCTTGACGTTGTCGGGATTGATTGCCTTGAAATAGCTTGGCCAACCGCAGCCGGACTCGAACTTGGCATCGGATTCGAACAGCGGCGTGTTGCAGCACACGCAAGTATAAATGCCGTGCTCGTGATGATCCCAGTAGCGCCCGGTAAAGGCACGTTCGGTCGATGCTTGGCGCGTCACTTCATAATCCATGGGCGCTAGTTGCGCACGCCATTCGGCATCGGTTTTGGTCACTTTATTTGTCATGATGAACAACTCACTTCCAGGTGGCTTGCCCAATCGGGCGGGAGAGCGGCATAGCGGCTGAATTCCGGCTGCTCGGCGAATGGATCTTGCAAAACTTTCAACAAGGTCGCAATTTCAGAAAAGTCCTTATTTTGCGCCTTTTCGATCGCGGTTTGGGCGAGATAATTGCGCAATACGTATTTTGGGTTGGTCGCGTTCATTGCAAGCTTGCGTTGTGCATCGACGCTGTGCTCTTGGACAAGTCGCGCACGATATTGTACGGCCCAGGCATCGAAAGCGGCGCGGTCGATGAAGAGATCGCGCAACGGCGCGTCCGAACCCGGGTCGCCGAGTTGCAGGTCGCCGAGACGACGAAAGAACGATGTGAAATCGACATGACTGTTTTGCATGATGACAAACATCGCGTCGAACAGCGTTTCATCGTCAGGCATGTCCGACGTCAATCCCAGTTTTGCGCGCAGCAGCGTGTTCATGTGCTTGGCAAACTGCGGCTTGTAGGCCTCCAGCACCGCTTCGGTTTGCTCGACATCGCCGATCAGTGGCAACAACGCCTGGCCCAATGCGTAACAATTCCACTGGCCGATCTGCGGTTGCATGCTATAAGAATAACGGCCCTGCTGGTCGGTGTGGTTGCAGATATGCTGCGTGTCGAATGCTTCCATGAAACCAAAAGGGCCATAGTCCAGTGTCAAGCCCAGAATCGACATGTTGTCGGTATTCATGACGCCGTGCATGAAACCAACCGCTTGCCAGTTTGCCATCAGATGCGCGGTACGGGTGGTGACTTCCTGCAATAGCGCACAATAAGGATTATCCGCCTGACGAACTTCGGGATAGAAATTGTCGATCACATAATCAGCCAGCGTCTGCAATTCTTCGGTCTTGTCCGCATAAAACCAGTGCTCGAACGATCCGAAGCGCACGAAGCTTGGCGCCATGCGGGTCGCTACTGCCGTGGTTTCGGGCGTCTCGCGCATCACCAGCTGGTCCGATCCGGTAACGCATAAGGCGCGCGAAGTCGGAATGCCGAGGCCGGCCATTGCCTCGGAACACAGGAACTCGCGGATCGACGAGCGCAACACGGCGCGGCCATCGCCGCCGCGCGAGTAAGGCGTCTTGCCCGCGCCCTTAAGTTGCAGTTCCATGCGGTTTGACGGTTCAATTTGCCGCGCCGGTACGTCGCCTAGCAGGATTGCGCGTCCGTCACCGAGCTGGCCGGCCCAGACGCCGAATTGGTGTCCGGAATACACGGCAGCCACCGGAACGGAGTCGGGCAGGGCTGTATTCCCGGTAAATGTGTCAATGAACTGCGGCGTACCAAATTCAGCCGGATCGAGATCGATGATGGCGGCCGCTGCCGTGCTGGCGCAGATCAGATAGGGGTCGGGCAGCGGCGTCGGCATGAGCCGCGTATGAAACGCCGGCGGCAGGCCGGCGAACGAATTCGACACCGCCAATGTAGCGAGACGATGGAGAGCAAAAGGTATGTCAGGAGCATTCATTGCGTATCCTTGAATAGGCTGGTCGACAGCGTCGTTCCGAGCCGGAAATGATTTTCCTGGCCGCTTGCCCGATCGGGGTACGCCAGTTTGGTGAGGGAATCCGGCTGTTCGATGAAGACCCGGCCGTAATTGGTGCGCACCACGCCGTCAGTCTCCCAGGCGCGCAGCAGCTTGGCGATGCTCTGGCGTGATTTGCCCAGAAGTTGGCCGAGTTCTTCCTGCGTCAGCGGTACTTCTCGGCCACGGGGCGTGGTGGCTGCGTTCATCGGTGATGGTTCAATCTGGGCCAGCTCCAACAGGCGGCGCGCCAGTCGCTGCGACAACGGCGCTACGGCCGCTTCCTCGACCAAGTCGAAGGTCGCCCGCAGCCTCAGTGCCAGCATGCGGGCAAAGCGATCGTAAAGCACAGGATGGCGCGCCAGCAAGCGCTTGAAATCGGACTTTGCATGAAACAGCAGCAGCGTCCGGCCCGCAGCATGGCCGTCGTGCGTGCGCGGCAGGCCGTCGAATATCGAGATTTCGCCAAACCAGTTCGGCGCTTCCATGACGGCGATGGTCGTGGCCTGGCCGTCGGCCGTGGTGCGGCTAAAGCGCACTGCGCCGCTGGCGATGGTGAAGAAACCATCGCAGGCGTCGCCACGCGCATGCAGCAGCGTGCCATCATCGACTGTCCGCACCGACGCATAAGCGGCGGCTTCGGCGACCACCTCGTCGGGCAGGTCGGCCAGCCATGACTCGCGCAGCAACGCGATCTTGTCGAGGGGATGCTTGTTCGATACGGTCATTGTGCTGCATTCATTCGAAATCCGGCCCAAATGTTAAGTAGTTGACAGTGTTGTGCAGTGCGATATGACGATACTACATACATCATGGTGCCCACTGGTGGCATACCGTATTTTACAGAGAAGGCATAGTCGCATATGAACGCCCCAGAAAAACTCGTCATCGCCTCCGTGAAAGACCGCGTCTCGCCGGAGGAATGGCAAACCCGTGTCGACCTGGCGGCCTGTTACCGGCTGGTCGCGGACTATGGCTGGAGCGATCTGGTCTTCACGCATATCACCGCGCGCGTGCCTGGCACCGAAGATCAGTTCCTGATCAACCCGTATGGCATGATGTTCGACGAAATTACCGCGTCCTCGCTGGTTAAGATCGATACGCACGGCAATAAGCTCGACGATTCGCCGTTTCCGGTAAATCCGGCCGGCTTCACGATCCATTCGGCGATCCACGCGGTGCGTCACGATGCACAGTGCGTGCTGCATGTCCACAGCATCAACGGCGTTGCGGTATCGGCCCAAAAAAACGGCGTTTTGCCCTTGTCGCAGCAGTCGATCTTCATTTTGTCCAGTCTGGCATATCATGGTTATGAAGGCGTGGCCCTGAACGAAGAAGAAAAACCGCGCCTCGTGGCTGATCTGGGTGACAAGGCGTACATGATGCTCCGAAATCATGGATTGCTTACCGTCGGCAAGACCATCGCCGACGCCTTCGTCAACATGTATATTTTCGAGGCAGCATGCACGATTCAGGTCCGGGCGCAGTCCGGCGGCGGCGAGCTGATCCACATTCCGCCGCAGATTATCGCGGGCGCCCAGCAGCAGGCCAGGACGGCGACCAAATCGCTCGGTGGCATGCTGGCATGGCCAGGGCTGCTGCGCCGGCTCGATCGCGCCGACCCGTCGTTTCGCGACTGACATCGAAACCGGTCGACCACGCCTGCGCGTCGGTCGGCTCCACAATCCGAATTTCGGGAGACATTATGGAACATCAGCAAGCCACCTTTACCGACATGCAGCAAAGCACCGCCGACGACTGGAAAATCATCGGCGGCGAATTCCGGTCATTTTCATCCGGCCTGGCCGATCGCGTTCTCACGCACCTGCGCCTGCTAGACGGCGACTACGGCGGGTTTCCGGTCGATCGTCTGGTGCACAGTCTGCAGACCGCCACGCGCGCGTACCGCGACGGCCGCGATGAAGAATATGTGGTCTGCGCGTTGCTGCATGACATCGGCGATACCTTAGGCAGTTTTAATCATCCTGACATCGCCGCGGCCATCTTGAAGCCGTTCGTCAGTGCCGAAAATTTCAGCATCGTCGAAAAACACGGCATATTCCAGGGTTATTATTTCTTTCATCACTTGGGTATGGATCGCAACTTGCGGGATCAGTTCACCGGCGCCGATTTCTACGATGCGACACTGGAATTTTGTGAAAAGTACGATGCGCCAGCGTTCGATCCGGCCTATGAAAACCTGCCGCTGAGTTTTTTCGAGCCGATGGTGCGTCGTTTGATGGCAAAGCCGAAGAATACGATTTATAAGGCCGTGACGCTGCAAAATGCCGCCTAGATCCTTTATAGCTAAGGTACTCCATTAGCTTGCTTGAATAAGAACCGTCGCCTTGCGGCGGTTCAGGCAGTGTTTTGTTCAGCGTGTGCAACGGGTCGTTAATGAGTGGAAGTGGAACTTCCGATACGGGAGGACCACTGAAAAGTATTCATTTTTTACCGAAATACCCCCATGCTGCCTATCAATGCCACCCCTTGTGCGCTGCCGAGTCCGCCTTCCGCGTCCACTTCCGAAAGTAATAGAACGGCAGCCGTCGAGACAACAAAGGCGTTGCCTACGACTTCTCCACGGCCATCCAGAAGCGCCGGTCGACAACGAAGTGCCAAGGTCAAATTCAGTCGCATACAGGCTGGCAGTGTGCCGTCGATAACGGCTACGACGGCAATCCAGCACTTGCAACCCGGAACGACGCAGACCATTGCCGCTATGCTCGACACTGGTTCACTTGCAGAATTGCGCTTAGTGAATAAGGCATGGGCAAAAATCGGTGCCGATACGGTCAAGAATGTCAAAGTCAATAGCCGCTAGGATCTGATTAACGCCTTGCGTACCTATGCCCGAGGCATTACATCGCTTCAATGTTTGTCTGACGGAAGATTTATCGACGACGATGTAAGCAAATTGCCAGCCCTGAAAAAGCTGAATTTGATGAGTTGCACCGAGCTCACCAATGCGGCCCTCCTGCGCCTGCCACCGACCTTGGAGGAGTTGAATTTGTCAGGCTGCCTTGGCCTCACCGACGCAGCGCTGGCAAACCTGCCGGAGAAACTGCCAAATTTAAAGCATCTGGAGGTGGCAGGTTGTCTGCGCCTGACCAGTGCCGCGATGAGGGACCTGTCACCGACACTGACGGCGTTGAATTTGTCTGGCTGTTTTAGCCTTAGCGATACCGTGATGCGTAACCTGTCAGAGAAATCGCCACAGCTGATACAACTTGAACTGGCAGGGTGCATGGGCCTCACCAATGCAGCACTGACGTACCCCCTACCACTATTGGAAAAGCTGAATCTGGCTGGATGTTTCAGCCTCACACAAGCCTCGCTGGTCAATTTCTCGCAGGGATTTCCGAAGCTGAAAGCACTTGATTTGTCGAATGGCGTTGCGTTCAACGACGCAGAACCGCTGAACCTGCCTCAGACATTGGAAGTTCTGAGGCTCAAGTACCGCGTATCGATCACCGATGAAGCGCTGACGAACATGTTACAGCGGGTGCCTAATCTGATTGAATTAGATCTGTCGCATTGTAGGGAGCTTACCGATGCAGTTCTGCCAAACCTGCCGGCAACTTTGCAAGCGCTGGATCTAACTGGTTGCAATGGTTTTACCGCCAACGGACTAAAAAATCATCTCGGAACGGTACAGGGTCTGGATTTGTCCAAATGTCGCGGACCCGATGGCGAGTCGTTGGCAGGTCTGCTTAAGTAACCGTAATAGTCGAGTGTTCGAAAAATCGTCGAAAACGCGACCGACCCAGTGTGCGCCACGTTACGATGCGCGAAAACGGTTCCTGCGCTTAGAACGAAATCGACGACTTTGCCGAGATAACCGCGAGTGCATAGTCGAACGATGTGCCAATCGTAGTGAACGTGCATCGTCCTGCTGATTTCTCAAAAACCATGGCCACCACGCCCGTCGATGCGACCTGGTTTCGGGTGTATTTTCCAGGCGCGGCATCGCCGATCGGCGAGCTAAGTGTTTTCACGTAGCCCCCTCCCCAGCGAAATGATGCGATGTACAATCAGAAAGTGTTGATGGTTTTCGCACGGTCGTACCAAAATCTCATGTAATATTCGTAAAAATTATTATCAGGAGACACGATGACGGAGTTACAGAAGAGTCCGCTGATGGGCCAGATGATG
>JACMQD010000313.1 GCA_014377155.1 Herminiimonas sp.
ATATTCAACGCGGATCAGTCCCGAGGATATATACGAACATCACCGCAAGTTTGGCATGCGCGTTGAACTTCCGTTTGCCGCATCCATCTCGCCACATGAAAATGATCGTGATCCCGACCGCCGCCTTCGGATCGGTTATGTTTCAGGCGATTTGTATAACCACGCGGTGGCGACGTTCATTGAACCTATCTTGACGTTGCATGATTCGGCGCGCTTTGAGATTTATTGTTATTACAATAACAATATCGACGACAGTGTTTCACAACGGCTGATGTCACTCGCGCACCACTGGATACCCTGTCGGAATTTATCCGATGACGTGCTGGCAGCGCGCATTAGAGACGACCGTATCGACATACTGATCGATCTGAGCGGTCACACATTGTTGAATCGAATGCCGATGTTTGCGCGCAAGCCGGCACCGCTGCAGGCTAGCTGGATTGGTTATCCGGGAACGACAGGCTTGAAGGCGATGGATTACTACATTGGCGATCAATTCTTTTTGCCATCATCCGAACTCGCCGGCCAATTCTGTGAGCAACACGTTCGTCTTGCCGCAGCCTGCACCTTCAATCCCTTCGCCGGCGCCCCCGATGTAGGAGAGCTACCCGCATTGCGTAATGGTGCTGTGATGTTTGGTAGCTTCAATCAACCGCACAAGTTTGGCCGAGGCGTTATTTCATTGTGGTCGCAGTTGTTGTGTGCGGTGCCCGACGCCAGCATGCTTATTGCCGGAATGCCATCCAACGCGGATACGCATTCGATTACTAAACTTTTTAGTGAAAATGGTGTCCAGCCAAACCGGTTGGATTTTCATTCGCGCTGTAGCCTCGAGACTTACCTCGCCTTGCACAACAAAGTTGACATCTGCCTCGATACTTTTCCCTACGCGGGAGGAACTACGACAATGCACGCAGCCTGGATGGGTGTGCCAACATTGACGCTCGCAGGACGCACCGCAGCTTCACGTCAAGGGTGTGTGGTTGCATCTCATCTACAACTCAATGGTTTCATTGCCGATTCCCCAGTCGATTTTATCAATAAGGGAATTCAATGGAGCCGTCAGTTACCTGAGCTTGCCGCTCTGCGCAGCGCGATGCGAGAACGGCTAGAGCAGTCAGCCATCATGCAGCCGGGTTGTGTTACGTCATCGCTCGAAACTGCATTCCGTTCGATGTGGCGCCAATACTGCGCAGGCCTTCCAACAAAACCGATAGAAGCAATTGATTGAAAAGATTTGGATCAAGGTACATTTTTAGCAGATCGTTGACTGCTCGGGCTCCGGGACATTATTGAAGTCATTCATCCGGCAAGTTGACTCCGTACGGCGGCTATCTGCTCCAGTCCACCTTTGACATCGACCCGCTCGCGATGAGAGTACGGAACGGCACTTGCTCCGCCCAGTATGATCAGGTCATCATCACTGAACGCATTGATCTGGGCAGCTTCACGTATTAATTGAAGGTACTGATAATTCTGCTTGATCCACCATCGTGTAAAGGTCGCTATTACTGACCAGCGTGAGCGGCCTGAAGCATTTTCTCTGGCGGCATGCCAGATGCGGGCATCCCAAAGAATGACATCACCGGGCTCGACATTGATCTCGATGATTTCAGTCGTTGTCGGATAGCTTTGCGGCGCATAGATGCCGCTTCGGTGACTGGCTGGTATCAGGAGCGTCGGGCCGTTCGATGCGGTAAACGGCTCTAGCGGAATGATTACCTGCATCGAGATGATATTCGGTCCTTCGTAAGGAAAAAATGAGTCGATGTGCCATGGCAGCGCATCCTTGCTGGAGCGGCATATCATCGAACGCAGGGTGTAGTTCGGCCGCCCGTCGAGTCCCTTGTAGTAGGGGTCATTGAGACATGCGCGCAGGATTGAGTCGACTGCTGGCTGTCGGAATAAATCGAAGAACTGTTTATTTTCGACAAACGGGCTGTAAATGATGTCGGAGCCAGCATTCAGACGCGGGATTCCCTTGCCGTCACCGGTCGCAAGCTTTTGTGATGTGATATTTTCCAGCAGCGTTGCCAGCAGATCGACGGGGTAAAGGTTGCGAATAATGCAATACCCGTTGTCGTTGATTGCGGCAAGTGCGTCGCCAGGTGCATCCAATTTAATTTTCCTCTACTTTTGTGTGTGACGAAATTACCTTCATCATGCCTTCAGCGTGATCTTGCTCGGCATCGATCGCATAACCGATTCCACTACTACCAAAACCGTTCCCGTTGTAAAACATGTGCAAACGCCCGGCAACCTTTACGACGTTCGGATAAGCGACCATGAAAGAATCCCAGCCATCGGTACTGATATCAATGCCGCCTAGGGCATCACAGCGCTCCCATCGAATGCCATCATCTGACTCAGCGTAACCAATGCGGTAACTGTGCATCGGATCCTCGCGGTAGCCCAACGCCTTACGGTAAGAAAACCACATCCGGTAGCGGTTGCCGTCTTTGATCACAGACGCTCTTACGATGCCACCCTCCGCTGGGTCGGCGTAGTCGATCGCCACCACGCCCTCCCGGTCCCAATGGATGCCGTCAAGCGATTCCGCATATTTCAAGTGGTAACGCGGCTCTGGCGTGCCGCCTGTTTCGAGCCAACCGGTACAGGACAGATACCAGTTACGCCAGACACCGTTGTCGATAAGAACGCAGGAGGTCGCACAAAAAAAAGGCTCGTTCGCCGTACGGTCCATGATCGGACCCTGATAGAGGCGATGGTAAGTATCGCCTCTATCGTCGCTCACTGCCAGCCCGACCGCATTGTGGTAGGGCACCGTATTACGCACGTTCCAGCCTATGTAATACAAATATTTGCGTCCGCCGTGATCAACCAGCCAGGATGGCATCAGGCCACAGTCGTCGAAACTACCGCGCATGCCCAGCTCCAAAAGCGGCTCGGTACCGATCCGCAACACCTGTCGAGGTTGGCCGGCGCTTACATCGATGCTACCGATACGGCTTCTGTTATGCGCATCACGGCTACTGAAATAAATCCGCAGTCGCTGCTCGTCAAGTACGTCCACTGTCGGTACCTGGGCATGCGAACATGTCCAAGAAAGACTGGCGTCGACGGTGTAGATCAAGCCCTGTTTGGACCAGGTCGTCTTTTTCATCGCGAGATTTAAAATTTCAACTGTTTGCTCGACATCCGGGCCTTTTCTGCCGGATTACCGCGATAGACCCCCCAGGCTTCCGTATCTTTTGTCACTGCTGCGGCCATGGCGATGAAGCTGCCTTCAGCGATCGTCAGACCGTCGCGGATGGTCGAATTGACGCCGAAAAAGCTATAGGGCTCGACGATGCAATGGCCAGACAGCACCACGTGCGATGTGAAAAATGCATGATCACGGATCTCGCCATGATGACCGATATGGTTGCCGCTCCATAAAATTACATTGTTGCCGATCGATGTGAACGGCTGCAGCGTATTGTTTTCAAGGATAAAGCAGTTTTCACCGATGGCATTATCGAATACGGTCGCGCGCGAACTCACGTAGCTGATGCATTCATAGCCTTTGCTCTTAATTTGTAAGTAGACCTGTTCGCGCGCCAGATTCATACCGCGCGGCGCGAGCGGTGCGAAGAACGCATGCGTGGCTGGATCGAATCGCGTTTCTACGCTTTCAAATGCCACCACGGGCAGGCCGCAGAATACGCCTGACTCCGGCAGGTAGGCCCGGTTGACACTGAAACCGACCACCTCGTGGTTCGAGTCGCTCGTCAAATAGTAATGCGCCAGTTCGGCGAAATCCTTAACGCCAAAGAGAACGACTTTTGCCATGATCGATTTCCTGATAAACATAGGTGGTGTATTCGTACAGGCCGTAGTCGTTACGAATGATGAAGTTACGCGATAAGTTTTTCACCAGAAAACTGATCAGCGTATCGGTCGACAAATGGAACAGGTCATCGCGCTCCCAATCGACCGCCTTGGACATGACGTTGAATGCGATTCCACGCCGTGCTTTGCCGAAAACAATTGGGAGAACTGCGCGGAAGTAGTCAAACATCTCGTGGTGCGAAACTCCTCGCTTTTCGGTGAAGACGCCGTTCATGATGATGTAGTCGTACACAGGTAGCGCGTCCGCCCCATCGAGAATATCCATCTGATAGTAAGTGGTGCTTGGATATTTTCGTTTTGACAGGGCGATCGCTTCCGGTGCTGCATCCAGTCCGGCGTAAGCGATGTGATCCAGCTCGCGCGCACGGATGAAATCATGCAGATGTGACGCGCCGCAGCCAAAATCGAGCAAGGTCAGCGGCGCCTCTGGTTCTTCGCGAGTTGTGCGCACAGATTCGAGCATGACTCGGTACCGGGTACTGGCGTCTGCTTCGTTCGGCCAATCGACGCCGAGATGGGAGTCGCCGTGCTGTAGTAGGCAGCGTGAATAATGATCCACGATTGATTGGTATATTTTTGGGTTGGTCATGAAAATTTTACCTGCTCGAGCAATGCAGCCGTATTGTCCCGGCCATTGAACATCAACACATCCACGATCGAAAGATCGGGAATGAATCGACCGTTAAACTGCTGGTAAGTGTAGGATTTATTCTCTAGAAATTGCAAAGCTATCCCACGGTCGAAAAAATCGGCAGGGTTGTACAAGGCGCGACCGCCCGGCAGGTTGAGATAATGGCTGGCTTGCTCGTGCGAACACATTTCGAGTATTCGCTCCTGGCCTGCAAATATCGGTTTCGGATGGGAGCGTGCAGCACTCGTCAAGCTGCATCGCAGACCTAGGTAGGCATGCAACACTTTGAGCGAATGCTCAATAAATTCGGCTAGATTAGTCGCTGGCGCATTGATGATGCGCGCAAGCAGAGGCTGCACTTCGGCATGGAAAGGAGCTGCCCGGTAGGCCTGATCAATGGTACGGAACAGTTTGACGCGCCAGGGCGCGCCGTCGTACAGGTTCAGTTCGTTGATACGCCGATGATGGCTCGCTCCGGCCACCGGAACAGTAAAGCGATAGGGGTGGCCGTCGATCAAAATACGGTTTCGGTTTATCCAACCGCGATTAATGTATTTGACATCGTCGAGCAAGACAAAACGATCGGCTTGTGCCATTAGCTGGAAGTAGCCCAGATATGGCAGAAAGTAAGGCTGCATGATAGCTAGTTTCATGTTGCGGCGCTTGCATTCGGCGGAGGGGCCGGTGGTGCCGGCTCGCTTGCGATCGCCAATTGCCGGTTGACTGCTTCAACGTCGGGGAAGTCCATCAGTTGCCGGTGTACGCCGCGGGTGTAGGCAGAAGGATAGGCGCGTGCCACGAAGCTTGGTTCGTCACCGTTGTCGAATCGCGTACTGCAAGCCACGCGCACGAAATTCGGACGGCCTGTCAAACCGCTGCGGTGCACTAAGAAATTTGAAAAAAAGACGACATCTCCTGGCACTACGCACAACGACTGGAAATCCAAGTCTGCAAAATTGTCAACATTCCATATGCCGTCGAGTCGGTCATGGGCTGGTGCAACCAGACCGCGCCTATGTGATCCGGGGACAACCTCAAGTGGATAGGCATCCGCATCAACGGCGCACAGCGGAACCCACACCCCTATGCCATCCATGCTGCCTTGGACCGAGGGCCAGTCTTGATGAGCCGGTAGGCCGAAATAGCCGCCAGGGATCTTCAGTTCGGCCGACTGCAGGTGTACGGTTTGTCCTCCGGGTACGAAAATCGGGCCGAAGCCGAGCACCGCCCGTAGAAATTTCTGGATGGGGGCCGTATTGAACAGGGCGCCGATCGCCTGTAGCCGCCACAGCGACGCCATGGTTTTCTTGAACCGATCAATATCAGCGTGATGTAAGACGAGCGCGGCCGAAAAAAGGTCAGGTGCTGGCGTCGCCCCCAAATGCTTCAGCTGATTGTCGAAGACGTTCCGAATCTGCTGCAGACAGTCGTCGGCGACAGCTTGTTCGATCAGTCCGCGCACGACAAGATAGCCATGCTCGGCCAGCGCTGTGCGCCCATTCACTGCGGCCAAATCATCCCTAGGGTGCTCCGACATTACACATCCCCCCGTCGCCCTGGCAGAATCCCTGATATGTCGACTACCCCCATTTTTGTGATGTCATGCATGGCACAAGCAATCCACCACGCGCTGCACATCCCCATCCGTCAATCCTGGAAAAATCGGCAGGCATAGCGCCTTGCGTGCTGCGGCACTCGCCACCGGCAAATTTTCCACATGCGCAGACGGTAGTCCGCGGTACATCGGAAAATCTGTAATCAACGGATAGAAGTAGCGCCGCGCAAAGATGTTCTGTTCCCGCAGACGGTTGTACAGGCCGTCGCGAGTCAGTGGGTAATTATCTTCGACCATGATCGGAAAATAAGCATGGTTCGAAGTGTGTTCCCCGCTACCGTTCAGTACACGGATGCCCTTAATCGCGGGGAGCAGCCGACGATACAGCGTATCGACCTCCTTGCGTCGAGCCAGTGCCGCATCGATACCTTTCAATTGGAGCAGACCCAGCGCTGCATTGAATTCACTCATCTTGCCATTGATGCCAGGTGCAACGACCGTGGTTTCGTCGACGAAGCCGAAATTCTTGAGGTGATCGATACGGACCTTGGTCTTCGCATCCGGACAGATGATCGCTCCGCCCTCGAACGTGTTGAATACCTTGGTCGCATGAAAACTGAGCACCGACAAATCGCCATGCTTGAGCACGCTGCCACAGTGGCACTTGACGCCGAACGCATGAGCTCCGTCATAAATCACTTTTAGATTGTAGTTGTCCGCAATCCGCTCGATCGCATCGACGTCGCATGGATGCCCGTAACAATGGACCGGCATGATGGCCGTCGTCTGCGGTGTGATCGCTGCCTCGATCTTGGCGGGGTCGAGATTGAGGGTATCAGGATGAACATCGACAAATACCGGTTTGATGCCGTTCCAGACGAGCGAGTGGGCGGTCGCGACGAAGGAGTAGGGCGTCGTGATGACTTCGCCCGTGATGCGCAAGGCTTGTAATGCCGTGATCAGCCCGATCGTGCCGTTGGTGAACAGAGCTAGGTGTTCGACACCAAGGTAGTCGCACAGAGCTGCCTCGAGTTGCACATGAAAAGGACCGCCGTTGGTCAGCACCCGGCTGTCCCAGATTTTTTCTAAGTAAGGCATGAATTCTGCCAACGGGGGCAGGTGCGGCTGTGTGACGTAAATTGGTTTGTTGTCGCGCATGGTACCCGTCCCTTCGTTGTTCTTAAGTCATGGCAATCCCGATACCGAGTGCCATGGCTAAGGCGCTTCGATGTTTCTGCATGATAATACTTCCGCTGGTCTGGTAATCGATGGAACAAGAACGGATTTCTTCAATAGATCCATCTTTGCAACAGGCAGGCACCGCTCGAATTTCGCCTCTTGCATGCCGATGGTGTTCATCCATTTACAAGCCGGCGCTATCGGCGTTGCAACAGATCGCAACGAGTTCACTGATCCGCTCGACGGCGGCGAGTGCCGATCGTAGTGTCGATTGGGCTGCGGCCTTGTCGTCTGTGCAGGCAGCGACCAGCATCGGAACAGTGGCACACTACCGTAGCGCGCTGATCTCGACCCCTTCACGCGTTCCACATGCAACCAGCTGGCCAGCTGAAAGCGGGGCTCGCCATTATTTGCATCGGCTAGCCGCAATGCCCGATAGACCTGCTCGGTTTTGTGGCGCTGTAGTGGCCTAAGGCTGCTCGGTGCGCGCACCAGAAATGGGAAGATTGTTTGCGCGGTGTCCCAGCCGCCTTCCTCGCACCTTGGTCGCCGTATCAGCGCGGCTGCCGGCACGGCTTCCAGGCCGAAAGTGGTCGCTAGTTCTGCTGCGATCGCTTGGCCAAACAGTCGCAGGAAAGCGGCGACTTTCAGTCCAGGAAGCGCGACGAACTCGCGCAGGTTTGATAATGCCGCTTCCCATCGCAGCAACAGCCCGAAGTTTGTCGCCACCGGCAGGGATTGTCCGGCCTGCCAGCCGCATGGCCAGTCTGCAGCGCTGGAATAAGCTCCGGCGCCGGGCCCCGGCTAGACACCACGGTGGCGCGCCGCAGTCAGTCGCGGAATCAGCATGACGCCGCTGAAGGTCGGTCCGTCGACAAACTTCGATCCTGTTAGAGCGACCATGTAGCCGTGTTCAACATAGGCCCGTATTGTCGCAGTTGACACCCGGAACTGGCAGGAAACGACCATCACTTCGACTTGCGCCGGCCAGCGCTGTTTCAGGGCCCATGCGGTGCTGATGCCGGGGACGATCAGGCCGGTCTTGCTGGTGTCGGTCACGATCAGCAGAACCTTTTTGCCGGCAGTCGCGGCAGTGTCAATCAGTTGCGCGCATTCGGCGTCGACTGCGGTTGAACAGCGCACGCTGCCATCCCGCTTCCGCGCAGTCAGCGCCAGCAGCTCACTTTGCCAGTCGCTGACCGGCGTGCCGATTGCGACGGTCTGGCGAAGGGCCGTGCGGGAATTGAAATGCCGTCCTTGGTGTGCGCTCGCTAGGCCGCTGCCGGTTTCGCGCAGCGTGATCATGACGGTGCAATCGGGTTTCAGCCATTGACCCGTCAGGAGAAAGAGATCGGCGCCCGAGGCGTTGAGAATTGCATCGACGTCGTCGCCACAACTGCCTGCGCACCGGGCGGCGTATCGCTCATCAGGCCAGCGAGCCGGCCTGACGTGCGTTCTCCAGCATCTGCCGGAACGCGTTAAACACCTTTTGCATCGCCGGCTTCTTGTAGGGATACATGACTTCGTCGTCCATTGCGTGGACGATCATGGCATTGTCGACTTCGAATATCAGCAGTTCACCGTCCATGGTCTCGGCACAGTCGATGCCAACATAAGGCAATCCCATGCGGGCATCGATGGCGCGCAGGGCGGTGGCATGGCGGCTTGCGAACTGCTCGTCGAAATGGGCCATGCACTCGGCTTCCTCGGCGCGTTTTTCTGCACTCTCGCTCATGCCGGCGTTCAGGTAATGAATCATCCAGTGTGCCGATACAGCGAAGTGGCAGACGAACGCGCGGCCTTCGATCAAGGCGATTCGGTACTTGCGAAACAAGCCGTCGGCACTACGGTAGTCGACAAAACGCGATACGTAGAAACGGTCGCCGCCGACGCGCTCCAGATACCCGGCGATCTCGGCCGGCGCTGCCATGCGCTCGAGATTCTGACCGGCGTGCGAGCCGATCGGACGCACGATCAGCGGGAAGCTGTCGCCGGGCAGGATGACGTCGAGACCGGTGCCATTGTCGCCAAGGGCTTGCAGGCTCGTGCGGTCGATGCGGGCCGTGACCGGCATCGCCACGCCCGGGATGCCAGCCAGCGCAGCGCACACGCCGTCGCGCGACAGAATCGCAATATGCTCCGGCAGATTGACGACCGGGCGCGGCCACATCCCGGCGATACCGAAGAGGCGCTCGAGCAAGGGCCGGTTGGCATCCGATTCCGCCACGGCCACCAGCATGACGTCATGATCCGGCACGTTCTCGGGCCAGTCGGTGTCCAGCGTCAAATAGAGCAGCGTCAGGTCGACGTCGCCGTCTTCGAGCAGGAACTCGATCGGCGTGTTGGCCATCAGGTCGCCGGGTCCCATCACGACCAGCAGGCGCAGCTGCGGTGTCCTGCGCGCCGGCAGGCTGTAGAGCGGGTTGATCGCGATGGCCTGCGCCTGTACTTCGAGGGCGATCTCGCGTTCGCCGCTGAGCTGCAGGACGGTCGAGCAGTCCAGATAGGCATTGGCGTCGTCCGGATTGTCCTGGGCCCGCTTGACCAGTACAGCTGCCAGTGGCGCCAGGTCCTGCTTGAGAAAGGCACGCCGCATCAGGGGCGCCACGCCGATCAATGGCGCAAACGGTACGGCGCTGGATTCAAGTAAATCGGTCATGTCGGGCTGGTTCCCTGTCGAGTCGAAAGGCTGGCGCCGAGTGACAGGACCGTCGACAGCAATGCGTCGATATCCTGCTCGCCGGTCCGGTGATTGAAAATGGCCGCGCGGATCGCGATCGCGCCGTTGATCGTCGTACTCGACGGCGCCACGATGCCCGACTCGTGCAGATCCATGATCAGTTCCCGATTCACCCGATCCGGCTCATCGCATCTGTAACGGAAACAGACAATGTTGAGCGACACCGGCGCCAGCAGTTCCAGTGCCGGATGTGCTTCGATCCTGGTCGCCAGGACGCGCGCCAGGCGGCAGGTTTCCGACACCACCTGGCCGAGCCTGTGCGTGCCGTGCACCTTGATGGTCATCCAGGTCTTCAGGGCGCGAAAGCCGCGCGACAGGTCCGGGCCGAAGTCGCACGGCCAGGGCGAGCCGGCGGCCAGCCCGCGGGCTTCGCGCCGCAGGTATGCCGCTGGCGCGGCGAAGGCTTCCAGATGGCGCGCACCGTCGCGCACCAGCAGGAAACCGGCGTCGTATTGCACCTGACCCCATTTATGAAAATCGAACGCCAGCGAATCGCAGCGGTCTATACCGTTCAGGCGCGGTGCGACGTCAGCGGCGAGCATGCCCAACGCACCGTAGGCGCCGTCGACATGGAACCACATCGCTTCGCGCTGGGCGATATCGGCCAGCCCCGCCAGATCATCGACGGCGCCGGTATCGACCGTACCGGCCGTGCCGGCGATGAAAAAGGGTTGCAGGCCTGCCTGCCGGTCCGCATCGATGGCGGCCTGCAGCGCGGCCAGATCGATCTGGTGGTGCGCATTGACCGGGATGCGGCGCAGTGCGGCCGTGCCGAGGCCCGACAAGTCCATGGCCTGGGTAATGCAGACATGCGCCGCATCCGAAGTATAGGCAATCAGGCGGGACGGCCGTGCCTGCAGGCCATCGACACGCACCGACACACCGAGCGCACCGGTGCGGGCAATGAGTAGGGCCATCAGATTGGCCATCGAGGTGCCGGTGACGAAGATGCCACTGGCGGTTTCGGGAAACCCGAACAGCTCGCGCATCCAGCGCACGACCTGGCGCTCGACTTCGACCGGCATCTGGTTGCGGCCACCCAGATTGGCGTTGAGTCCGGCGGCGATCATCTCGGCAACCATGCCGACCGGCGTGCCGCCGCCATTGACCCAGCCCATGAAGCCAGGGTGCGCATTGCCTGCCGCATAGGGCAGGATA
>JACMQD010000314.1 GCA_014377155.1 Herminiimonas sp.
AGCTCTTTATATTTTATCAACAGCGTAACATCTCTTCAAACGAAACCGTTTCTTGCCGCTCTGGCACAAACGCAATAGACTATGTTTCATATTAATGACCCGAGCCAATCATGCGAATCCTGCTGGCAGAAGACGACAATGTGCTAGCCGACGGATTGACCCGATCATTGCGCCAGTCCGGCTACGCAACCGATTGCGTGAAAAACGGTGAGGAAGCCGATTCGGTGCTGTCGACCCAGGATTTCGACTTGCTGATCCTCGACCTGGGCCTGCCTAAGATGTCGGGCCTGGAAGTGCTGCGCCGGCTGCGCGCCCGTAACTCCCATTTGCCCGTGCTGATTCTGACAGCCGTCGATTCGGTAGAGCAGCGCGTCAAAGGTCTCGATCTTGGCGCCGACGACTATATGGCAAAGCCGTTCGCCCTGTCCGAACTCGAGGCGCGCGTACGCGCATTGACGCGACGCGGCGCTGGTGGCGGCCCGACCGTCATCCGTCACGGTCCGCTGTCCTATGACCAGGTCGGACGAATCGCCTATATTAACGAGCAGATGCTCGACCTGTCAGCGCGCGAACTGGGCTTGCTGGAAGTACTGCTGCAACGCACTGGCCGCCTGGTATCGAAGGAACAACTGGTTGATCATTTGTGCGAATGGGGCGAAGAAGTCAGCAACAATGCGATCGAAGTCTATGTCCACCGCTTGCGCAAGAAAATCGAAGTCGGTGGCGTGCGCATCGCGACGGTGCGCGGACTCGGCTACTGTCTCGAAAAATTCCATGATGTGGTCGTTCCGGGTTCTGTAGCGCCGTCGGGTACCTGAACGCGTTCATGCCAGTGGCCACACGTCACGTCCTGCTGGACTCCGGGCACGAGGTTCATTTGCGCGAGCCGGCGGAGGGCGTCGACGACGATGCGGTGTATGCCGAACCGCTCGATACCCAGTGCGGCGAAACAACGCAGCGCTCCCTGTTCGGCGAAATTCTGGACTGGATGCTGGTACCGCTTCTATTGCTGTGGCCGATCAGCATCGCCATCACCTATCTCATTGCCAAGTCGATCGCCAATGAGCCATTCGACCGCGCGCTCGAAGACCGCGTGACGGTTCTCGCGCAACAGGTTAAAGAATTCGACGGCAAGACAATGTCGCGCCTGCCGCCCTCGGCACGTGACATTCTGCGCGCCGACGATGTCGACAACGTGTATTACCAGGTTCTCGGACCGACTGGCGCCCTGGTCGACGGCGAGCGCGACATCCCGCTTCCGGCCAGTGAAGAAAAACCTCTGCCATGGTCGGTCCTGCTGCGTAACGATCTGGTGCGCGGTACCGAAGTACGCGTCGCGTTCACTTATGTCGATCTGCGTAAGCTGAAAACCGGTCAGCCCGAATCGACAGTGCCGCGCTTGGCACTCGTGCAGGTAGCCGAAACGCTGGACAAGCGCGCACAGCTGGCCAACCAGATCATCAAGGGCGTGATCCTGCCGGAGTTCATCATCTTGCCCATTGCACTGGCGCTGGTCTGGTTCGCTTTGTCGCGCGGCTTGTCACCGCTGGCCGAACTGCAGCAGCGGATCCGTGCACGCCGGCCAGACGACCTCAGCCCGATCGATTCCGGTCAGGTGCCGGAAGAGATCGCGCCGTTGGTGCGTTCGCTCAACGACATGCTGGCGCGCCTGTCACAATCGATCGAAATGCAAAAGCGTTTTATTGCCGATGCGGCCCATCAGATGAAGACGCCATTGGCGGGCATGCGCATGCAAACCGAACTGGCGCTGCGCCAGATCAGCCAGGATGAAATTCACAAGTCGCTGGAACAGCTGTCCAAAAGCTCGGAGTCGGCCACGCGGCTGATCAACCAACTGCTGTCGCTGGCGCGCGCCGAAAACCAGACCCCGGAATCGAAGCCCCTGGTGCCGGTCGAGCTGTCAGAACTGGCGCGCAGCGTGGTGCACGACTGGGTGCAGCTCTCATTTAGTCATCGCATCGATCTCGGTTTCGAACAGCCTGGTTATCCGATCATGATCGAAGGTAATCCGATAATGTTGCGCGAATTGCTGAGCAACCTGATCGACAATGCCGTGCGTTACACGCCACCGGCAGGAACGGTGACGGTCAGGGTGCGTACCGATGGCGAACTGCAGCATGCCATCCTCGAAGTGGAGGATACCGGCCCCGGCATCGCGCCCACCGAACGTGCACATGTCTTCGAGCGCTTCTATCGCATTTTGGGCAGCAATGTGGAAGGTAGCGGGCTGGGACTCTCGATCGTGCGCGAGATCGCGCAGCAACATGACGCCGAGCTCGATATTTTCAACAATCCGCGCAGCCATGACGCGCGGTTTCCGGGAAGCCTGTTTCGCGTGACACTGCGCATGCAGCAACGCCCTACTTTTATCGAGGACATCGGCTAATGGCAATGCCTGTTTCGCCGGCACGAAAGGCGCCTCAGGACGCGTACTGGCGCAGTCTCAAGCGACTGACCCTAATTCTGGCGGCGGCCTGGTTCGGCATCACCGTGACGGTGATTTTCTTTGCGCGCGAACTGTCGGCTCTGACGATACTGGGCTGGCCCTTTTCGTTCTACATGGCAGCCCAGGGATCGACCCTGATTTATGTCGTGATTACCGGCCTCTATGCGTGGCGCATGAGCGTGCTCGACGCGCGGCGTGCGGGCCGGAGTAGCGATGGCCAATAGCGCGTTCTTCCGGCGTCTCACTCGCTATTACCTCTGGTATACCGGCGGCTTCGTGCTGTTCCTGATTGCGCTGGCATTGCTCGAAAAGGAAGGTGTGCCGCGCGCGTGGATCGGCTACCTGTTCATGTTTGCGACAATCTTGCTGTATGCCGGCATCGGTGTCGTCAGCCGCACGTCGGATGTATCGGAATATTATGTCGCCGGCCGCCGGGTGCCCGCCATGTTCAACGGCATGGCCACGGCGGCCGACTGGCTATCGGCTGGCAGTTTCCTGAGCCTGGCCGGCGGCCTGTATCTGCAAGGCTTCGACGGCTTGGCGTATATCATGGGCTGGACGGGGGGCTTTTGCCTGGTGGCGCTGCTGATCGCGCCGTTCCTGCGCAAGTTCGGCCAATACACCATTCC
>JACMQD010000315.1 GCA_014377155.1 Herminiimonas sp.
AGGATGCGATGCTCGACGAACCACTTCACTGCACGCGCCAGGACGACGCATTCCACATCACGCCCGATGGCGGTCAGCGTCTCCGGCCCCATTGCATGATCGACCCGCTCCACGTCCTGTTCGATGATCGGCCCTTCGTCGAGGTCACCCGTCACGAAATGTGCAGTCGCGCCGATCAGCTTGACGCCGCGCTCGTGCGCCTGAGCATACGGCCGGGCACCCTTGAAACTCGGCAGGAACGAGTGATGGATGTTGATCGCACGGCCCTTGAGTGCGGTACACATCTGCGGCGACAGTATTTGCATGTAGCGCGCCAGCACCACCAAGTCAGTCTGCGTGCCTTCGATAATTTCGAGCACCCGCTGTTCCTGCGACTGCTTTGCTTGCGGTGATGCGCCGGCTGCCAGCGGCAGGTGATGAAACGGAATGTTATAGCTGGCGGCGAGCTGATAAAAGTCGGTGTGATTCGAAATGATCGCCGGGATCTCGACCGGCAGCAGGCCGCTTTTATAGCGGAACAGCAGGTCGTTGAGGCAATGACCGATCTTCGACACCATCAGCGTCATGCGCGGCTTCTTGCGCGCATCGTTCAACTGCCAGTTCATCTGCATCGATGCACCGAGCACGGCAAATTGCGACCGCAGCGCGGCGTCCGTCACTTCCGGATTCTCTGCAGAAAAATGCACCCGCATGAAGAACAGTTTCGACTGCGCGTCGCCGAACTGCGCCGAGTCGATGATGTTGCATCCGTGGTCGGCCAAAAAGCCCGAGACGCGATGCACGATGCCGCGCTGGTCGAGGCAGGACAGGGTAAGAATGTATTGGAGAGTCGTCATGATGTCATTGGCAAGGCTGGCAGTCGGTAGCGAGACCGCATCCGACATTGTCGCATGGCACCTGCAGTCATTCCAGAGCCCCACCACTTACAATCCAGGACACAAAAAAGCGCCATTACCTGAAGCCAGGCGCTGGCGCTTCGCGCGTCCCGCAGGACGCGCGTTAAAACATTACTTCATCCGCGATTTGTCACAGCGAATCGTTAAAGCGCTGCCTTCGCCACCGACAGCGAGCGCGGTGTCGACGCGACGCCGCCGGATTGGACATCGCCGGACAGCTGTCCACCCTCTTCGACGACCAGCTTGCCATAGCGGATCTTGCCCGACACCTTGCCTGTACCAAAGATGACCAGCTTCTGACGGACCGTCAGTTCGCCCTCGAAGTCGCCATGGATTTCCGCCAGGTCGACTTCCGCCGAACCGGTGAAGGCACCCATTTCAGCGATCTGTATCACGCGAGAATTCATGGTGGCCTCGACCCGGCCTTCGACAACGAGCGTGTCGCAATCGCTGATCTCGACGCCCTTGAGCTTGATGTTCGGGCCGACGATCAGCTTGCTGCCGACTTCGTTGGTGCTGTGCTGGGACGTATCCACCGGTGGCGCCGGCAGGGTGCTGCCGGTGCTGGCGCGTTCCGCAGGCGTAGGAACCTTCGGCAGGCCGCTGGCACCTGTCTGCAACAAGGGACCGCCACCACCGAGATTGGACGCCGGTGTGCCGGGAGAATTGGTGGTGTTATCGCGCTTGCCAAATAGCGTTTCGGATCGAAGCATGGTATCTCCTGAAATTGTTAAAACGTACGATTGACACGACGATATCGATGTCGGATAAAGCAGGCGATGTGGGCTACCGGCAGGAAAACCCGGGCAAGATCAACAGTCGGCTCAGAATCTACAAAGCGGAAAATCATCTCGATTTCCCTGTAAAGCGGGCAGAAATATGCGGCGCATCGGTTGGTCTCCAGCAAGTTCATTAAGTTCCTCAACTGTTATAGATTTAAAAAAGCACGACCGTTCCATAATGCGCTATAGTCGCCGCTGCAACGTCGAACCGATCATGGTCGTGCGCTTCCGAGCGCGATCGCATCGGCCTAATTTTTCGAAAAACAGGAGTTTCCATGTCGATCCCCACCCAGAACCAGCAATACCGCCTGGCAGCAAGACCGGTCGGCATGCCGAAGCCAACCGATTGGACGTTCACGACCGTCCCGGTGCCGGAGCTGGCCGATGGGGAAATCCTGGTCAAGGTGCTCTACATCTCGCTCGATCCGGCAATGCGTGGCTGGATGAACGACGGCAAATCGTATATCCGGCCGGTCGCCATCGACGAAGTCATGCGGGCGGGCGGCGCTGGCGTGGTGCTCGCCTCGAAATCACCGAAATTTGCAGTCGGCGATACGGTCTGCGGTGGCACTGGCGTTCAGCAATACTGGGTCGGTGCAGCGACGGACAAGACTGCAGGTTTCTACAAGGTGGACCCCGCCGCGGCACCGCTCCCGAAATACCTGAATGCGCTCGGCATGCCCGGCATGACGGCGTATTTCGGCCTGCTGGAAGTCGGCTTGCCGAAGGCCGGTGAGACCGTGGTGGTATCCGGCGCGGCCGGCGCGGTCGGCCAGACCGTCGGCCAGGTCGCCAAGCACAAGGGTTGCCGCGTGGTCGGTATCGCGGGCGGAAAGGACAAGTGCGATTTCGTGGTGAACGAACTCGGCTTCGACGCCTGCATCGATTACAAGAACGGTTCGGTCAAGGATGGCCTGAAAACCCATTGTCCCGACGGCGTCGACATTTATTTCGACAACGTCGGCGGTGAGATTCTCGACACGGTCCTGACCCGTATCAACCTGAAAGCCCGGATCATCATCTGCGGCGCGATTTCACAGTACAACAACACGACCCCTGTAAAAGGGCCGGCGAACTACCTGTCGCTACTGGTCAATCGGGCGCGGATGGAAGGTATCGTCGTGTTCGACTACGCCGACCGTTATCCGGTCGGCGTCGCGGAGATGGCGAAATGGATGCAGGCCGGGACGTTCAAGACCCGTGAAGATATCGTCCAGGGGCTGGAAAACTTCCCACAGACGTTGCTGATGCTCTTCGAAGGAAAAAATTTCGGAAAGCTGATCCTGCAGGTTGCGCAGGCCTGAAGCGGGCCGGCGGGCACGCAATCGCGGGTCGCCCGCTTCGCCACGACAATATTGGGAGCGGGAAGCGGGAAGCGGGAAGCGGGAAGCGGGAAGCGGGAAGCACCGCCAGATCGCACCCGCAACAAATCGCATCCGGGCGTTTGCCGCAGGACTGCAGCTTACCGGCGAAACGTATCGGTATTCAACAGCGCGGTCGCCGTGGAATCGGTTTGCGCGATACGCAGCCGCGATGCCGGGTTCAGCATGAGACGCATATCGTCACCGAATCCTTTGCTCTGGATCCAAGCCTGCAGGTTGCGATTGTTGACCAGAGGCATGCCATGCTTGCTCTCGTACTGTTGTGCGATCTCGGGCAACTTCACCACCGGATAGAGTCGCTTCTGCCTTTGCGACGGACCGTACTGACTGTCCTCGACCGTATCGCCAAGTCGCGGGTTTCCGCCATATTCATGTTCTTCGCGAGTGCCCATCATGCGGGCCTGGCCGCCTGCCGTTGGATGCTTGCCTGCCGCAACGATCCATTCCTCCAGGTCCGTGAGACCCCCGATCACCGTTTGCAGAATCATCGATGCACGCTGTTTCGATTCGGGCTGATCTTTGAACCGGGCCAGCCGGTTCTGCCAATTCTGCATGTCACCCATCAGCAGACTGCGATGCAGCTTCAGCGTGGCGGTTTCCAGCGGACCGCTGCAATCATAGGATTTTTGCTGGGTTCCGCCGCTGAACTCCGCAAATTGCACCAACGTCAGGTCTGGTCTCTGGTTGTTCACGCTGAGATAGTCGACCGCAAGCTCCGTCAAAACTTGCTGCAGCCGCGCCTCCGAGTCGCGCGGACGACGGCAGCAGTCGACCACCTCTTGCAATGCATGATCCTGCGTTCGCAGGAATTCTGCAAACCGGGGGGTATCAAGTGACAACGGCAGCACGCGGCGTCCGAGGCGTGCGTTTTCGACAGCAGACAGTTTCATGCTTTCCGCACCGAGCTTCAGGGTGTCGAGCACGCCTGCCAGAACCTGCCGGGATTCACGATTCATCTTCACGCCGGCGATGTCTTTGTCGAGCCGCGCTATCTTGACCAGATCATCGGCCTGCCGGGCAATCGAAGCGAAGCTCGCGCGTCGACCCGTCATCGCTTCGTCCAGGCCTGCCTGCCGCGCTTGTGCAGCGCTCATCCCGGACATGGCGAGATTGCTTTTGTCATTGACATGCGCCGAATAAAAGTCTTGAACGTGTTCCTTCGCCGCATTCAAGGCACGCGAACGCGCGGTGTTCAATCCCATGCACCCCCGGATTTCATTTGGCAGTGCGCGTGCAAATTGCGTCGATTTCTGACGCATCTCCTGCTTCAGCTGCTGACGCGGCACCAGCGCGTCGCCATCGCTTCGGTTACTGAACATTTGCATCGGAACGGAACTGGTTCGCACGGGGAAATCCTCCTGGTGACATTCGATTGGAATTTGCTGCAAAACGAACATGGTAGGGAGGGAACGAAGTCACCTTTCCCGGAGAAACGAAGCCGAACACCAGAAAGCGAAGAGAACCGACGATTTAATATAAAAAAAATAACGCCGGCTGCACTGCGATCGCAGCGACCGACGAAAAAAAAACGCCGCCTTGATCGGCAGCGTTTCCTTGAATCCAGGTAGGTGGGGTACCTTTCCGGTACCTGCCCGGAACCTCAGTTCCGCACCACTTTCTTGTACTCGTTGGTACGCGTATCGATTTCGATGACGTCATCCTGGCTCACGAACAGTGGCACCTGGATCGTGTGGCGATTTGCCTCGATCGCGTTTTCCAGCCTGGCTTCCTTGAGCACGTTACCCGAGGTATTGCCCTTGACCGCAGGCTCCGCGTAGACCACCTGGCGCGCGATGGTGATCGGCAGCTCGACGGAGATCGCCTTGCCGTCGTAGAAAACCGCTTCGCATTCCATGCCGTCCTTCAGGTAATGCAGGGCGTCCCCAAGGTTTTCTTCTTCGATCTCGTACTGGTTGAACTCTTCGTCCATGAACACGAACAGTGGGTCCGCGAAATACGAAAACGTGACTGGCTTCTTGTCGAGCACCACGACTTCGAACTTGTCGTCACCGCGGAAAACGTTTTCCATCGGTGCGCCCGTCAGGAGGTTCTTCGTCTTCCACTTGTAGGTGAAGCCCGTGCGGCTCGAACCATTGACATCGGAACGCAGCACGATGAATGGCTTGCCATCCACCATGATGATGTTGCCAACGCGAATTTCTTTTGCAGGTTTCATAGAAAATGACCGTAAAAATGAAGTTATATAAAAATTAAATGCCGCTTTTTTATTAGACTGTAGCGCGATGCGCAATCCTGCACACCAAGCGTTTTGGGTAACCCTGAATTATACCCGGCTTTATCCGGTGTTCGGCTTGACCGAGGCGCAGAAGGCGAGCAAATTCGCCGCCAGATCGCCGTGCGCCAGCATTTCGCGCTCCCATTCGGGCGCCGCGCCGGCAAGGTAATGCAAGTCGGTCTGCATCTCTGCCCACGCATCGGACAGATCAGCCGGATCGTCAATCTCGACACCATTCCACAGCAACGACAACGTGCGCCAGCTCCGGGTACCGATTCGGTAGCAATCCAGGAACGCCCGCAATTTCACGTGATGCAGATCTTTATCCTGCGGGTAGATGTGCCAGATGAACGGCCTTCCCGCCCATAGCGCGCGCACGAAGGAATCTTCGCCCCGCACGAAATTCAGGTCGCAGGCCCACAACAGCTTGTCGTAATCCGGTTGCGCGACGAATGGCAACACCCGCACCGTGAGCGCGCCCCTGGTACGCGCGGCGCCGGCATGCGGCGCGCTTTCAAGAAAGGCCGTGACCGCGTCGATCGCCACGCCTTCCGGCACCAGGCAGATGACGCCACGATCACCGTGTTCCCATGCATCGAAGAGCGCCGACACCGGTGCATGCGGATAGCAGAACAACGACACCTTCAACGAAGCAGCTTCGGCAGCGCTCACGCCTAGCCCGCCGAGAAATGTCATCTGTGATGACCGATCCGATTGAAATTGCCGACGCTGCTGCGTCAGTGCAGCCTCGTGCAACAAACCGCCGGTACGACGCGTGAATCCCGGGAAAAAGAAATATTTGGTCAACGGCAAGCGCGGATGCGGCGACGACAGCAGGTGGCAACCTTCTACCCAGGCTTCGGCAGTCAGCCCTTCGAGATTGATCCACACCGGCTTCGGATCACACTGCACCATCGCCGCGATATAGCCTTCGGGAATATCGCACGCGAAAAATTCGATGACGATATCGGCCACCTCGCTTGCCGAAAATACCCCCTCCTGGTCCCGCCAATGGCGAACGGTCACGCCAGCAATCCGTTGTTCGGCGATGTCGGTGGCGACTTCCGGACAGATCCGCCGAAAGCTCGCCAAATCATCGATCCACAGGGTGACCGAGATAGCATGCTCCTGCTGTAGCTGCCTCGACAGGCGCCAGCAAATACCGACGTCGCCGTAGTTGTCGATGACCTTGCAGAAAAGCACAAGCGATCTTGCGGGCGTTAGTTCTTGCGGCATGGGCTTGTTTTCAAGAGATTGGGAATGCGCGGCTCCCGACGATTCGTTGATGAACAATTCACACTCACGAAAATGGCGTCCGTCCAAGACAAACAGTCTTCAACGCAAGCTCGGCCGTACGTGCCTTACCGGAAATCCTACAGGCGAATCGGGCGATTTCTGATACCCGATGCGTGCATGAAAGAGCAATCTGACAACCTGACCTGTGCGGCAAAGCCTACGAATCGCCTCGCGAATGATGCAGCGGAACCCAAGGCGATCAGCAGTGAGAGGGCGTGTCCCATCCGGCAAATTATCGCACGCACGCAAACCGTTACCGGTGCAGGGAATCGCCAGCGGGATCGTGAAGGCCGAAGTGTTCAACCAGCATTGCTGTTTTTTAACTCATAGGAGCTCCACATGAACTTTTTAATCTGGATCGTCGTCGGCGGCATCATCGGATGGCTTGCTAGCATGGTCATGCGGACCAATGCGCAGCAAGGCATGTTCCTCAACGTGGTCGTCGGTATCATCGGCGCCATGCTGGGTGGTTGGCTGATCGCGCCATTGCTCGGCCAAGGCACGATCAACTCGAACGACTTCAGCCTCGGTGGCCTCGCGGTTTCATTCATCGGCGCCTTGATTCTGCTGGCAATCGTGAATCTGGTGCGTCGCGGTAGCCCGCGCTAAATCAAGCCTGCAACTTCCGGCCCCGCGTCGGCGGGTTTGACGCGCATTAAAAATCCCGCCCACCTTGCGAAAGGTAGGCGGGATTTTTTATTTCCAAACTTGAAATCAATTCGTTGCCAGATTACGGGAAACGCTGACCGACTGATTATCGCCGCGCAAATCAAATACCGGATGGTTGTGGGTATCTTGGTCATCGCGCCCAATACCACGAAATCCACGCATGGATCAGACCCCCTTGCCGTCCCCCGGCCCTCCAGAGCAGCCGCTGACGCCGGCGAAAGAAGGAGCGGCGGTACCGCGCGCGGCAGCGACGAGCCGGGACGCAATCGCCGGCATGATGCGCATCGAAACGGAACTCGTCGCTTGGGAACGAAGCGCGTCGCCTGAGGAGCGCCCTGCCCGCACCCTGGCATCCGAGGCGATCCGCACCGCGCGCAAACGGCGTCAGACCGAACTCGAACTCACCGGGTTGACCGTGTTGCCCGCATGCATAAGAGACCTTGAGTGGGTCCAGACCTTGACTCTGGCCGGCTGCACGATCAACAAACTCGACGTCCTGCCCCGGGCGCTGAAGCATCTGCATGCATCAAATGCAGGCATCGTTGCAATTGCGGCGCTGCCACACACGCTCGAAACCCTGGCCGTACAAAACAACCGGATCGAGATGTTCACGGACCTGCCGCCGCATCTGCTCACACTGCAGGCAGCCTGCAACCAGCTGCATGCCCTGCCCGACCTGCCAGCAAGCCTGCTCCATCTCTGTCTTTCAGAAAACCAGCTCGCGCGCCTGCCCGAACTGCCATCCGGACTGCTGGTACTGGATGTGCACGCGAACAATCTGATCGCCCTGCCAGGCATACCACCGTCGATCTCGATTCTGGATGCCACCAGCAACTACCTGCGGGACATTCCCGATTCACTCACCCGGATCGCACAGCCGTGGAAAATCCTGCTGGAACATAATCCGCTGAGCGAAGCGGTGCTGGAGCGGATCGAAGCGTTGCTGCAATCACGCACCGGCCCGGAACTCTTCCTGCAGCGCGGTGGCGGCCTGGACGCACCAAACCAGCGGATGGCCGTGTTCAGGGTCAGCGCCGTCTCCGGCAATGGCTTGATGCTGGCGTCGCAGGTCAACTACTGGTGTGCGCTGGCCGGGCTGGAAGACGACGACATCGCCGCGCTGCGCGACGTGTGGGACCAGATTGAAACCGACATCACAGCCAATCAGGGTGCGCAAAGACTGATGCCATTCATCAGGCTGCTGGAAGCATTGCAGACCCTCGCCGCCGAGGAACCCCGTCCGCTGCAGGAAATGATGGGCGAGCGGATCGCAATCCTGCTCAGCGACGTCTCGCGTGACCAAACACTCTTGCACCGCATTATCGACGCAGCACAAACAACGCAGGATACCCACCAGGGCCGGCCGGTAGCGGCGCTTCACATTTTCGAATTGGCAAAAGAGCAAAGCGACGCCCTGAGAGGCGGACACGACCGCGAGACCCTGATCGCACTGGGTAACAAGGTCTACGCCGAAGCGGTCATGGCGGAACTGATCGAGGACACCGCAATAGACCGTCGTCCCGATGTGTCGATTAATGACCTGACCGCAGCCTGTCAGATCCGGCTGTATCGCCTGATGTGGACGCCCGAACCATCCCCGGAGCAAATGCAGTGGGCCGCCGAAAGAATCAGCGATGCGCAAACCGCCGTGCTGGCCGACCTGCTCGAAGAGCGACTTGGCGATGCCGACATGCGCATGGAATTCTTCATCGACTGGGAACCGTGGCTGACTTACCTGCAAGCCGCGATGCCACCCGCACTGCATGCCGCTTCACTGCAGATGATGGAACACGCCGATCGGCTGAACGAGCAATGGTCGATGTTGGACATGAAGCTTGAACTTGCTACTGCAATGGTCGGTGAGGAGAGTGCTTCTGCGCAGGCGATCGCGGATGAGCGGGAGGCGTTGGATGCGGAATATGAAGCTATTGCCAGAGGAATTTTGCTGCCTGTTCAACGCAAATTAACAAAGGCAATGCTAGGCATCCTCCCAGGCTGAATGAAAGCCGATGCCGGACAACGGCAACGACCAACCCTA
>JACMQD010000316.1 GCA_014377155.1 Herminiimonas sp.
ATGGTGACGCACTATCAGCGTCTCTTGAACTATATCGTGCCGGACTACGTGCATGTCATGGACGCCGGTCGCATCATCAAGACAGGTGGCAAGGAGCTTGCACTGGAGCTCGAGTTGCGGGGCTACGAATGGGTCGGCGCCGAATATAAGACTGCGGCGAAGGCTGCCAAAGGTGTAACCGCATGAGCAAAACTACCGCGCCGGCTCCGACCATCGCCGGGAGTTATCTTGCAGGCCTGTTGACAGGGCAGCCGCAGCTGGCTTCAAGCCCGCTGGCGTGGCTGAATGCACTGCGCAGGGCAGCCCTCGAGCGCGTCGGTGTGCTGGCCCTTCCCACTACACGTGACGAAGAGTGGCGCTTTACCGATATTTCTCCATTGACCAGCATGTCATTTGGGCCGGCACAGAGCGTAACGCCTCTGGAAGTGGGCGACGTCGCGCAATTTTTTATCGAAGAGGCGACTACCCGGCTGGTGTTCATTGACGGCATGTATGCGCCGCAGTTTTCCATCGCTAAGGGTGATATCGGCGCCGACAGTGGCGTGGTGGCGTCGAACCTGTCGGCAGCCATTGCTGCGCACGCGACCAGGATCGCGCCGCATCTGGGCCGTCATGCGGCCTTCGACAACGATGCATTCACTGCGCAAAATACCGCATTCCTGCATGATGCCGCAGTCGTCCTCGTGCCGCGCGACGTCGCCGTGGAAGCGCCAGTGCATCTGTTGTTTATCGCAACCCAAAAAGATGTCGTCAGCACGCCCCGTTGCCTGGTGGTTGCCGAGCCCGGCAGTGCCGTGACGGTGGTCGAGGACTACGTCGTGTTGTACCAGCCACGCTGGCAGGAGGAGGCGCATTTCACCAACGCCGTGACCGAAATCGCGCTGGCAGACAACGCCTGTGTAAATCACGTTCGGGTTCAGCGCGAAGGCAGTAAAGCGTTTCATGTCGCAAACTGCGCCGTATCACTCGGACGCGCCAGCAATTATCAGTCGGTGAGCGTTGCACTTGGTGCGCGCATCTCACGCTACAACCTAAAGGTGGTGCAAGAGGCCGAAGGCGCCACTTGCGCGCTCGACGGCCTGACGCTGATCTCGGGACGACAACTGGCCGACACCCACACCCTGATCGACCATGCCAAGCCACACGGCGCGAGCCACCAGCTGCACAAATGCATCGTCGGTGGCAGTGCGCATGCAGTGTTTAACGGCAAGGTCATGGTGCGCGAAGGCGCGCAGCGTACCGACGCCCGACAGTCAAACCGCAACCTGCTATTGACAGGCAAGGCGCACATCGACACCAAGCCACAACTGGAGATTTTCGCATCCGATGTGAAGTGCACGCACGGTGCGACCGTCGGCCAGCTCGACCACGAAGAGATATTTTATCTGCAGAGCCGTGGCTTGTCCGAGACTGCTGCCCGTAACCTGCTGACCTATGCGTTCGGCGCCGAAGTCATCGACCGGATCCCGGTTGCATCGCTCAAGCGCCAGCTCGAGCAGACGGTGCTCGAACAAACCACGAGCCTGCCATGACCACCATCCAGACGGCACCAAAGGCAGCAGCAGCGGCGACGCAGGCAGCGCACACGGCAGCGCGATTCGACGTTGAGCGGATTCGCGCCGATTTCCCGATTCTCAAGCTCCAGGTCAATGGTAAGCCGCTGGTGTATCTCGACAATGCGGCCTCGAGTCAGATGCCGCAGCAGATCATCGACCGCCTGGTGCGTTACCAGACCACGCAGCACGCCAATATCAATCGGGCGGTACATACCCTGTCGGAACTTGCGACCAACGAATTCGAGACAGCACGTCGCACGTTGCAGCACTTCATCCACGCGCGGGAAGAGCGCGAAGTGATCTTCACCAGCGGCACCACCGATGCGATCAACCTGGTCATGCACGGCTACGGGCGCAAGTTCATCGGACCAGGCGACGAAATCATCCTGACCACGCTCGAGCACCATTCGAACATCGTGCCGTGGCAGATGCTGGCGGAAGAAAAAGGCGCGACCATTCGCGTGGTGCCGGTCAATGACGCCGGCGAGCTGCTGATCGACGAATATGAAAATCTGTTCAACGGGCGCACCAGGTTCGTCGGCGTGACGCACGTCTCGAACGCGCTAGGCACGATCAATCCGGTCAAGCGGATGATTGCCTTTGCCCATGCGCGCGGGGTGCCGGTGCTGGTCGATGGTGCGCAAGCGGCGCCGCACATGCGGGTCGACGTGCAGGATCTCGATTGCGATTTTTACGCTTTTTCCGGCCACAAGCTGTGTGGCCCGACCGGCATCGGCATTCTTTTTGGCAAAGCCGCACTGCTGGAGTCGATGCAGCCATTCAAGGGCGGCGGCGACATGATCTTGTCGGTCACGTTCGAGAAAACAACGTACAACACGATCCCGCATAAATTCGAGGCCGGTACGCCGCCGATCGCCGCCGCAATCGGCCTTGGTGCCGCCGTTGATTATCTGTCGGCAATCGGCATGGACACGATTGCCGCGCACGAACTTGCGCTGCTCGACTACGCGACCGAGCAGATGATTCGGCTGCCGGGCGTGCGCATCATCGGCACCGCGTCGCGCAAGGCAGCAGTGCTGTCTTTCACAGTCGACGGTGTGCATCCGCACGACATCGGGACACTGCTCAATCTGGAAGGTGTCGCCGTACGCACCGGACACCATTGCGCGCAGCCGGTGATGCAGCGCTTCAAGGTGCCAGCCACGTCGCGCGCCTCGTTTGCGTTTTATAACACCATGGCTGAAGTTGATGCCCTGATTGCCGGTATCCGCACCGTGCAGAAAGTGTTTTCATGATGGCCGATCCCAGAGCGTTGTATCAAGAGGTAATCCTCGATCACAACAAGAAGCCACGTAACTACGGCACGCTCGCGTGCCCCAGCCATCACGCGGTGGGCCACAACCCGCTCTGTGGCGACCATATCGACGTTGAACTCACTATGGGTGGAGCGTGCGGTACTGACCTCGCCGGCGAGTCCATCGATGGCATCGCGTTCGAGGGGTCGGCGTGCGCGATCTGCAAGTCCTCGGCGTCGATGATGACGATGGCTGTCAAAGGCAAGACGCGGGCCGAAGCGGAAGTTTTAATCAGTGAATTTCTCGGTATGGCGACTGGCAAGCTCGAACTTGCCGACGCTCCCCACATCGGACGGCTGCGGGTCTTTTCGGGCATCCGCGACCTTCCGGTGCGTGTCAAATGCGCGGTGCTTCCATGGCACACACTGCATGCCGCACTCAATGCCATCGAGGACACATCCACCGAGGCCGAACATGATCCGATGCAAGCCACGATCGGCGATGCCTGACCCTGATTCCATAGAAAGGGAATGATGATGCCAAAAATTGCCGAGATCGAAGACACGCCCAATCCGAATGCGGTGAAGTTCACGCTCCATGAGCCACTGACGTGGGGCGTTACGCACTCGTACGAGAATGCCGAGCAGGCCGCGGGCGATGCGCTTGCCTCGGAGCTGTTCGACATCGAGCATGTCAGCAATGTGTTTTACGTCGATCGCTGGCTTACCGTCACGCAGGACGGGGAGGCCGACTGGCCGGACCTGGTGCGCCTGATTGCCGTACCGCTACGCGCAGCACCGGCAGCGGCGACGCAATCGGCCGCCACGGTTGCCGCAGCGAGTACGGCAATCCTTGATCTCAGTGATGAAGATTTGCAGCGACTGGACGACATCAACGATCTGCTCGACGTGCAAATCCGCCCCTCTTTGCAAGGCGACGGGGGCGACCTGCACGTCGTCGGCCTCGCCGGTAATTACCTCAGCATCCACTATCAGGGCGCCTGTGGCACCTGTCCGAGCTCGATCTCAGGCACCCTCAAAGGCATCGAAAATCTGGTCCGGACGATTGAGCCGGAGATCGAAGTGTTGGCTGTATGAGTGAATGGATCACAGTTGCGCGTACCGAGGAATTGGCCCCCGGCGAGCGTCGGATTGTCGATGTGGAGGATACGCAGATCGTTGTTTTCAACCTGGGCGGCCAGTTTTACGCCATCGAAGACGTCTGCACCCATGATGGTGGAAAGCTCACCGGCGGCACCGTCGAAGGCGACCAGATCATTTGCCCGCGCCACGGTGCACGTTTTTGCATTCGCACCGGGGCGGCATTGTCTGCGCCGGCATATGAACCGACCAGCACGTTTCCGGTGCGCATGGAAAATGGCGTGATTCAGGTGCGCGACGATCGTTGGGATTGATCACTCAATCAGTAAGGACGCCAGTAAGATGACCACCGAAACCATCACCTTCAGAAATATCGTATCTGTACTGCCGCCTTTATCCGAGACCAATCATCTACATCATCGGCCGGATCAGCAAAGAGGCTCGCAGAAGACCAAACGGGATGTGGTCCCCCCCGACGAAAAATTACCCAAGCCAGGATGGATTCGCGCCAGGGCGCCCTCATCGTCGGGCCGCTACAGCGACATCAAGGACATCGTACGGAGCAACGCGCTGGTGACCGTATGTTCGGAGGCATCCTGTCCCAATATTGGCGAATGCTGGAGCAAGGGCACCGCGACCTTCATGATCATGGGGGACAAATGTACGCGGCGTTGTCGGTTTTGTAACGTCAGCACGGGCCGCCCTGATGCACTCGACGCCAACGAACCGGAACGGCTCGCCAAAACCATTGCGTTAATGAAGCTCAATTACGTCGTCATCACCTCGGTGGACCGCGATGATTTGCGCGACGGCGGTGCTGGTCATTTCGTCGAATGTATTCGCCAGATCCGCGCTAGGGCGCCCGCCACGCGCATCGAAATCCTGACCCCTGATTTCGGTGGCCGGCTTTCGCTGGCGCTGGAAATCCTCAGCGCCGCGCCGCCGGACGTCTTGAATCACAACATCGAAACCGTGCCGCGCCTCTACAAGGAAGCGCGTCCCGGCGCGGATTTTCAGAATTCGCTGAACCTGCTGCAGCATTTCAAGCAGCGACATCCCACCATACCAACCAAATCCGGAATCATGGTTGGACTGGGTGAGACCGATGCCGAGATCCTGCAAGTCATGCACGATCTGCGGGCGCATGACGTCACGATGCTGACCGTCGGCCAGTACCTGCAGCCGTCCGGCGGTCACCTGCCGGTGCGCCGCTATGTGCACCCGGAGATGTTCAAGATGTATGAGCAAGAAGCTTACAGGATGGGCTTTGTGAATGCAGCGTGCGGGCCGATGGTGCGCAGTTCGTACCATGCCGATGAGCAGGCCGCACGAGCTGGCGTGGTTTGATTTTTGATACTTACCTGGAGTGATAGATGAATGCAATTGTTGAAATGCCGGCAGCGATCATTTTTACGGATAACGCAGCAATGAAAGTCGCCCAAATGATTGAAGAAGAAGGAAACGCGGACCTGAAGTTGCGGGTATTTGTGCAGGGTGGCGGTTGCTCAGGGTTCCAGTACGGCTTTACTTTTGACGAAGTCACCAGTGAAGATGACACGACACTAGAAAAAAATGGTGTGCAATTACTGATCGACTCGATGAGTTACCAATATCTGGTCGGCGCAGAAATCGATTACAAGGATGACCTCGAAGGGGCGCAGTTCGTCATCAAAAATCCGGGCGCGACCTCCACTTGCGGTTGCGGCTCTTCTTTTTCGGCCTGATGTTCAACATGACCATGCACACCAACCGGACAGGAACAGAGTGAGCCAATTGTCTATCGATAAATCGAAAATCCGCTTTCTGTTGTTGGAAGGTGTACACAAGAATGCCATCGATGTCTTGAACAGCAATGGCTACGCCAATATCGACTACGTGCGTACGGCGCTCGATGAAGAGACGTTGATCGAAAAAATCAGAAAAGCCCACTTTGTCGGCATCCGCTCGCGTACCGAAATCAATGAAAGAGTATTGCAAGCGGCCGATAAATTGATTGCGATAGGCTGCTTCTGTATCGGCACCAACCAGGTCGACCTGCGCGCCGCCATGCTCAAAGGAATTCCTGTTTTTAACGCGCCATATTCGAATACGCGTTCGGTGGCGGAACTGGTGCTGGCCGAAGCCATCCTGTTATTGCGCGGCATCCCGGAGAAAAACGCACTGGTGCATCGCGGCGGCTGGTCGAAATCCGCAGAGCGCTCGTTCGAAACCCGCGGCAAGACGCTGGGTATTGTCGGCTATGGCAACATCGGCAGTCAGTTGTCGGTACTCGCCGAAGCACTGGGGATGTACGTGATTTACCATGATGTCATCACAAAAATGCCCATGGGAAATGCGCGTCAACTGGGTACTCTGGATGATCTGCTGGCGCAAGCCGATGTCGTAACCCTGCATGTGCCTGAAACGGTGTCGACCGAAGGCATGATGGGCGCCGTACAGTTTGCGCAGATGAAGCGCGACAGCATCTTTATCAACGCCGCGCGCGGTAGTTGTGTCGATATCGATGCGCTGGCTGCGGCGCTGGAAAACAAGCATCTTGGCGGCGCATCGATCGATGTATTTCCGAAAGAACCGAAAACCAACGATGAAGAATTCCTGTCCCCGCTGCGCCGATTCGACAACGTCATTTTAACGCCGCACATCGGAGGTTCGACGCTGGAAGCCCAAGCCAATATCGGTCTGGAAGTTGCCGAGAAATTTGTCCGTTACTCAGATACCGGGGCCACGTTGTCCGCCGTGAACTTTCCGGAAGTCGCGGTACCGTTACTCGCTGGCAAACATCGTTTGCTGCACATACACCGGAACATTCCAGGCGTATTGTCGGCCGTTAATCGCATTTTTGCCGAAAATGGCTTTAACATTTCCGCACAAAATTTGATGACGAACGATGCGGTAGGCTACATGGTGATGGATATCGATGCCGACTGTTCAACCGTGGCGCTGCACCAGTTGCAGGAAATCGAAGGGACGATTTCGGCCCGCGTGTTGTATTGACCAATGCCATGGCGAATCCCGTCCTGCGGCCGCGCGCCTGTGTGATTTTCAACATTCACGCCATCTGTGGCTCAGCCGCTACCGCTGGCGTGATCGGCGCACATCGTGTCTGCCTGTCGTTTCGGTCCTGGCGACCGATGCCGGCATCCGGAAGCCCTTCATCCTGAGAAAACGCTCGTGAAGAAACCGCTGTTGACCCTGTGGTGTGTCAGTCGGGCCGACCTGCGCATGCTCTGGTTTGCGCTCACGCATCCTGAGCGTCCCCGTTGGTTGCGACCGGCAACCGTGCTGCTGGTGCCGTACGCGATCGCGCCCGTCAATTTCGTCATTTCGGGGCTGGGCATCGTCGAGGATCTGGTGCTGGTGCCGAGGCGGGCAACAAAAACGCATGCGAAAATGACCGAGCGGTTCATTGGGTTGTCTCCTGGGGATTGATGTTTAGAAGACCCCCGATCACATGCATATCGCAGCGGTATACGAGCTAACGATATTTTTCAGAAGCGTACTGTCGAAGATAAAAATCTTGCGTAAAAAATTACGTTATTCGGGTCAGCGGTCGTGTGGTGAAAAGTGTGGTGGGCATGCAGGTCATTGATTATAAGAGACTGATTCGGCCTGCAAAGCCGTGTACGCCGGTTCGATCCCGACCCCCGCCTCCATCGATTCCAATGATCAAGCCCGCGGTCGTCGCGGGCTTTTTCACGATCTGCCGCGAGCTCTCGATGGAAACACAAGACTGAACCGGGTCTTGCCAGCGTCGCTCGCAACGCTACCTTGACCCCCGTGCATTGACATGATCGTCCGCACGATGGACAGTCCAAGTCCGCTCGATTGCGACGACCCGCGACGGGACACGCCGGCCCGGTAAAAACGATCGAACAGACGCGGCAACTGCAACGCGGGAATCGCCTCGCCGTCATTTTCAATCCGGAGGGTCATGCCATGTTCACTGCCGCTGCTCGAAAGCAGAATCGTCGAGTCAGAGTCTGTATATTGAATGGCGTTCGAAACCAGGTTGGCGAGCGCGCGTCGCAGGAGTATCAGGTCGGCCACGACGGTACCGCTTCCCTTGAGGGTAAAATCAAGACCGCGTCCTGCGGCGAGGCCCTCGAAATAATCGGCCATGCGTTTGAATTCACCCGCTACATCGAGCTGCACACATTCGATGGTCGCCTGCGGATGCTCGGAGCGGGCGAGAAACAGCATGTTGTCCATCATCCTGGATCGCCGCTGAAACTCCTCGAAGTTTGATACCAGCAGCGCTTCGTAGTAATCGGCGCTGCGTTTCTGGCCCAATGCCACTTCGGTCTGGCCGATTGCCCGGACTACGATGTGGTCGCGTTCTGGAGCAGGTTCGAGCAGGGTTCGGCCAAACGTTCGCCGCCACACGGAAATTATTTTCGATCATCTACCAGGAGCAACGAATGCGACAATCCTCCCGTAAGTTTGCGACGGCGTTTGCACTCGCTGTCATTGGATTGGGAATGCTCCGAAGTGTGCCGGCGGTGGAGCCTGCAATCAGCACGAGCGGCGGCCATCAGCATGCGGCGACCATTGCAGCAGTGCCAGCCGCATTTGTCGCCAGTCGTGAAAAACCCTACGGCGCCCTCGTCGACGACGCCATGGCAATCATGAACGATGGTATGGCACGGGCGCCGATGATCGGACATGCCGACCACGATTTTGCAGCGATGATGATCCCGCATCATCAGGGCGCGGTCGACATGGCCAAGGCCGAGCTGCTATATGGCACCAATCCGGTCATGCGTCGCCTGGCCCAGGAAATCATCGTCACGCAAGGCCAGGAAATCCAGGTCATGCAACTGGAACTGAAAAAAACGTCGGCTGCAGCGCCTGCCAGTCACTGATCGCTGTTGCTACATCACCGTTTAGGTATTTCACCCGCAAAGGATGTTCCCATGAAACTGAAAACTCTCCCGTTCATCGTGTTGGTCCCCGCACTAATCGGCGCGGCGTTTGCCGGCCAGGCACCCGGTGCCGCCAGCGCACCCGATATCGCCATCAGCTCGAAGGACCGCGTGTACCTGAGTGATCAGTCGTCCAACACGGTATCGGTGGTCGATCCCGCAACCGAAAAATTGCTGGGCGTGATCAAGCTTGGCGACCTGACGCCGGGTAATCTCGCCCCGCTCTACAAGGGTCAGCTGCTGGTGCACGGCATGGGGTTCTCGCCGGATCACAAGACGCTGGACGTGGTCTCGATCGGTTCAAACTCGGTCACTTTCATCGATACCGCAACCAATAAGGTCAAGCATACGACCTACGTCGGACGCTCGCCGCATGAGGCGTTCTTCACGCCGGACGGCCGCGAAGTCTGGGTCACGATCCGCGGCGAGGATTACATCCAGGTACTCGACGGATCGACATACGAACCGACCAGGCGCATCACGGTGCCGAACGGTCCCGGCATGACGATCTTTTCCCCGGATGGCAAGTATGGCTACGTGGTGTCGAGTTTCACGGCCGAGATGGTCGTCATCGATACCAAGACCCACAAGACGGTTGCAACCGTCAAGCAAGCGTCGCCCTTCAGCCCCGACCTGGCGGCGACACCGGACGGCAAGCAGGTGTGGATCACTCTGAAGGATATCGGCAAGACCCAGGTCATCAATGCCCGGCCACCGTTCGAGACGATCACGATGCTGGACACCGGGCCGATCACCAACCACGTCAACATCGCCCGCAACGCCAACGGCCAGTTCGCCTATGTCACGGTCGGCGGCCTGAATGCCGTGAAGGTCTACACCACCACCGACAAACCGGAACTGGCCGCTACCATTCCGACCGGCGAGATGCCGCACGGCCTGTGGCCCTCCGGTGACGGCACGCGGATGTACATCGGCCTGGAAAACAGCAATGCGCTGGCCACCATCGACACTGCCAGCAACAAGGTCGTCTCGACGATCGCAACCGGCCAGTCGCCGCAGGGCATGGTCTATATTCCGAACGCAGTGCCGAATGGTGCTGGTACCGAGAACCTGATCCCGCTGGGCATGGCAGGTGACGCCGTGCACCTGACGATGGCGGCGCCGGGCGCAGCCGGGGTCGCCACGACGGTCGTGGTGAACAACCAGGGCCTGGTCGACATCCTGCAGGCGGGGGTGACCGGTCTGGAGCCGAAGAAGGGCTACTTCCTGGCGTTGTCGAACAATGCCGACGGCTCGGGTCCACTCGATCCGATTGCAAAATTCATGGGCAATCCGGCTGGGGCCGCTATCGTCGGCGCCGTTGGTCCGTTGCGCAAGGCGGTGCAAGGCACGGCTGGCAACGCCAGGCGTTACCTGGTGATTGCACCGAATGTCGACGACAAGCCTGGTACGCCCATCCAGATCCAGCGCTGAGATCCCGCGTGTGAGAAGAACGGACTGGACACGCCGGTGCTGCCAACCACACCGGACTTTCGCAGGTCGCTCGATGTCGCCCACGCACTCTCCGGCGAGCCGATCCTGGCCTGGAGCATGAACGGCAAGGACATTCCTTTCCTGAACGGCTATCCGCTGGAGTTGATCGTGCCGGGCTACTTCGGCACCTGCTGGGTCAAGCATTTTTTCGGACATCGAGGTGCTGGACAAGCCTTCAATCGCTTGGTCATCGGGACGGTACACGGGTCGCTGGCCCATGACCCGTGTGCCCGATCGCTCAAGCCGGCGGCCAATCTCAGGCGACCGCAAGCAGCATGATCAATCCATAACTGATTGCGGCCAATACCAGCAGCGAGAGGACGACAACCGAGGTGACCTGTCTGCCGGCCCGCAGCACCGAGCGCACGTCGACGCCGAGCCCCAGTGCCGCCATCGACATGATCGTCAGGATGTTTGCGACCCACTGCGCAGGTGCCAGTGCTACCGCTGGAATTGCGTTGAATGAGCGCAGCACCAGTAGTACCAGGAAGCCGACGATGAACCACGGCACCATGTGCGCCAGCGGTGGACGGCGGCCGCCTTCTTCGCGGCCGATGAGCGACAGGATCAGTACGACCGGCCCTAGCATGAGCACCCGCACCAGCTTGACGAGCGTGCCGATGTGCACGCTGGCCAGCGCGACCGGCGCCGTCGCCGCCAGTACTTGCGGTACGGCGTAGACCGTCAGCCCCGCGAAGATGCCGTACTGGACAGCCGACAGCGACAGCACCGGCGCCAGGAGCGGCAAGGCCACCACGACCACCACGCCGAGCACGGCAGTAAAGGCAATCGACGAAGCGACGTCCTTGCTGCTTGCATCGATCACCGGCGCCACTGCGGCGATCGCGGAATTGCCGCAGATGGAATTGCCGCAAGCGATCAACACCGCCATTTTGCGTGGCAGGCCGATCAGGCGGCCGATGCCATAGCTGCAGCCGATGGCGACGAAGACGACGGCCGCGATCCCGCCGATCAGGGCAGGGCCGTTTTCCAAGACCGCTGCGGCGCTAACCGATGCGCCCAGCAACATGACAGCAGCTTCGAGCAGGAATTTTGCGCTGACGGCAATGCCGGGGATGTAGCGCTTGTTCAAGCTGATTGCACTCCGCACGGCGGTACCGAGCACGATTGCCAGGACCAGGCTTTCCAGCCACGCCCTGCCAAAGACCCTGAACTCCAGTTGCTCCAGCGACCACGCTGCGCCGGTGATGACCCCACACAGCGCCAGGCCAGGGAAAATGTTCTTGAAGCAGGGTGTTGTCGCCGTTGTCATTGTCGATTCCCGTTGTCGAGTCGATCGAGTATCCAGGCGCCAATCAGTCAGGTCCATCGTATAATTTGGCACTATCGTTCACCTCAGGCGAACAGTCATGACACTCGAACAATTGCGCGTCTTCGTCGCCGTGGCCGAACGCGGACATCTGACGAAGGCGGCGGAAGTGCTCTCACTGACGCCGTCAGCGGTCAGTGCGTCCATCCGGGTGCTGGAGGAGCGCTACGGCACGCCGCTGTTCGATCGGATAGGGCGTGGCATCGTCCTCAGTGACGCTGGCCGCAGCTTCCTGCCCGAGGCGACGGCCACGCTGGCCAGCGCGCGCGCCACCGAAGCGAGCCTGTCCGACCTGGGCAGTGGCCAACGCGGCACCCTTCGGCTGCAGGCTAGCCAGACCATCGCCAGCTACTGGCTGCCGCCATTCCTGGTGCGGTTCCATGAACGCTTTCCACTGGTCGAACTGTGCCTCACGGTCGGCAATACCCAAAGCGTTGCCAGGGCGGTGGTGGAAGGTACTGCGGAAATCGGATTCGTCGAAGACCAGGTGGATGAGGCAACGCTGTCGAGCACGGTAGTGAGCAAGGACCGGTTCGCCGTAGTCGTGGCGCCCGACCATCCCTGGGCAGACGGTCGGCCGCTGACGGCGGCAGCGCTCCTCGGTGGCAGGTGGATCATGCGCGAGCAGGGATCGGGTACGCGATCCGCCTTCGAAGTCATGCTGGGCGAGCTAGGGATCGACGGTGCCAGCCTTGACGTCGCACTGACACTGCCATCGAACGAAGCCATGCGCGCCGCCGTGGCGGCTGGGCCGTATGTAACAGTGATCTCGACGCTGGTGGTCGCCGCGGATCTGAAGGCGGGATTGCTGCGGGCAGTGAACCTGCGCTTGCCACCGCGTTCGTTCTACCTCATTCGGCACGGGTCGCGCTATAGAAGCCAGGCATCTCTGGCACTTGAAGAACTGGTTGGGAATGCCGGTAGCGCTTAGTCACATATTTGTGTACGCATTCCAGCGATCACCATTGCGCTGGCTCCAAACATCTCCATCTTCCGTTCTGCGAGCCAATGGTTCATGCTGCTTGGCTCACCGACGACGTATTTTTCAGGAGGTCCCGTGAAAAGACTGGCATTGTTATTCTGGCGATTCAGCAAGGCCGACCTGCGCCTGCTCTGGTTTGCGCTGTCGCATCGCGACCGTCCGCGCTGGTTGCGGCCGGCGGCGTTTCTGCTGACGCTCTATGCGATTGCGCCTTTCAATTTCGTCATCCCGGTTCTGGGCGTGGTCGACGATTTGGTACTGGTGCCGCTGGTCCTGCATTTCCTGTTGACGCTATTGCCGGCAAACGTGCGCAATGGCGGGCGGGGACCGGTCGCCAGCGGCTGAGGATCGCGATGGTCTGGTGCTGGCCGGGTCTCATGCACTGACGACATCGTCCTGACAAGTTACACTACGGGCCCGTAGCGACCGGATGGCGTCGTGGTGCTTTCATGCATCCTTGATCCTTCCGGTCGTGATGCCTGTTGCTCTCATTTTCGTCACTTCCAGGACCACTCCATGATTCATGAAATGCGTGTCTATCATTGCGCACCGGGCCGTCTGCCTGCGCTGAACAATCGCTTCGAAACCATCACCCTGAAATTCTGGGAGAAATACGGTATCAAGCCGGTCGCGTTCTGGACCACGTTGGTCGGTCCGAGCAATCAGGCGCTGACTTATTTGCTGCAATGGGAAAGCCTCGCCGAGCGCGAACAGAAATGGAATGCCTTCCAGACCGATCCCGAGTGGATCGCCAAGCGCGCGGCGACCGAAGCCGAAGCGGTCATCGTCGAGCGCATCGAAAACACGCTCCTGAATCCGACCAGCTACTCTGCGCTGCGTTGATGGGGCACGGTCTTCGGGCCGCAGGTTCCCCGATCCAATGTCGCCGACAGGATGCACGACGGGCGCCATGTCGGCCTGACCCGGCATGAAGAACGATCTGCAAGCCGCACGGGCGCAGTGGCTGCCGCTGGCCTTGGCCGGCATGTGCGCCTCCCTGGTCGGACTCGGTATCGGTCGGTTTGCGTATGTGCCGCTGCTGCCGTTGATGATCGACTCGGGCTGGGCTTCAGGGGCCGGTGCGGCGCAAATCGCGGCGGCAAACCTGGTCGGTTATTTGCTCGGCGGTGCGAGCGCACATCGGCTCGCGCTGTGGCGTGGCGCCGCTCCGGTAATCCGCTGCGCGTTGATTGCCGTGCTGATGAGTCTGCTGGCCTGCAGTGTCAATCTGGGGTTGCCGTGGCTCTGGTTCTGGCGCATGACGGCCGGCGCCGCTGGTGGGGTGCTCATGATCCTGGCTGCCCCCTACCTGATGAGCCGCGTGCCGCTGGCGTCGCGCGGCAAGGCGATCGGCATCGTCTTTGCGGGGATCGGTATCGGCGTGGTGCTGTCTGGCCTTGCGGTGCCGGCAATCGGCGCCAACAACCTGCGATATGCCTGGCTGGCGCTCGCTGCATTCGTCGCGGTGGCGGTCGGGTATGCATGGCCGAAATTTGCATCGCCATCTGCAACCGGAGCGCATGCGGCGGCGGCCGGACCGTCGCAGGTACCGCCCCGCCAGCGCTTTCTGCCGCAGGGTGCATTGCTCGCGTTATTGTGCGCCTACGTGCTCGATGCGATCGGCTATCTGCCGCATACCGTATTTTGGGTAGAGTACCTGGTGCACGACCTGGGCAAGCCGCTGGCAATCGGCGGCGCGTTCTGGGCCGTGTTCGGTGCCGGCGCGGCGGTCGGCCCGCTGATCAGCGGCGCGGCGGCCGACCGCTTTGGATTCCGGCGTACGCTGGTCGCCTGCTTTGCGTGCAAGGCCGCAGCGGTGGCACTGCCGCTGGTGTCGACCTCGATGCCGGCACTATTCATTTCATCGTTCATGGTCGGTGCCCTGACACCGGGAATGGTCGCAGTGGCATCCGGCCGGGTCGTCGAAATCGCCGGCCCTGCTGCGCATCAGCGCAACTGGGCCATGATGACGTTTCTCTATGCGTTGGTGCAGGCGGTGGGCGGCTATGTGATGGCGGCAGTACACGGCGCCACGCATTCCTTCACGCTACTGTTTTCCGTGGCGGCCGGGGCGCTGCTGCTGGCAGCGCTCATCGCAGCGCAGGGGCCGGCGACCCGGCCTATCGTGTCACCGATGCCGTAGCGCCTGACTGGCTGCCTGCGCGCCGTGCGGCAATTGTGTCTTCCCGCACGCTTGCCCGGTAGGCATCCACGAATGCATCGAAGTCGCCGGTCTGTTTCTGTTCGAGCGCAACCCGATCCTCGATCGACTGCCGCACCGACTGCTCGAATACGCTGGTCTGCGCTGCGGTCAGGGGGTGCCCCCGCAAGGCAGCGGCATGTACGAGGCTTTGCTGCATGCCGAATGCCGGGAATGAATTGCCGACGGCCGCCATCGCCGCCAGTGCACGGGCAGATGGCGTCAGCTGCACATCGTCGAGTTTCGCGCGCTGCGACGCAAGTGCGCTTGCGTGGGCGCTTGTGCCCGCATGCTGGTCCAGCAGCGTTGCGGTGACCGCGATCTGGTCCAGCAGTCGATGCGCCCAGGTCCGCATGTCGACCTCGTCACCGTCCATGAGCAGTTGCAGCCCGGGGCGGCGGCCTTCCTTGACCGTGCGCGCAAAATTCTCCGTGTCGGCCGCGCCCCGATCCGGCGACTGCGGACTGTCGTCCAGTGCGCAGAACAGCAGGAACGCATCCATGAAACGTGCCGTCTCCAGGCTGATGCCGACCGGCTCGAACGGATCGACATCCAGACACCTTACCTCGACATACTGGACACCCCGCTCGGCCAGCGCACCGATGGCGCGTTCGCCGACGCCGATGACGCGCTTGGGACGAATCGTCGAGTAGTATTCATTCTCGATCTGCAGCAGGTTGGTATTGAGCTGGACCCACTGGCCGTCGCGGCGCGTACCGATCTCGGCATACGGCGGATAGGGCTGGCTGACGGCACGTGTCAGGCTGCGGATGTAGTTGTCGATATTGTCGAATTGGACTGACAGGCTTGCCTGCGCATTGCTCTGGTAACCGAGATCGCTCATGCGCAGGCTGGTGGCGTTGGGCAGGTACAGGGAATCGGCAGAGAGGACTTCCAGTTGGTGCGGCCGGCCGCGCAGGAAGCCGGTCGCCAATGCCGGCGACGCACCGAACAGATACATCAGCAGCCAGCTGTAGCGGCGAAAATTGCGGATCAGCGCGAAGTAGCGTGCCGACTGGTAGTCGCGTGCCGAACCATTGGTGCCTTCGGTCGTCTGCAGCAGTGACCACAGGTCTTCCGACAATGAAAAGTTGTAGTGAATGCCGGCGATGCACTGCATCGCCTTGCCATATCGCAGCGCAAGTCCACGCCGATATACATGCTTGAGCATGCCGATGTGCGATGTGCCGTAGGCGGCGATATCAATCTCCGACTCCGGCGGCAGATCGCACGGCATCGACTGGCTCCACAACAGTTCGGCGCCGAGCTTTGCGTAGGTAAAGCGGTGCACTGCATCGAGTTCTTCCAGTGCGGTGGCGATGTCCGGCTCGGCGCTGGTGACGAACTCCATCAACGCTTCCGCATAGTCGGTGGTGATCTGGGGATGCGTCAGCGGCGCGCCGAGGGCTGCGGGATGCGGAGTCGATGCCAGCCTGCCATCGCGATCGACGCGCAGCGTTTCGCGCTCGATGCCGCGCAGGCCGCCGCCCAGCAACGCGCGATGCGCGTCCTCGGACAGCAATGCCACACGGTGGTTCAGCAGTGTGCTCAATTGGTTCATCCCTCTTGTACTTTTCGATAGAGGCAGTCGTCATCGCGCCGCTCGGGCAGGGCACGCGCGTGCGTGTTTTGACCGCAGAATAACTGAAATCGCTGAACCGCGTCGGCGACCCGCCGGGTCTGGAAAAAACCGTAGAGTCATGGCACGCGCGTGTCGGGAGGCCGGTACCGCGTATGCTAGAATCGCGGCCTCGCAATGGTCGGCGCGCCCGACCGTTCGCATCCTGCCCGGGTGGTGAAACAGGTAGACACAAGAGACTTAAAATCTCTCGCCGGAAACGGTGTACCGGTTCGATTCCGGTCCCGGGCACCAAGGGAACGCGTACGGCTTCCCATCTGCCGCTTGTCGCACATCGCCTTCCAAGAATTTTTCTGCTTTTAATTCATCATGCCTGTCCGAAGATTGGTCGGTTTCCGGCCGGCCGCTCTTTCGCCGACCGATTTCTTCCGGCCGGTATTTGGAGCGGCTTCGCACTTGGGCTCCGGCCCCGGACGTTCATATTGGGCAGTTTTTGAAAATTCGCCTCAAAGGAATCCCAAAATGTGTCATAAAGATTAGCAAAATTAGTTACACTGTTTTGCGGTTAATGTCTTTTTTTTTAGATGCTTGCATTAAAAAGTTTTAACCTGGACGGTCAATGCTCGGCCTTGCCTGGCGCAATGTGCGAGCAGTTCGTGCCGGAGGTTTCTGCCATTGCAATCGGGACAGTGACGGATGTTTTGCGCACACCGCACAGGACCAGGCCGGGAAGCGCCCGTGGTGGTTACGCGACCGCCAGTAAACACCCGTGCCGATCAAGGAGTGTGACGAGTGCGGGTACTATTCCTCACCAAGAATTCCTATCTCCCCCAGTTGATCGGCGGCGCGGAGTGGTCGGTTCATCATTTCGTCAAGGGTCTCAATCGAATGGGGCACCAGGTTGCAGTGCTGTCACGCCTCTATAACGGTGGCTGGATCGGTCTGCAAAACAAGATCCGGCGCAGACTCACCGGCAGGGCCTGTCCAGTGGATTCGATCATGGGGTACCGGACCTACCGTGGCTGGGATCTTTCACGGGGACTGTGCGAGACGGTCTCGACGTTCAGGCCGGATCTCGTGGTGGTGGCCGGCATCGGCGTCAAACCAGTGCCGATCGCGCAGGAAGCGCTGGCCATGGGACTGCCCATGCTCTACATGGTCATGGACGTAGAATTCGAAAACCATGGTGGTCCGCTGACCTCCTTGATTGGCGCCCAGTTCACTGGTAATTCCCGCTTCACTGCGCAGCGGCTACGTGACACCTTTGGCATCACGCCGACGGTCGTGTATCCGGCAGTCGATGTGTCGCAATGCCGGGTTTCGGGAACCGGCTCGAAGGTCGTGTTCATCAACCCGCGCGAGAAGAAGGGCGTGCTGATCATGCTGGCGCTGGCAGAGGCACGGCCCGATATTCCGTTTGTTTTCTACGAAACCTGGTCTGCCGGTTCCCCTGCGATCAAGGAACGCGCGAAGCGGGCCGGCAACATCGCATGGCGCACGTCGGTCCTGGATCCTCGCAAGGTGTATGAAGAGGCCCGCATCGTGATGGCGCCCAGCCAATGGGAAGAGGCGTGGGGGAAAATTGCCACCGAAGCGCAACTCAGCGGCATCCCCGTGATCGGCAGCGATATCGGCGGACTGACCGAATCGATCGGCGACGGTGGGATCCGGCTACCAGCCAAAGCGCCTGCCGCCGAGTGGCTCGCAGCGCTTGAGTTGCTATGGGATGACCCGATTCAGTGGGAGGCGCATTCGCGTGCCGCGCTGGCACGTGCGCAGCGCCCGGAAATCCAGCTTGAGCGGCAGATCGAAATCCTGGATGGTCTGGTGCGCACCATTTGCGAATCTGCAGCCGGGCATGAAACCACGCGGTCGCCGTATATGATGATGGCCGGATAGTCCTTCGATCACCATATCCCGTGAATCAGGAACTGGCGCGTACCGTTGCGCCCGCGCGCCAGCGCCTCGCTCGTCACAACACATTCGATAGAGAACGGACGGTTCAGTCGAATTGGCTCAACCGGCTCGGCTAGTGAAGTCCCGAATCTGCAAAAAAGCCCGGCACGCAAAGCGCTTGCGGCTTCCCCCACTGCAAGCACACCTGTATAATAATTTTTTGAACGGTCGTGCTTTTTAAGAGCCCGGCTTCTGATTGAAGTGGTTCAAGAAACCAAGAGAACGACAGGAGACAGCATGGACCTGAATTACACGGCCGACGATCTGGCATTTCGCGACACGGTGCGCGGCTATCTGGAGGCGAACCTGCCGAAAGACCTGCAACAGAAAGTCCTGAATCACAAACGCTTGTCGAAAGATGATTTCGTCCGCTGGCACAAGATACTGGCAAAGCAGGGCTGGGTTGCCACCGGTTGGCCGGTCGAGCACGGTGGCACCGGCTGGAACGCCGTGCAGCGCCATATCTGGGAAGAGGAATGCGCCCGCGCCGGTACCCCGGCCATCATGCCGTTCGGCGTGAACATGGTCGCACCGGTGATCATGGCATTCGGCAATGAAGCACAGAAAAAACACTACCTGCCACGGATCCTGAATTGCGACGACTGGTGGTGTCAGGGGTATTCGGAACCCGGCTCCGGATCGGACCTGGCGTCGCTCAAATGCCGCGCCGAGCGCGAAGGCGACCACTACATCGTCAATGGCCAGAAAACCTGGACCACGCTCGGCCAGCATGCCGACATGATCTTCTGCCTGGTGCGTACCGAGACTGGCGGCCGCAAGCAGGAAGGCATCTCGTTCCTCCTGATCGACATGCACACACCCGGCATCACCGTGCGGCCGATCATCATGCTCGACGAAGATCATGAAGTAAACGAAGTCTGGTTCGACAACGTCAAGGTGCCGGTGCAGAACCTGATCGGCGAAGAGAACAAGGGCTGGACCTACGCCAAGTACCTGCTCGGCCACGAACGCACCAACATCGCTGCCGTCGGCCGCGCGAAACGCGAAATGGAATTCTTGAAGCGCATCGCCTCCCGCCAGCAGAAAAACGGCAAGCCGCTGATCGACGATCCGCTGTTTTCGACCAAGGTCGCGTCGCTTGAAATCGAGCTGATGGCGCTGGAAGTGACGGTGCTGCGCGTGATCTCGATGGACAGCGCCAAGCGCGGCCCAGGGCCGGAAGCCTCGATGCTGAAGGTGAAGGGCACCGAGGTGCAGCAGATGCTGACCGAGCTGATGGTCGAGGCCGTCGGCCCATACGGCCTGCCGTTCGATCCTGAATTCTTGCACGGTTCGCACGAACACAGCGCCAGCGAAGACGATGACGCTGCGCCGCTGGCGTCGTACTACTTCAATTTCCGGAAGACCTCCATCTATGGCGGCTCCAATGAAATCCAGAAAAACATCATTACCCAGATGATCCTGGGACTTTGAGGAGAGACACATGGACTTCAATTTCAGCGAGGAACAGCAGCAGTTTTCCGACGCCTTGCGCCGCTGGGTCGACAAGGATTACACCTTCGAGCAACGCAAGCACCTGGCGCTTGCGCCAGCCGGTTTTTCGGAGCAGGCCTGGGGCACGCTGACCGAACTCGGCATGCTGGCATTGCCGGTTCCGGAAGCGCAGGGAGGCTTTGCCGGTACCGCGGTCGACATGCTGGTCGTGATGCAGGAAATCGGTCGCGGTCTCGTGATCGAGCCGTATTTCGCGACCGTGCTGGGCGCGGAATTCCTGAAGCTCGCAGGCGGCAACGATCACCTCCTGGAGCAGATCGCGACCGGCGAATTGAAGCTGGCCTGCGCTCTTGGCGAAAAGCAGTCGCGTCATGATCTGACCGATATCCTGACCAGCGCCAATCCGAACGGCGACGGGTTTCACATCAACGGCACCAAGACGGTCGTCATTCATGGCGCACAGGCGGGCATGTTGATCGTCTCGGCGCGCAGCAGCGGTGGTCAGCGCGACACCGATGGCATTTCACTGTTCGCCATTCCTGCCGATACGCCGGGCGTGACGCGCCGCGACTATCGCACCATCGACAGCCAGCATGCGGCGGATATCATGTTCGACAACGTGCAGGTGCCGGCATCGGCACTGCTCGGCAGCGCGGGCGCCGGCTGGGATATCCTGGATGCGGCCAGCGACTACGGCGTCACGCTGCTGTGCGCGGAGGCGCTCGGCGCAATGGAAGCCCTGAATGCGGCAACCCTGGAATACCTGAAGACCCGGCAGCAGTTTGGCGTCCCGATCGGTAAATTCCAGGCGCTGCAGCACCGCATGGCAGACATGTTCATGCAGCTGGAGCAGGCGCGCTCGATGGCGACGCTGGCAGCTGTCAAGGTTGGTTCGCCCGACGCTGCCGAGCGCCGCCGGACGGTATCGGCTGCCAAGGCCCGCATCGGCCAGGCGATGAAGTTCGACGGCCAGCAGGCAGTGCAACTGCACGGCGGCATGGGCGTGACGAATGAACTGCCCGCGGCGCACCATTTCAAGCGCCTGACGATGATCGAATTGACGCTTGGCGACACCGATCATCATCTCGCCCGTTTCGTCGCGCAGCCGGGTTTCAGGAACGCTGCCTGAACAAGGCAGTACAGCGAACG
>JACMQD010000317.1 GCA_014377155.1 Herminiimonas sp.
CAACCACTGGCGCATACGGCTCCAGTCACCGATGTTGACGATATCGGCAATCGATCCCATGGTGCAAAAGTGCGTATGCCGGGCGACCGCGCCGAACAGCATGCCCAGACCCAAGGCGAGCCAGACAACCTGGCTCGCAATTCCTGCTAGATTGACGTCGCCCATGCTACTTAAACGTCACGAGGCGTTCAGTCGCGGTCTGTGCCGCAGCAGAATCCGGATATTGCCGCACCAGTGTTTCCAGCGTCTTGCGCGCCGCTGGTCGGTCCTTTAATTCAACATAGCAACTGGCGATGTTAAGCATGGCGTCCGCCGCCTTCGGATTGTCGGGATAGTTCCTGACGACCGCCTGCTGCGCCACCAATGCATTGCGGTAGTCGCGCTGCGCATAGTAGGCGGTACCCAGCAGGTATTGCACCGACGGTGCATAGCTCGATTGGGGAAACCGGCGCAGGAACTCGGCCATCGATACGCTGGCGCCTTTGTAGTCGGCCGCCTTGTAGATGGCGATTGCCGATTCGTAAGAACGCAATTCGGACTGATCGACGCTGGTTTCCCTGCCGTCGACCGTGATCTTTTGTGGCTCGACCTTGCGTAGACGGTTGTCGAGGTCGACGTAAAAATCCTTTTGCCGTTGTTGGGCATTGGCGACTTCATTGGTCAGCACTTCGATCTGTCCGCGCAGGCGGGCGATGTCCTGGCGCAGCTGATCGTTCTGTCCCGACAGGTCGAGCAAACTGTTTTTGTCTGCCTTGCTGTCGAGCCTTGATGTCGTCTCGCTGCGCAGGCTGTCAATCCGGTTACGCAGGTCGAGCACCGCACGGCGGGCCTCTTCGTCATCGAACAGGCCCGCCTGCGCCTGCAGCGGCGCCAGCGAACAGGCGGCCACGAAGGCCGCGGTGATGGTGGATTTTAAAAATGATGTCATAGCGATCAATAGACGATATCGGCGCGGCGATTTTCAGCCCAGGCGGCTTCGTCACTGCCCAGTGCTTTCGGCTTTTCCTTGCCCAGCGAAACCGCTTCGACTTGCGAATCAGGTACGCCCAGCAGCGACAGCGATTTACGCACGGCTTCAGCGCGCTTCTGGCCCAGTGCCAGGTTGTATTCGCGGCCGCCGCGCTCGTCGGTGTTGCCCTGAATGAGGATCTTGCGGCCCTTGTTGGCCGACAGGTAGCTCGAGTGGGCTTGCACCAGCGGCTTGAATTCGTCGCGCACGGTGTAGCTGTCATAGTCGAAGTAGACGCTGCGTTTGGCCAGTACGCCAGTTGGATCTACCAGCGGATCGGTGGCGTTGCCAGGGGTGGTGACGGTGCCGACGCTGCGCGGATCGGCTGCGCCGCCCGTGTTGTTCGGCGAGCCGGTGCGGTCCACCACAGGTACCGAGGTTTCATCCAGTTTGGTCGATGAGCAAGCGCTCAGCAACAGCGAGGTCGTCAACAGAATGACGGAAGTATTTAAAGTGCGCATATAAAACTCCTTTGATAGGTGAGCATGTTACTTCATGAAGGGGCCCCAGGTGGGCTCCCGAATATCACCAGCCTGCGTAGTAAGCGTGTGTTTTACCCGGCCGTCCACCGAAACCACCGCAAGCGAGCCGCGGCGCCCTGACTCGGTGGCGTACATGATGTATTTACCGTTCGGGGAAAAGCTGGGGGACTCGTCTTTGACGGTATCGGACAAGCGTTGTTCCTGCCCATTGCTGAGGTCGAGAATGAAGAGCTGAAAGCGGCCTTCGCGACGCGAAATGTAGGCCAGGTGCTTGCCGTCGGGCGACACTCGAGGGCTGATGTTGTACGTGCCCTGGAAGGTCACGCGTTTCGGATCGTTGCCGCTGGTATCCATCTTGTAGATCTGCGGTCCGCCGCTGCGGTCGCTGGTGAAATAGATGCCGTTGCCGTCGGCAGCGAATTGCGGTTCGGTGTCGATGCCGTTGGTATTGGTGAGGCGGCGCAAATTGCCGCCATCGGCATTGACCGAATAGACCTGCGTCAGGCCGTCTTTCGACAATGCCACGGCGAGCCGGGTGCCGTCCGGCGACCACGACGGCGCCGAATTGCTGCCCTTGTAGTTGGCGACGACGGTGCGCTGCTTGGTCACCAGGTTCTGCACGTAGACCACCGGCTTCTTGGCTTCGAAAGAGACATAAGCGACCTTGGTGCCGTCGGGCGACCAGGACGGCGAAATGATCGGTTCGTTCGAACGCAGCGCCACATTGGTGCCTTCGCCATCAGCGTCGGCGATTTCGAGACGGTATTCCTTGCCGGCCTTGGTCACGTAAGCGATACGGGTGGCAAACGAGCCGCGCACGCCGATCAGCTTTTCATAAATATCATCGGCGATCTTGTGCGCCGACACCCGCGTGAATTGCGGCTGGGCGGCGAACGCCAGGGCTGACAGCGGCGCCGATTTGACGGTGTCGAGCAAACGGTAACGCACGTCGAAGCGGCCGTCCGCCAGGCGCTGCACGCTGCCGACCACTAGCGCATCGGCGCCGCGCGATTTCCAGTCGCCATAGTTGATCGAGGACGTCTCCGACATCACATTGCCGGTATCGATGATCTTGAAAAACCCGCTGCGTGCGAGGTCGGCCTTGATGATCGCGGTGACCTGCTGCGGCGCGAGCGACTCATCGGCGAAGGCCGCGATGGCAATCGGAATCTGATTGGCACCGACGCCGGAAATCTCGACACGCAATTGCGCATGGGCGAGGGAGGTGACGGTCAGTCCGACTGCCGCGATCGTTCGTAGTATTGAAATTGTTGTCATGGTCACTGATCTTTCGGTCTGTGGATCAAAGTAAAACTCGTGGGTGCAATGCCGGTCTGGTCCGGCGGAAACGGCGCGGACTTGTTGATCGCGCGCTGCACTGCGTCGTCGAATCCGCTCACGTTCGACGATTTCAATTTCCTGATGCCGCGAATCGAGCCGTCCGGCAGCAGGCTGACTTCGTATTCGACCGAAGGATTATTGTCGAGACTGTCAGGGGTATTGAAGATCGTGTTCGACTTGATCTTGGCGCCGACGCGATTGACATAGCCTGAATCCGCACGGCCGCCTTGCGATTTCGGCGCCGTACCCGCGCCACCGCTACCGGTCACGCCACCGGTTACCCGGCGCATTTCGTCGGCACGTCTTTTTTCACCGTCCAGTTCGTCTGCGAGATCCTGCTTGCGCTGCTTGTCAGCGGCAGTCTTTTTGGCGGCATCGGCAGCATCGGCTTTTTTCTTTGC
>JACMQD010000318.1 GCA_014377155.1 Herminiimonas sp.
CTTGACATGATCAATACAGAGGGCCGGTTGGCCTGGCAAGAAGCGACGGGTTATGGCCAGCGTGCTCTGGTCGAAACGACCATGGGTCGCTATAAATCGATCATCGGTCCTCGCCTGCGTGCGCGGGGATTTGAAGCGCAGCAAACCGAGGCCGCCATCGGCGTTGCTGTGTTAAATCGCATGCTCGTTGCCGGACGCCCAAACTCCGTCCGTCGTCAGAAAGTAGCGGCATAGAGGATCCGGGGTTGGGGTACTTTCGTCTTCAATTTTTAAGTGCACCAACGCCCAGAAGCGACGGATAAGATATCGTTGGTGCGAATTGAAGCGGGAAAATGGCGCCGACAGGCTGAACAAGCGCCGCAAGCGAATCAGGAATCGCGGAGCGACGTCTAAGCAGCGCGAGTCGGCCGAAAATCAGAAATGGAAAAGGAAGTCCAATAGATTTCGATGTTTTGAAGCGCACTCTTGAAAAAGCCCACAAAACTGAAGGTGGCAATACGATCACGGTAAAATTGAAACTACACTTCACGAAATCCACAATTCATCCCGACAAATGCGAGGAATTATGCCAGCGGCAATTGATATCGATAAACTTGGCGAGGCTCAATTGATCGCCCTGAACCGGCGCATCGTTGAGCGCCTGCAGTTTTTGCAGCAGATGAAGGTGCAACGCACCATGAATGAGTTCAGGCTTGGCGATCGGGTCCATTTTCCTTCGCACGGCGGGGAAACGATCGAAGGCGTGCTAACGCGGCACAACAAGAAAACCGTCAGCGTCATTGCTGACGATGGCCGACAGTGGAACGTTTCGCCCGGCTTTTTGCAAAAGATCAAGGACGCGCCAAACGTATTTAATCAAGATATGGACAGAATATTGCTCACTTTGGTCAAGAAATAACCAATTGCGCGTTGGCGCAGATGCGGATCTATCGCCGCCGTCGGCAAGTCGTTGCAAAAATAATCGCACAGGATCGGTTGCCGACAAAATTTCCGGGGGTTGCGGCGTAGAACCCCAAAATAACGGTTCTCAGGCCGAAATGGCAGTCAAACATTTAGTTCGTTTGACGATCGTGGTGAACGGTATTAGGACCGGGTCATCGGATCATCTCTTAAGAAATGACGAAGGAATGAATTGATGGAAGTCGTCTGGTACAAGCGTGACCTGCGTATTCGAGACCACGCACCACTGACAACGGCAGCAGCTGCTGGCCCGGTGCTTGCGCTCTTCCTGCACGAGCCGGAAGTCATCCTCGCACCGGACTTTTCTGTCGCCCATGGCGCATTCATCCGCGAGTGTCTCGATAGCCTAAACGCCGCCTTGCAGCAGCGTGGGACCGGGCTTGTCGAGATGACGGGTTCAGCGCCCGACGTTCTTGATCATATCTGGCAACAGCAGCCCTTCACGACGCTGTGGAGTCATGAGGAAACGGGAAACTGGGCCTCCTATCAACGTGACGAACAAGTCGCGTCATGGTGCCGGCGGCGTGGTGTGTGTTGGCAGCAGTCTCCACAGAACGGCGTCATCCGCGGCCGTGAGGCCCGAGCAAAACGTGACTGGATTGCGGAACTCGAGATTTATTCAAGCAGTGAGCCGGCTACGGCACCACGCACTATAGTCTCGGCCGGCTTCCGCCCGAAGCAGGATGTGCTTGTTGAAAACCTGCACGCCGCTGGCGACGACAAGCCCGGTCGCATGAAAGGCGGGCGCGCCGAAGCCATCCGTCTGCTGACGGAATTCATCGGCACCAAGGTCATCCATTACCCGCAATCGATTTCCAGTCCCGTGACAGCCGAGGGCGGCTGCTCCCGCCTCAGTCCGTACCTGGCCTATGGGGTGATCACGATGCGTGAAATCGTGCTGGCCATGAATCGGCGGGTGGATTCGCCTGATCTTGCAGCTGACCCGTACGAACGCGAACGGCTGATCGGTGCTTTACGGTTTTTTGCTGATCGCCTTCGCTGGCGCGCAGGGTACTTTCAGAACATGGAATCAATGCCCCGACTCGAATTCGACAACCTTCATCCCGGTATGACGGGTCTGCGGGAGGCAGAATTCGATCCGGCGCTTTTCACGCGCTGGAAGGCTGGCGAGACGGGTTATCCGATGGTCGATGCCGCAATAAAAATGCTACACCACACTGGCTGGATCAACATGCGCATGCGGGGGATGGTGCTGTCCTTTGCAGTCAATGAATTGTGGCTTCACTGGCGCGAACCTGCGTTGTTTCTTGCACGTGAATTTGTCGATTACGAGCCGGCCATTCACTACAACCAGATGCAGATCCACGCCGGTACGGCGGGTGCAGGCAACATGCTGGCCTACAACCCGGTCAAGCAGGCGCGGGAACTCGATGCCAAGGGCTTTTTCGTGCGGCGATGGCTACCGGCGCTGCGCGCTGTGCCCGACGCTTACCTTTATGAGCCGTGGACGATGCCGATCGCCATGCAAACAACCTGCGGCGTGACGATCGGCACGGATTATCCGGCCCCTGTTGTCGACTATCTGGAAGCCGGTCGTAGGGCACGCGCCCGAGTGGCCTACGCCCACATCGCTGCCGGCATAAGGGTGTCTGTAACTCGGGGCAAAGCCGAGCCAAAGACCTCCGGCGCAACACAGGTCGCACTATTTTAGGCTGCAGGTTGAACACACGATTCGGGTATGGCGGCGTTGGTGCACTTCAAATCTTATCGACCGCCAAGTTAGGCCGGGCGGACACAACTAAGAAGCTTTCCGCAACGCTCTTCACGATCGCTTTTCGTATGCAATGAGTACTCTATCGGTGTACAGCTCATCTGTAACGACATTCACCGTTCTCAGCAGTCGATCCCCTCTGAGGCGAAGGCTGTCGCAGATTTTGGTGTCACCATCGTCATAGCGAAGGATTGCTTCTCCGCACCGATTCTGCGCGTGCACAGACCAGTTCGGTATATCAGGCTGCAAGTAGAAGAGCTTGTCATTGAATGTCAAAGCGCCGTTGAAAGGAGCCACTTCATTACTTAAGACGCCCTCTACATCGAACCAGTAAACTTTGGGCCGACCGACCTGGCGTTCTGTAAAGCGCCCGTCTTGCGATATTTCAAGCTCCAGGCCGGACGTCTGCTCGATGCTCTCCTCAAGATCCTCAGCATGGCCGTTTAGCCAATTCGACACGCCATTCGGGTCAGGTTCGTCACCCACGAATGCAATCTCTCCGTTGATGGAAGTGCTTCCAACCAACGCCCAGCGACCAACGACCGACTCGATCTCCATGCCTGCCTCCAAAATGCCTAACGTCCTGGATAACCAGCTGCAAAGCTGTCTGTGTTCATGGGCATGTTAGCGCCATCCCAGCACTATTAACATCACTGCTAAAAACATCAATACCCAGCTCGATAATTCCATTTTTCTCATTGAGGAAACATACTGCCTTACTTCCTCGGGCTCCTGCTCAAAAACAAGCATCATCTTTCTGATTGAGCTTTTCCAAAAAAATTTCTGGAACTCGTTTCTGCGATAAAGACTATCCGCATATTGTTTTGAAATACTGGTGATATAAGGCTCATAGCGTCGGGCACGCGACTCCGTTATCCAGCCACAGATGGCGCCCAATACCAGCAAACTCATTCCGTAAATCGGCATGATCGCTAACTACACTGTAGAAAAACTGATTTCCAGGCACCTGACGGTACTTCGGGCAGATATTTTCTAAACCAGACGTCGATTTTCATTTTCACTTTCATATTTTTTCTCGCCGATCTTTGCACCCAGCCACATTAGTCCAAAAGCCCGCCCTCACAGTCGATTTTCCCTACCCGCGAACGGACGATACCCCCCCTCCTATTGCGCATAGCCGTGATTCGCCAGCTTTTCGACATTGTGCATCAAGCAGTACAACTTCCACTGCCCGTCGACCTTCTCTTTGCCGCGCAACGTAAAGCGGTGCAGTCGTTTATTCCCCCGTAAATTGCCGAACACCGGTTCGACGGTGGCAAAACGGCGCGTGATCATCTGTCGTCCGATATCGGAATCAATCTTGACCTTCATCCGGTCGATGTGATTTTCCCGCTCGTCACGTTTGCCCTGGAAGAATGACACTTGACGGGTGGGCGTCGTCTCCGGTTTGCGTAGGCATTCCTGGCGCCGCTGGCACGGTACGCAATCCTGTTTGGCGCCACTGAATTTCATCGCGATGTAACCCTTGTTGGTGCAGTTCGATCCATTGCTGTAGAGCCGCTTGCCCGCCGGGCAAATGCAGTGCGAA
>JACMQD010000319.1 GCA_014377155.1 Herminiimonas sp.
CCGGTGAAGCGCGCCGCCTCCCGCAAGCAATTCGATGCGCTCCAGTCCGCTCAGCAGCAGCTCGTGCAGCGGCATGGTCGTCAGCAGGTCTCCCGACAGGTGAATGCGCAGGCTGTCGAGTTCGAGTTCGGCGATATCGATCCCTGCGTCGCAGCGCACGTCCAGCCGCAAGGTGCGCGTGTCCTCGAGTTTGGAGGCCTTTACTTGCAGCGGCCATAGGGTGGTATTCCACGACACCTGGAAACGACAGTTTTCACCACTGGCTGCCGTCGTCGACAGCATCGTCCCACGCGGTACCGGCATGCCGGACATGACCTTGCCCTGGGACGAGTCGAGTGTCATCTGCACCACGGTCATGGCCGGCACCGGCTGCGTCAGGCTTGGGCACAGATTGTCGAGCATCGCACCGGCGACGGTCGGAAAATCGCGGTCCAGGTCACGATGCACGCGCGCCGTCAGGAACGCCACCGATTCGATCAGCCGTTCGGTATGCGGGTCAGCCGATTCGGCACCCGTCAGCGCCAGGCGTTGTGCGACCTTCGGATAACGACCGGCGAAGTCGGCCGACTGCGTGCGCAGGTAGAGCAACTCGCGTCGGTAGTATTCAAGGATATCGTCTTGGGTATTCAACGCAGTGTCCTCGATCGCCCAGGTCCGATGCGATCGTGGCTCATGCGGCAGCCTGGATTTGCGCCGACTGCGCATCGAGCACGACGTCGAAATTAACGCGGCACAGCTGATTGCCCAGCGTCACCGCCGCGGCAATCATCGCGCGGGCGCCATAGGCTTTGGACAAATCACGTTTGACTTCGACCTGGACATGGGATAACCGCGGCTCGAACATGGCGATGCAGCGCTGTATGACGGTAGCCCATAATTCGAGGTCGAGCTGTGCATGCGACGACAGACCGAGGCTGTCGGGCAAGCCGTAGTGGAGCACCGATGGCTCGCATGAAAGATATTGCTGGATGGTGAGTGAATTGCGCACATTGAACAGGCGCGCGAGATCGAGTTGCAAGGAATGCTGCAGACCGCCTGCATCCAGAAGCCGTCCATCCCGGGAACTGTGAAGAACACCCGTCAGCCGATCGAACAACGGAACAAGCGACGCCGTGATGGCTTTAGACATGATTCAGGACGATCTGAAAAAATACGACTTATCCCCGTACGCACACGGCCTGCTACGTGCTCGTGCGCGTACCGGCAAATGACATGAGATGACGGGCGCCCGACCACAACAGGTCGCCCGATCCGCGCATCAATCCGGCTTCATCGTCTCCAGGTTCCAGTTCCATGTACCGGTGCCCTTGGCTGTCGAATCCGACTGCTGCTGGGTGTAGTCGCACTTGATCTTGGTGAACGCCAGCGAAAACGAATCCGAAGGGATACCACCACCACCGGACGAGCTGATGTTGGAAATCATGGCATTGGTGAATTCGTACAAGAAGAAGCTCATGTATTTGCCGTTTTCAACGCGGCCGACATGCAACTTGGCAGTGCCGATTTTCGTGCCTTGGGTACACGCCTTGTACATTTCGGTCGTCGACAGATCGGACATTTTCGAGAACGAAATTTCTGAAAATGACGGGCGGCCGGCAGTGCGCTCGGTATTGGAAGAATCCATCTGCAACGGGATCGACGCGCTATGCGAATAGGACTGCACGATGACCTTGCCGGCATAGCCGGTGATCTGGCAGTTGCCAATGATCGCCGTGCCTAAATCCAAAATTAATACGTCAGACATTACTGGCTCCAAATTTGTTGAGCAAATCCGTACATCGCGGTGACGTCCGGACTCGCGAAAGAATCATTGAACAGGCATTAACCCAACGCGGCCGGCAGTTCGGCGACCAGTCGGATCGACGTGGTGAGCTCTTCCATCTGGAAGTGCGGACGCAGGAACACGGTAGCCGAGTACGAACCTGGCTTACCGGCCACTTCCGTCACATCGACCCGTCCTTCGGCCAGCGGGAAGCGGGCTTTTTCACCTTGCGTCGCATTCGGGCTCAACAGCACGTAGGAGCTCAGCCAAGTATTGAGAAATGCCTCGACACCTTGACGGGTCTGGAAGCTGCCCACCTTGTCGCGCATGATGACCTTGATGTAATGCGCGAAGCGCGACGCCGCCAGCACATACGGCAGACGCGACGACAGTGCGGCATTGGCATTGGCCGAATCCAGGTTATACAGCTTCGGCTTGTTGACGGTCTGGCCGCCGAAGAATGCGGCGAAATTCGATCCCTTGGAATTGACGACGGCGATGAAGCCCAGGTCGTTGAGTTCCTTTTCACGACGATCGGTGATCGCGACTTCGGTCGGACATTTGAGGACGACATCCCCTTCGTCCGTCTTGAAGGTGTGTGCGGTCATGCCGACGATCTTGCCGCCGCCTTCGACACCGCGGATCGCGGTGGTCCAGCTATGCTTGGCATAGGCATCGGTGATGCGCAGGCCGAGCTGGTACGCAGAGTTGGCCCACAAATACTTGGAATGATCGCGGCCGTCGACATTTTCTTCAAAACTGAAGCTCTCGACCGGATTGGTCTTGGCACCATAAGGCAGACGGGCAGCGTAGCGCGGCAGCACCATGGCGACATAGCGGGAATCTTCCGATTCACGGAAACCACGCCAGGACGCGAGCTCAGCGCTTTCGAAAATCTTCGACATATCGCGCGGCACACCCAAATCAGTGAATTCGGTCATGTCGAACAGCGACGGCGCGGCAGCGGTAATGAACGGCGCATGCGCAGCGGCGGCGACTTTCGACAGACGCTCGAGCAAGGCCATGTCCTGCGGATGACGGCCAAAGAAATAATCACCGATCATCAGCGAAAACGGATTGCCACCGAAGGTGCCGTATTCTTCTTCGTACACTTTCTTGAACAGCACGCTCATGTCGTGATCGACGGCGCCTTCCAAGTCTTTGAGCAATTCTTTTTTCGAGACATTCAGCAGGCGCAACTTCAGGTTGGTACCGGTTTCGGTGCCATCGACCATGTCATGCAAACCGCGCCAGGACGCTTCCAGTGTCTGGAACTCCGGATGATGCATGATGGCGTTGAGCTGGTCGCTGAGGATTTTGTCGATTTCCGCAACACGCTCGTTGATCATCGCGACCACGCCTTTGTCCGGCGCGGCTTTCATGCCTTCGTCGAGAATCTGGGTGGCGAATTGTCCCAGCAATGTCTTTGCGTAGGCTTTTTGGGATGGCTCGATCGCCATCTTGCCTTCTTGGACAATGCGGTCCAGCAGGCTGATTTCTTCGGTGGACGTGGACGTGCTCGCACCGCCCCGAGCGGCTTGATTAGTGGCCATGATTTAACTCTCTGTAAACGATTTGGATGGTGAGCGCGCGGCGCACTATCAGGATGGCGCAACCTCAGCTTCGCCCTCGGCTGCCGCGGGTGCTGATGCAGACGTTGCCGGTGCGTTGTCACCTTTGAGAACTTTCAGTTCCTGGGTGTTCTGGATGATATTTTCCAGCAGCGCATCAAGCTCATCGTTGCCGTCGAGCTTACCGAGCAGATCGCGCATTTGCTGGCGCACTTCCAACAGCTTGGCCAAACGCGGCACTTGCTTGACAATCGACTCGGGATGGAAATGATCGAACTGCGTGAAGTTAAGTTCGACCTTCAGATTGCCCTGGCCTTTGTACGTATCCGGCACGGACATATCGAGTCGCGGCGCAATCTTGCCCATGACTTCGTTGAAATTATCGCGATCGATTTCGATCAGGCGACGGTCCTTGAGTTTCGGCGGCGGCACCAGCGGCTGACCTGACAGGTCTGCCAGAATTCCGACTACCAGTGGCAGTTCCTTTTTCTCGGTAGCACCGCCGATTTCGACGTCATACGTGATTTGAACACGCGGCGGACGGTTGCGTCCTACCCATTTTTGCAAGCTGTCTGACATTCACATCCTCACTCAAATTACTGGACCAGCGACTGACGGGGTGCAGGCAC
>JACMQD010000320.1 GCA_014377155.1 Herminiimonas sp.
CCGATGTTGCCGCTCAGGCTCAGGCGCGGATAGCGCTGCGCCTGGGTGCTGCCGACGTCGGCGCTGGCGGCGGCGACTTCGCGCTCGGCGCCGAAGACATCCGGACGCTGTGCCAGTGTCGCCGCCGGCAGCATGGCAATGCCAAGGGTCGCGTCCTGCGGCAACTCGCCGCGCGCAGCCGCGATCTGCTGGCGCAATGCCGGCTCTTCCAGCCCGGTCAGGGCCACCAGTGCCTTGATGTCCAGATCGCACGACGCGCGCTGCTGGGTAGCGCGGGCATTGCCCTCGGCAGCGCTCGCGCGCGCCAGCGCCGCCGTCGCTGGCGCCTGGAAACCGGCATTGGCGCTCAAGTCGGCCAGGCGCGCGGTTTCGGCGCGCGAAGTGGCATCGAAGTGGGTCACGTCCAGCAGCTTTTCGCATGACCGTAAGCTGTAGTAGCGGTTGGCGACTTCGACCGCCACGGCCACCCGAGCATCGTGCCAACCGGCTTGCGAGGCATCGAGGCGCGCCTGTGCGGCGTCACGGTTGCTGCGATTGGCGCCGAACAGATCGATTTCCCATGCCGCCTGCGCGCCCGCCGTCACCGCCGTGCCCAATGGCACGCCGATTTGGGCATTACTACGACTGGCATTGAGCGATCCGTCCAGGGTCGGCAACAATGCCGCGCTACTCGACACGCGCAGCGCGCGGGCCTGCTCGATGCGCGAGCGCGCCGTGGCGATCGTCGGACTGACTGCCTGCGCCGCATCGATCAGTTGCACCAGCAACGGATCGCCGCGCTCTTGCCACCACTGCAGCAATGCGGTCGGCCTGCCGCCATGCGGCAGTATCGACGTGCCGAGGTCGGCCGGCATCGACGCCTGCCACTGCGACGGTATCGTTGCACCGACACTGGCAGGGGGCGCCTGCACCGCACAGCCCGCCAGCCAGACCGGCAAACTTAACGCAACCATCAACGGGCGTTTATTCATGATTTCTTTTTCTTGAGGAGGTTGATGTTGCTGCCATTACCATTGCCGCTGCGGCGCGTGATTTCCACGGCGACCATTGCCTCGGCAAAATCGACCAGACGCGCGGCCCACTGGTCGATGGCGGCCGGGGTACCGATCAGTTTGGGCCGGATTGCGCCGATCACGTCGCCGCAGATGAACATCTGCAAGGCCAGCCCGGTAATCGAAAATGCCAGCCGGTGTACATCATCGTCTGTTTTTGTCACGCCCAGATGACGGTTCAGAACGCCCACCAGCGCCAGATGCGACGGCTTGATGCGGTTTTCGATTTCGTCCGTCCACAGACCGGTCGGCTCGAGCATTTCGCGAAAATGCAACCGGGTACAGAGTTGCATCAAGTCGCCTTGGCGCATCGGCTCCACGAAACCGGCGAAGAACCCTTCGAACGTCTGGCGCAGCGTGAAATGCGGTTGGTCGAACAAGGCGATATCGTCAGTCGGTTTGCCGATCGGCTCGGTAAAGACCGCCCGGTACAAGCCGGCCTTGTCACCGAAGTAATAGCTGATCGAGGCGATATTAACTTCCGCCGCCAAAGCGATCTCGCGCGTCGAGGTCTTGGCGAAACCCTTTTCGGCAAACAGTTTCAATGCAATCAGCAACAGGCGCTCGCGCGCTTCGATACCGTCGGAACGCTGCTTGCGCGTGTCGTTCTCGCTGCGTGGCTTTTGCCGCTGTGCATTCTGATTGCCTGCGGCGGTCTGGCTGAGGTTTTTCGTCGTCATGGTTCGCATTAAACCACATAATTCAATCGTTTGATTTAATTAAATCAAACGATTGATTAATTTATGCCAGCTGCGTGGCAGCGTCAATGACCGTGCAAGCGCGCACAAAAAAGCCCGGTCACGCCGGGCAATCGATCCGCAGCAGAGCTTGCCGCGATTGGGGACACGATTTGGGACGTTATTTCGGACGCTTGAACATCGACTCGAACTTCAAGCGATCGGTAGTGGCCTTGCGGGCGTCGTCGTACGTAACTTTCTTGGACCGCATCAGTGACTGCAGATCGTCGTTCATGGTGTGGCAACCGGAGCCGGTAACTTCGCCAAGTTGCTCCAGCAGCGGCCGGATGCCGGCCAGGTTGCGGGTTTCGATCAAATGCGCGACGTCGGGATTGACGGTCAGGCATTCGGTCGCCAGATGATAGATATTGTCCTGCTGCGACGGCAGCAGCGCCTGGCAGATGGTACCGCGCAACGAGGTCGATAACGCCTCGGCCTGCGCGTCGGTGCTGCCCAGCAGACGCATCAGCTTTTGCAAGCCCAGCTCGGTCGAGCGCGCATGCAACGTGGCGAAAACCAGCGGACCGGATTCTGCCAGCGCCAGCGCTTCGCGCGCGGTTTCGGCGTCACGAATCTCACCGATCAGGATCACGTCCGGTCGTTCGCGCAGTGCGTCCAGCGCGCCTTGGTAGTAACTGTCGACATCGCCATCGGTGCCGACTTCGCGTTGCGTGATGATGCATTTGCGCTGCGGGATCAGGGTTTCGACCGGGTCTTCGATGGTAATGATGTGTCCCGAGCGGGTTTTGTTGATCTGGTCGAGTAATGCGGCGATCGTGGTCGATTTTCCCTGACAGGTGTCGCCGATGATCAGTACCAGGCCATTGTCGAGTCGGGCAAAGTCCTGGGCGCATTTGCGCAGGCCGATCTTTTCGAGCGCCATCGGCTCGGTCGGAAAGCGGCGGATCACGCAACCGAGACGCTTGTTGCCCTGAAATGAAAAACAGTTGGCGCGAATGCGTGCGCTGTGCAAATCCTTCGAACGGTCGAAGGCGCGGTCGCGGATGCGTTCGTTCCAGTTCGGCTCGATCACCTCGAAAAATTCTTCCAGTTCTTCGCGTGTGATCGGGGTATCCGATACGGCCACCAGGCGCTTGGGCTGGCGCAGCATGATCGGACTGTTCTGGTGAATGATGATGTCGCTGAAAATGGTATCGGCATTGAGCAGGTGGACGATCTGTTCGATCAGCGTGCCCAGCACCGGCAAGCCGTCGGTTTCACTGAAGGTCAGCGTTTCGATGAGCGAAGTTTGTTGATGTTGCATGGTTTTCCCTGCGGCTGCGGCGACCGTTGCGGTCATGCCTGGTTATGGTGCTTTTCGCAGTATCATTGGCGAAAGCGATGTTGCTTTATAGCTATATGATAAATCGACTTGGAGTCACACGGGCAACAAATACCGGCTTTTTGTCTAGACGGCCAATCGATCGCGTAAAGCGCGTTGTTTCGTCCACAAAACAGCGCCGCACCGATCGCAAACGCCTGCTGCTGGTCAAAGGCGGTACGCACAACAACACGATGCGCGTCGGCCGATCCAATTACCGGCGAGCTTTCAAGGACCTGTTCGGCTGGGTGCCGGACCCCGTTTAACTTGGGCTGTTCGGAAGCAGCACGCTACGCCGGTCGCCAAATTCGGCAGCCGGCTCGAACAGGGTCAGCGACGCCATCGCACGCGTCATTGCCACGTACAGCAAGCGTCGCTCTTCACCGATATCGGCGGTACGCGGAAACTGCCCGCGCTCCAGATACGGAATCAGCACGTTCTGCCATTCCTTGCCTTTCGCATGTTGCACGGTGGTCAAATCCAGCTGCGCGCGGCCTTTCAGGTAGTTCAGCTTCTTGCCGATTTTCGCTTGCCGCGTGGCCAGTTCTTGCAGAAAATCGACGGCGCTCATGCCCGCCCGAACGCCGGCGAAACCGATGAAAGAGGCGATCGAGCGCCGCGCGGAATCGGCGCGACCGCGGCTGACGAATACGCGGCTGGTGGCAGAGACCAGGTCGAGCTGCGCGGCGGCGACTGCAAGCAGTTGCGACGCCGAGTGCTGGCCCGCCATTGCCTGCAGCGTTGTCACCACCTCGGCAAAGCGCATTTTCCAGCGCGCCGTCGCGTCCGAATCGATCGATGAAATACGACACAGTACGCCGGAAAAGAACGACTCCAGCGCGCTCGGTTCGTTGCCGATGATGCGCACCGCTTCCTTCCAGCGCCGTTCGTTTTTCAGTTCCGCCGGCAGCCATTCGTCGAAGGACAGCAACGACGCGAAATCGTCATCCGAATCGAAGCGCGCCGATGCGTACAAGCCGAGGCTGCGCACCAGCTTTTCACAAGTCGGCTTGTCGCCGGCCAGTGTGGCGTAGTTGCCGGTGGCGATATGCAGCAAGCCGCGCAGCATCAGGATTTCCGGCCGCACCAGATAGGAATCGAAGCCGCCGCAGCGATAGGGAATCTCGCTGTCGATCAGCAGGTTTTCGATCTCGATCGTCTGGTCGGCGTCGCGCACGACGATCGCCACCTCGCTCAGCTTGATTCGGTCCTGTGTGCGGGTGGCACTGACCGCCGCCACCACCTTCGCCGCACAATCCTGCGCCAGCGTCGGATCGTATGACTGCCGCACCAACTTCGTGCTCAACCCTTCATGCGACAGGCATTCGCGCTTCATCATCGCCGAGGCCAGTTTCGATACCTTGGAGCCGAAACGAAAGCTCTTGGTGATCGACAGCCGGCGCGCACCCGGAAACGCGAAATCGAATCCGTTCGATGAAAATGCCGGATCGGCGCCGCGTTCGGAATTGATGATCTGGTCGCGGTCGCCCACCACCACCAACCGCGCATGCTGCGCCATCACCTGGATCAGCTCGAACTCGGCGGCGTTGACATCATGCCATTCGTCGACCACGCATAGGTCGTAGTGCGGCAGGAGGCGCATGGCTTCGCGCTGGCGTCGGAAAAGCGCGATCAGGTCGCTCACGTGATCGAACCGGCTCTGCCATGCGCA
>JACMQD010000321.1 GCA_014377155.1 Herminiimonas sp.
CGGCCAAGGATACGGCCATGCAGGGCGCGAGCGTCGTCGCTCGAGTGGTCGAAACGATGGGCGCCATCGATGCGTCGTCAAAGAAAATCGTCGATATCATTGCCGTCATCGACGGCATTGCATTTCAGACTAACATCCTCGCATTGAATGCGGCAGTAGAAGCGGCGCGTGCCGGCGACCATGGCCGTGGTTTTGCAGTCGTGGCGTCCGAAGTGCGCATTCTGTCTCAACGCAGTGCGTCGGCTGCAAAAGAAATCAAGTCCTTGATCGACGACTCGGTCGGCAACGTCGAGGTCGGTATCAAGCTCGCCGATCAGGCCGGTACGACAATTCAAAATGTCGTCACGAGTGTCGAGCGGGTCGCCGGCATCATGGATGAAATCAGCGCCGCGAGCACGGAACAATCGTCAGGTATCAATCAGATTAACGAGGCGATCAACCAGATGGACCAGGTCACGCAGCGAAATGCCGCTCTGGTCGAAGAGGCTGCGGCCGCTTCCGAATCGCTGCACGATCAGGCGACCGACCTATTGCAGGTAGTCAGCGTCTTCCGGCTTGAAGCACCTTCGATTGCGACACCGCCGAACTGGCATGTCATGCCGGGACAGCTGGCCTCGGGCGTGGGGCGCAGCGCCAACGATGCGTCCATGCGACGCACTGCGAGCCTTACCATTGCTGGACGCGGGAATTGATGTAGCTAGTCTTCAACGCTGTTGCATACTCCGTGAATCTTAATATTTCGATCGAAAGTACCATGTCTCCTACCTATCATTTTCTTGTCGTCGACGATTTTTCAACGATGCGGCGCATCATTTCTGGCCTGCTCAAGGAGCTGGGCCACAGCCATATCCGCGAAGCTGAAGACGGCCAAAAAGCGCTGAATATGCTGCGTGTGCATCAGGACGACGCTATGGCAGTCACCTTCGTCATTACGGACTGGAACATGCCCGTCATGGATGGGCTGGTATTGCTGCAAACGATACGCGCGGATGCACGGTTAAGCCATTTGCCTGTCCTGATGGTGACCGCGGAGGCCAAGAAAGAAAATATCATCGCCGCCGCCCAAGCCGGCGCGGACGGTTATATCGTCAAGCCGTTCAATGCGGCCACACTGAAAGAAAAGCTCGACAAGATTTCGGCCAAAAGAGGCGCGCTCGTATGAACGCCACCGCCGACGTTTTGGCTATCGAGCTGGGATTTCCAATCGACGAGGCCGGCAAGCTGCCCGTCTTCGATCGCCTCGGCATCATCGTGCGAGCGTTGCACGATACCTTGAACGAGATCGGGGCACAGGCCGTAATCGCCGATGCGGCTAGTGAGTTTCCGTCAGCCCGGGAGCGCTTGATGCACATTGCCGACCTGACCGAAAAAGCCGCCAATATCGTACTTTGCAAGGTCGAGGAGAGCGCGCCGTTAATGGATCGTCTTGCTAGCGAGGCCCACGCTCTTGAACGGGCATGGGATCGACCTGCAGCCGACAACGCTGATCAGTCGGCGCTGGTGGGAGATACCAGACAATTTCTGGCTGAAGTGCAAAGCGGCTGTGGTGTCACGCGTGGCGCCCTGTCTGCGATGATGATGGCGCAGGATTTTCAGGATCTTACCGGCCAGCTGATCAAAAAAGTAGTCGCGCTGATGGAGCGCACCGAAAAAGACCTGCTCAAGCTTTTGATCGACGCTGCGCCGCCGGGTGCGGCAGTGCATGAGCACAAGGAAGAACTGATGGCTGGACCGGGGGCGCCGGGAAGTACCGCACTCGATCAGGAAAGTGTCGATGATTTGCTTGCCGATCTTGGGTTTTAAGGCAACACTGCCACGGTCGCGGTCGTTTCCTTCGCTAAACAACAAGTTGCAATGCAGTGCCTTTGACCGATATATTCAAACCAGGAATTTCCATGAATTTTTTCTCGTTTTTACAGCGTGGTCTTCAAGTAACTGTCGCCGTGCCGATGCTTGCGGTAGCTCTGCTCGCCCCGGCAACCGCCGCGCCGAATCAATTGCAACGGGTTCTCGACGCCAAGGAACTGCGGGTCTGTATCTGGCCTGATTATTACGGTATTACCTACCGTAACCCGAAGACTCAGCAACTCAGTGGCATCGACATCGATATCGCCGGCGAGCTTGGAAAAACCCTGGGTGTCGGCATCAAATACGTAGACAGCAGCTTCCCGACGCTGGTCGATTATTTGTTGACTAATAAATGCGACATTGCCATGCATGCAGTCGGCATCACGCCGGCGCGCAGCGCAGTGATGGCGTTTACGCAGCCCTATCTACGCAGTGACATCTATGCTGTCACCACCAACAACAGCACCGTCATCAAAAACTGGGACGATATCGACAAACCCGGCCGCGTGATCGCGGTTCAGGCGGGAACCGTCATGGAGCCGGTCATGCAGGGTTCCCTCAAGCGGGCTACGCTGCTAGTGGTTAAACCGCCGATGAAGCGCGAAAACGAAGTCGAAGCCGGCCGCGCCGACGCCTTCATGACCGATTACCCGTACAGCAAGCGCATGCTCGACATGACGAGCTGGGCGCGCGTCTTGGCGCCGCCACAGCTGTTTCACACGTCCGACTATGGCTATGCATTGGCACCTGGCGATTCTTCGTTGCTCGAGGCAGTCGATCGCTTCATGTTGGTGATCAAGGGCGACAAGCGCTTGCTTCAGTTCGCCCAAAAAAATGGGCTCGAGCCGATCATTCTCCTTAACCCGACGAACCGGAAGTCACCGCTATAATGTCGCTGCGCTGGCGTCTGCTCTGCGTCCTGCGGCAATATCTGACGGGCTTGAATGCGCGTCACTTCTTCATGCTCTCCGGACTCGTAAGTGCCATTGCCATATTGGTCAGTACGGCCCTGTTCGTCGAGCGCGAACGCACTCAAGCGCGCGCCGCCGAGGCTGAACTTGGCCGCCTCTATGCCAGTGCGCTGGAAAGCCACCTGTCCCAAGCGCTTTCCTCGATCGACGATACGCTCACAGGACTTGGCCGGCGCTTGGAACGCGCCGTGATCTCTGCCGCAGAGCGGGTCGCACCGCAACAGCCGCAGGACATCGATGCCATGCTGGCCGAAGCACTCATCAACTCCACCCGGTTGCGCTCGATTTCCATTATCGGCCGGGATGGGCGAGTGCTCGCCAGTTCCAATGCGAAGATGGCAGGGCGCCGGATCGACCTGGTCAAAATGGGATTCAAGCCAGACCTGCCGCTCCTGCTGCAGTCGGGAATGCCGCAGTTCGTTCGCGACGTGCATGAAATTATCGACAGGCCAGCGCTAACGGTGCTGGAAAACGATGCGGTCTATGTCTTGCCGTTTGCGCGAGCGATAGACCTGCAAGGCGAGCGGGCGACGTTGCTGGCGATGGTCAATCCTGGATCCTTGCTGCCTGAATATCGCGCTGCACTGGGCGCCGAAGTCGGTTTGGCCGCGCTTTTCGATTACCACGGCAATGTGTTGGTCGCGACGTCCAATAAAGAATTCGCACTCGCCCGCAACTACGCCGATATGCCGATGTTCGCGCAGCTACGGCGCGATGTCGATTTCGGCCAGTTCCGCATGCGTACGGCTGCGCGCGGCAACGAAACGCTTGTAATGAATTACCGCGCGAGTCGGAAATTTCCGCTGGTCGCCGTGATCGGCATGTCGGAGGAAAAGGCAGTGGAGCGGTGGGCAGCCGGATCCGACACGCTCCGATGGCTCGGGTTTGCCGTCGCTGCGATGGTGCTGTTGTACACGGTAATTCTGTGGAGGGTAATGCGGTTTCGAGAAAATTTTGAACGCGAACTTAAAATTGCCAAGGAAGCGGCCGAGCAGGCCAATGAAGCACGTGGCGAATTCATGTCCACCATGAGCCATGAAATCCGCACACCGATGAATGCCGTGATCGGCATGACCGGTCTGTTACGCGAGACGCTGCTGGACGCCCAGCAAGAAGAATTCACGAAGGCCGTCGAAGAATCAGCGACCGCGCTGATGGGAATCATTAACGAAATTCTGGACTTTTCCAAAATCGATGCCGGCAAGCTGGAGATCGAAACCATCGATTGTCACCTCCTGTCGATCGTCGAAGGCAGCGTCGACGTCCTTGCCGTCAAGGCACGCGAAAAAGATCTGAGCCTGATGAGCTTCATCGATCCGACTTTGCCGACGACCGTCTGCGGCGACCCGGGACGTCTTCGCCAGATTCTGCTCAACCTGATAGGCAATGCGATCAAGTTCACGGACGCCGGCGAGATAACCGTACGTGTCCGTTCACCCGGACGGCATCGGGATCAGTGCCGGCTCCGATTCGACGTCACCGATACCGGCATCGGCATCGCGCCCGATGTCATTGCAAGACTGTTCATGCCATTCACGCAAGCCGACGGGTCGGTCACGCGCAAATACGGTGGTACCGGGCTCGGACTGTCCATCAGCAAGCGACTCGTCGAGCTGATGGGCGGCACGATTGGCGTGGACAGCCGCGTTGGCGTCGGATCGACGTTCTGGTTCGAGTTGCCGATGCGGATAGTCACCGATGTCCGTTCTAACGTGCGCGGCAAGAGCCATGACGCAACCAGGGTTCTGCTGATCGAGCCGCATCAGGCCCAGGCCGATATCCTGCGCGACTACGCCGTATCGTGGGGCATGCAGGTCACACTTGCCAGTGATGCTGCGCAAGCACTGCGCTTCGATCATGCACAGTCGGGCAAACAGGTCGTCATTGTCGATTCTCGCATTACCGACATGACCCCGAATGCGTTGCGGGCGGCGATCGCCGCACGCAACGCGGGGACGCGATTCGTCATGCTCGCCGCTAGCGAAGAAGCGCGTGACCAGGCAGCCGCCGACGGCTTTCATGCGGTGCTGATGCCGCCGTTCCGGCAATCGACGTTATTCGATACGTTGGCGGTGGCACTCGAGCGCCGGCAGGGCGACCAGGCGGTCGCAGTCGAGCGCCGCCTCATCGCGCCAGTGGTCGACGCCCGGAAGGCGCTTGCCGAGAGTCGGCTGATTCTTTTGGTAGAAGACAACGTCATGAATCAGCGTGTCGCCATTCATCAGTTAAAACTACTTGGGTATGCCGCCGATATTGCCAATAACGGCCAGGAAGCGCTCGATGCGCTGGCGACCATCCCCTACAGCCTCGTGTTCATGGACTGTCAGATGCCATTGATGGACGGTTTCGAGGCGACCCGCCGCATCCGCAAAGCCGAGCAGTCGACCGGCGGCCATGTACAAATCGTCGCCATGACGGCTAACGCGATGCGCGGCGATCGCGAGCGCTGCCTCGAAGTCGGCATGGACGATTACCTGGCAAAACCGATCGACCGTGAGCTGCTTGCGGCAATGCTCGACTTGCGTTTGCCGTCCGCCGATGCAACGACAGTACTCGCATCGGCGGCGCCGTTAATGCTCAACATGGCGCGTCTGACCGATATGTTCGGCGATGACAAAGCTTTTCAGATAGAGATGCTGGCGTTATTCATGTCGAGTACGCAGCCTGTCTTCAACCAGTTCCGGCAAGCGATCAGCAGTCACGATTTCGTGGAAATTTCTGCACTGGCGCATCGCCTCATGGGGTCCTGTCAGAATCTCGGTGTTGATGAACTCGCTGAACTCGCACGGGCCGCAGGACGTGCCGCCCACGCCGCCGATCTCGCTCGCCTCAAACAGCTCAACGACGCCATGCTGTCGGCATTCGAACGGCTGTCCAACTTCGTCAGCAGAATGAAAGAGCCGACATGAACGTATTGATTGTGGATGATGACCAGACCAATCTCACCTTGTTTTCGTATTTACTGAAAGCCATTCCCGACGTAACACCGATTGAGTCGCTCGATCCGGTGGAGGCGCTGGACTGGTGCAAGGAAAATGAGCCTGATCTGATCCTGGTCGATTACATGATGCCGCGTATGGACGGGTTGCAATTCCTGCAAAATTTCCGGGCGTTGCCTGGACGGTCGATGGTTCCGGTGATTATGATCACCGCCGATATCCAGACCGACGTGCGACACAAGGCGCTGCAAATGACGGCCAATGATTTTTTGACCAAACCGATCAACAAAGTCGAATTGCGGGCCCGTGTGACGAACACGCTAGCGCTGCGCAAGGCCCAGCAACAACTTGCCAACCGCTCGGCGTGGTTAGCCGAGGAGGTGCGAAAGGCTACCAGGGAAATTGCCGCGCGCGAGCGAGAAGTTATTTTGCGCCTGTCGCGCGCGTCCGAATACCGTGATCCCGAAACCGGCGCGCATTTGGTGCGTATGGCCAATTATTCATGCGTCCTCGCCGCCAATCTCGGTCTGTCCAGTACCGAGCAAACCCTGATTCTCGATGCGGCGCCGATGCACGATATCGGCAAGGTCGGTATTCCGGATGGCATCCTGCTCAAACCGGGCAGGCTGACCGACGATGAAATGACAATCATGCGGACTCATCCGCAAATCGGCGCCGATATTCTTAAAGGCAGCGCGTCCTACTTGCTGCAAGCGGCCGCTACCATCGCCCTGACACATCATGAAAAATTCGATGGCAGTGGTTATCCCCATGGACTGAAAGGTGAGTCGATTCCCCTGCACGGCCGCATCATTGCCGTGGCCGATGTTTTTGATGCGCTGACCTCGGCGCGGCCCTACAAGCCGGCCTGGGAAGTCGATCGTGCAGTCACCTTGCTGCGCGATGGTGCGGGGAGCCATTTCGACCCGGTGTGCGTCGATGCGTTTTTTAAAGACTGGGACGCAATCATGCACATCTATCGTACCTTCCAGGATGACCATCTCAAATGAACGAGCGTATTGATTTCACTGAACTGAAGACCGCCAACAAGCTGCCGTCGCCGAAAGGTGTGCGTCTCAATATGATGCGCCTGTGCCAGCGCACGAATCTGTCGATGGCCGATCTGGCCACACAGATCCGGGCCGATCCGGTTCTTGCCGGCCTTATTATCAAGCTTGCCAATGTCGCCAATCCGAATCGCATTCGGCCCATCGTCTCGATCTCGACCGATGTCCTGATTCTGGTCGGCGTGCAGGCAATCCGGCAAGTGGTACTGGGCATTTCGCTGGTGTCATCCTACCAGCAGGGTGGCTGCGCCGAATTCGACTACATGCGGTTTTGGTCACGCTCGATGGGCATGGCTTGCGCAGCGCAAGCACTGGCCGGAGCGGTACGGATCGTTCCTGTCGCGGAAATGTTCAGTTGTGGCCTGCTAGCCGGCATCGGGTCTTTGGGACTGGCTACCGTTCGGCCGCATCGCTATGGACAGTTACTACGCGAACAAGAAGGTTGTACTATCGCAGACCTGACGCGGGCGGAAGGTGCCTTGTTCGGCTTCGATCATTTGAGCTTGACAGTCGCAATGATGGCCGACTGGAACATTCCGCGACTCTTTACCGACGCCGTTCTGTTCCACGAAGCGCCGGACGGCGCGACTTTTGCCGTCGGGTCCCGACAATCCAAGCTAGTGCACATGCTGCACCTGGCAGCATTCATTGCCGATCTCTGCGTGGCGAGTGACGATCAGCGACAAATCCTGTTGCCGTTGATCGTGCCGCATGCCGCCGCGCTCGATATCGATCACGACACCATCGCCTCGTTACTGACTCAGATATCGCGGGAATGGGTCGAATGGGGTAACGTGCTGCAGGTACCTACGCGTGCCTTGCCCATGTTGGGCGAACCGGGGGCCGCGTTCGCCTAGCACATTCGGAATGAACAGGATGGTCAGCTGGCAGGGAAACGTCCCACGTCATCCGGCATCAAGATTTTTCCGGTTCACCCTCAGGCTTGTGCGCGCGTGGCCGACGGGCTGCTGGTTTTCTCGGGGCCGCGGGTTTGCGCGGCGATTTTGTTTTGGGTTGCGTATCAGTATCGAGCGGTACCGGTGTGACGGTAAATTCCACTGGTAGGTTTTCAGCAGGCCTGCTTTCAACCGGCCTGCTATCAACCGGCATTTCCATCGCCTGCGTGAAAACTGGCATGTCGGGTGTGGACTCCCTTTGCGCCGCCGGCTTGCGCGAACCCCTGCCCTTGCGCCGCGGTTCGTTTCTGACCGTAGGTTCGGGTGTTGCCTCGGTTTCCGCTGTAAACTCGATCGGCGCCATGTCGATTGGTGCCATCTGGATTGGTGCCATCTCGATCGGCGCAATGTCATCGAAGTCCATCGGCTCCGTCACTAACGCATCGGTCACCGGCTCCTTGACTGCCAAGGCCGCATTGCTGCGGTAGACATAGGCGCCGGATTTTTCATCGCGTCCGAATTCTAGCAGGCCACGGGCCTGGGCTTCTTCGATCAGGTTACCGAAGGTGCGAAAGCCGTAATACGACTCGCTGAAGTCCGGCTTGCGCCGTTTGATCGCCTGTTTCAGTACGGAAGCCCAGATCTTGCCGCTATCACCGCGTTCGGACATCATCGCCTCGAAGGTCACGACGGCGATATCGATTGCTTGGTTCTTGCGCACTTCGAGTTCTTCCTTGCGCCGATTGCCTTCGTCGGTGGGGCGTCTGGCCGCAGGCTGGGTTTCGCGCACTTCACGCGCATCGCGTTTGGCGGCGGTGCGTCGGCTCTCACGCACCAGATCATCGTAAAAAATGAACTCGTCGCAATTGGCTACCAGCAGATCCGAGGTCGATTGCTTGACACCGACGCCGATGACCTGCTTGGCGTTTTCGCGCAACTTGGACACCAACGGTGAAAAATCGGAGTCGCCGCTGATGATCACGAATGTATTGACATGCGATTTGGTGTAGCAGAGATCGAGTGCATCGACTACCAGCCGAATATCCGCAGAATTCTTGCCGGACTGTCGCACGTGCGGGATTTCGATCAGCTCGAAGTTGGCTTCGTGCATGGTAGCCTTGAAGCCCTTGTAACGATCCCAGTCGCAATAGGCTTTCTTGACCACGATGCTGCCTTTAAGCAGCAAGCGTTCGAGGACCGGCTTGATATCGAATTTTTCGTACTTGGCGTCACGCACACCAAGCGCGACGTTTTCGAAGTCGCAAAACACGGCCATGCTGACGTTGTCGCTGTTTGAAGCCATAATGGTTTATCGTTTCCGTTTCAGGGTGGGGCGGCCGGTTCGGGCAGTTCTGCTACCGTTGGCGCCAATTATACCCAACTGATTCGAATGACAAACCCCGGATATGCTACTGTGCGCGGCGGTAACGTTGCGCCATCAACCTGCTACTGAAAGAATCCGCATGAAGGTACATAAGATCGCTGTGATCGCTGGTGACGGCATCGGCAAGGAAGTCATGCCGGAAGGCTTGCGCGTACTCGAAGCAGTCGCCAAAAAATTTAATATTGCGCTTGAATTCACCACGATCGACTGGGCCAACTGCGATTATTATGCGGCGCACGGCGACATGATGCCCGCAGACTGGTTCGACCAGCTCAAGGGTTTCGAGGCCATCTATTTTGGGGCGGCAGGCTGGCCGGCAACGGTACCGGACCATATTTCGCTGTGGGGCTCGCTACTGAAGTTTCGCCGCGACTTCGACGAGTATGTCAATTTGCGCCCGGTGCGACTGATGCCGGGTGTGCCGTGTCCGCTGGCCAACCGCAAGCCCGGCGACATCGATTTTTATGTGGTGCGGGAAAATACCGAAGGCGAGTATTCATCCGTCGGCGGCAAGATGTTCGAAGGCACCGACCGCGAGCTGGTCCTGCAAGAATCCGTTTTCACTCGCAAGGGAGTCGACCGCATCCTAAAATATGCATTTGACCTTGCGCAAAGCCGCCCAAAAAAGCACCTGACGTCAGCCACCAAATCGAACGGCATCTCGATCAGCATGCCGTACTGGGACGAGCGTGTGGAAAAAATGGCGCCGAACTATCCTGACGTGCGCTGGGACAAGTACCACATCGATATCCTCACTGCCCATTTCGTCCTCAATCCCGATAGATTCGACGTCGTGGTGGCATCGAACCTGTTCGGCGATATTTTGTCGGACTTGGGACCTGCCTGCACCGGTACCATCGGCATTGCGCCGTCCGCCAACCTGAACCCCGACCGGACGTACCCGTCTCTGTTCGAGCCGGTGCATGGTTCGGCGCCGGACATCTACGGCAAGAATATCGCCAACCCGATCGCCATGATCTGGTCGGGTGCGATGATGCTCGATTTTCTGGGCAACGGCGACGCCAATTATCGGACCGCGCACGACGCTATCATGACCGCGATTGAAACCGTACTGCTCCATGGACCGGTCACTGCAGACCTGGGCGGCACCAGCAATACCACGCAAGTGGGTATGGCGATAGCAGCGGCGATTTGACTAGCGAAAATGGCGCGGTTGCACAAAACATGATGTAATTGACACTATTTCGGGAAGACGTGTTTGCCGACAAAATTCGGGTAAACAGGATGGCTTTTTGCGCGTGATTCGTGGCATCTTCGATAGCAGTGGGGCAACGGGGAATTAATTCCGTAAACAATCAGAAACTGACTGGCACTCCGGACATTGATTAATGTCAAAGTGGTTTCAGTTAAAAAAGCGATGCTGTACGTTGCCAAAAAAGAAATAAAAATATTTCAAAAAAGGCTACAAGAAAACATCTTCGCTACATTA
>JACMQD010000322.1 GCA_014377155.1 Herminiimonas sp.
ACTGTTGTGCGACGCCTTGCACATGGCGGTTCAACAGCGCCGACCATGTACAGATTTGATTGTTCACTAAGACCGCCGCAGCCAGTACGCAAGTGCCCAATACCAAGCGCTCCTCACCAGTCAGAGCTTCATCTGAAGCATGAGCCGAAAAAGGGAACTGCTGGGACAACGCGGTCGCCGAGCGCTTCTTCCTGAACCTCAAAATGGAACGCGTCTGACAACGTGAATACGCCAATCATGCCGAGGCCAAGATCGATATCGCTGCTTACATCGTCGGCTTTCATAACAGCGAACGCTTGTATTCAGTTCTGGGTAATCTGCCGCGCGCCGTCTATGATCGGTACGTGACAGAAAAAGAACCTATCGTCGTGCCAGAATTTACTTGACTACTACACATTTCCAAAATCGATATTATTGGTTTCCGTGTCATGGGATTTTCCCTATTGTAATTTTCCATCTCGGCCTGTCGCCGGCCGGACAATGCTCTTCGTAAACTGAGATGGGACGCTTTCGAAGCAGGGGATGCTTTACGTTAAGGCAGGCGCGAGTTCAGGAAACTAAAGCACCCGCAGGTGTTCGGTTGCTTTTGTTTCAAACTGCGAACAACAGGTTGCCGACTTCAGCAGGCGCCTGACCGTTTCATTACCCTTTTTTCCTCATAAATCAATGCCGGGCGATTACAAAACGGTACGCTCGGTCGCGGCCGGCCTTAGCGCATTCCCGGAGGTCGATTTATCTCATGCGACTTGCGCGACAAGATTTTGCTCAGCAGAAGCTCCATTCAAAGTCCCCCTCCCAGCCTTAAAGAAAGTCGCGAATGACCTGGGGATCGTAGAAAGCACTAAAACACATTTTGCCGCGCAGTACGTCCGATTCATGTCGGACACCCGCCAATGGAGAGGTCTGAAAACCTTGGAATAAGGAACCATCCTAGTGGCCAAGCAACCCACAGTCATCAATCTTTTGCCCCAGAACAAAATAAATGTTTTGTTATGGCTAGAAAATCAATCTATTTCCTCAGAGAAGCGCATATTATCCATCTAACGAGATATTTACCGAAAGCATAAAATGTTCAAGCCGATTGCTCTTGCTCTGTTGATCAGCCTCTGCTCCACCGCCGGTGCTGTGTCGCTCGGCTCCAAGCACGCGATGGTAATCGACGAAGAAACTGGCGCGGTACTGCTTGAAAAGAACTCGACCGATATCGTGCCCATTGCGTCACTGACTAAACTGATGACAGCAATGGTGGTTCTCGATGCTAATCTGGACATGGCTGAAAACATCACGATCACCGATGCAGATGTCGATGTGCTCAAGCACAGTTCATCGCGCGTCCCGGTCGGCGCGGTACTGACGCGCGGGATCTTGCTCGAATTGGCGCTGATGTCGTCCGACAATCGCGCCGCCTTTGCGCTGGCCCGCACTTATCCAGGCGGCATGACCGAATTCAGGAACGCGGTGCGCAACAAGGCGCATTCCCTGAACCTGCGCCGTACCAACATCGAAGAGCCGACCGGCCTGTCGCGCTTTAACACATCGACTGCAGCCGACATGGCAAAACTGGCGATTGCCGCCTCCAAGTATCCTGATATCGAAAAGATCACGACCGCCGCCGGTGAGTCGATCGACGTCGACGGCACAGCGACCCGCTACAACAATACCAACCGCCTCGTTAGCGACAAAAAGTGGACTATCCTCTTGTCCAAGACCGGCTTCACCAACGAAGCAGGCCGCTGCATCATCATGCGTGTGCGCGCTGCCGGCCGCAATGCAATCATGGTATTGCTCAACGCCCGCGAAAGCGTGATACGCACAGCCGACGCAACACGCCTGCACCGCCTGTTGACCGGCGAGCCGGAGATGCAGGTAGCGGAAGCGAGCATCGTGAAGCAGCGCGGTTCCAAACGCATTAAAGGCAAGAAGGGCAAAGCCTACGCGTCGGTAGCCTTGTTATCGCGTTAATTATTGCTCGGGCAACCGTTATTATGGCGATCGCGCCGCCGGCGTCTCTAAAAAAACATTGACACGCGCCAGCGTGTTGCGCCATCGTCAGCGCAATCGGTTCGCCACCCTGGCCAGAATCGCCGGCGCCGCTTACCATGCCTATCCTTTACCTCCGCCAACTCACGACTAGCCAGCGCAGCCGAAAAGCCGATCGTCACCTGGCAGGGTTTTTGGCGTTTATTGCAGGTGCAATCAATGCAGGTGGCTTTCTAGCGTTCCAGCGCTACACCTCGCACATGACGGGTATCGTATCGTCGATCGCGGACAATTTGGCGCTTGGGGAACTGCCTTCGGTATTGAGCGGCATTGTCGCCGTGCTGTCGTTTGTCGCCGGCGCTGCCGTGTCGGCAATCCTCATCAATTGGGCGCGACGCCATGGACTGCGCAGCCAATACGCCCTGCCGTTGATGCTGGAAGCGGGGTTGCTGCTGTGCTTCGGTCTTCTGGGCGGCAACCTCGACAGCCTTCGCTGGCTGTTCCTGCCTGCCACCGTCTGGCTACTGTGTTTCGTGATGGGACTGCAAAACGCGATGATCACCAAATTATCAAAAGCCGAAATACGCACCACCCACATTACCGGGATGGTGACCGACATCGGCATCGAGATCGGCAAGCTGCTCTACTGGAATGGCCGCCACAGAAAAGATGCGAGCGAACCGATGGTCATGGCCGAGCGCGCCAAGCTGGCACTGTTGGCAGCACTCACGTCGCTGTTTTTGGTCGGCGGTGTGGTCGGTGCACTCGGGTTCAAGCATCTCGGTTTCATCGCGACGTTGCCGCTGGCGGCGTTACTCGTATTGCTGGCAGTGGTGCCGATTGTGGATGACGTCTTGACCCGGATCCGTAACGAAGAAAGATAATGCTGGCACCGGACTTCGACAGGAAATTACAGATCGAATAATACAATGCCCTCGGTCGAGGGCACTGTTATTGTCATGCTGGCGGAGGCTGTGAGATTCGAACTCACGGAAGGTATCACCCTTCGGCAGTTTTCAAGACTGCTGGTTTAAACCGCTCACCCAAACCTCCTGAAGGCCGAATTATACCCAATCGGTGCGCGATTGCCCCACTTCGCGGCACAAAAATAATTTAGTCGACTAAAAACATCTGTTGCAAATCATTCAGGAAGCGCTGCCCGAGGTCGGTTGGCCGGATGATCTTGTGGTCACGGTAGAGCAAGCCTTTGGCTTCTGCCTGATCGAGTGACTTTTCGATGGTGTTGAGCGCCAGGCCGGAGCGCTCGGCGAACAGGTTGACTTCGAAGCCTTCGGTCAGACGCAGCGCGTTGAGCATAAATTCGAAGCCGAGCTCGCCGCGGCTGATTTCTATTTCTTCCTGAATCGGCTGGCCAGCGTGCATCTGGTCCATGTACGCCTTGGGCTGCTTGTAACGTGCCTGCCGCACGACCCGGTGCGGGAACGACAGCTTCGAATGCGCACCGGCGCCGATGCCGAGATAATCACCGAACTGCCAATAGTTCAGGTTATGCCGGGCTTGTCGTCCCTCCTTGGCATAGGCCGATACCTCGTAGTGCCGATACCCTGCGGCGGTAGTCTCTTCGGTGATCATATCCTGCATTTCGGCGCTGGCGTCGTCGTCGGGAACGACTGGCGGAAATTTGGCAAAATAGGTATTGGGCTCCAGCGTCAAGTGGTAGAGAGACAGATGCGGCGGCGCGTAGCCGATGGCGGTACGGATATCGGCGCGCGCCTGCTCCAGCGTCTGCCCCGGCAAGGCGTACATCAGGTCGAGATTGAAGTTATCGAAATTGGCGTGAGCAATGTCGACCGCCCTTCGCGCTTCGTCGCCGTCATGGATGCGACCGAGCGCTTTGAGGTGCGCGGCGTTAAAACTCTGAATGCCGATCGACAGCCGGTTGATGCCGCTCGCCGCATAGGATCGAAATTTTTCAGCTTCGAAAGTGCCGGGATTGGCTTCCATCGTGACTTCGGCACGACCGTCGAGCGGCAACAATGTGCGCACGTCCGACAGCAAGCGATCCAGTCCCGCCGCTGACATCAAGCTTGGCGTGCCACCGCCGATGAAGATGGTGTAGATCTTGCGGCCCCATATCAGCGGCAACGCGCTTTCCAAGTCGGCGCGCAAGGCATCCAGATAAGCGTCCTCCGGAAAACCCCCAGTGGTTTCGTGCGAATTGAAGTCGCAATACGGGCACTTCTTTACACACCACGGAAAATGGATGTAGAGCGATAGCGGCGGCAAAGTCGCCAAGTTCAGAACGCCGGGCTTGAGATAGGCGTTCGCAGCGTCCGCAGCGGACGAAAGTGGCCTGCCGGCGGAGGGCGTATTGCTAATGGGCTTGATTGGAATCATCGTAATTTTTCAACTAGCAAACGCAAAGCTTGTCCGCGGTGCGAGTGCTGGTTCTTTTCTTCAGAAGCAAGCTCTGCGGCAGTCTTGCCAAGCGCCGTCAACCAGAAATGTGCGTCGTAGCCAAACCCGCCATGCCCTCGGGGCGTTGCGATGATTTCACCATCCCAACGCCCGCCGGCGATCACCGGCTGCGGATCGTCGGCATGGCGTACAAAAACCAGAACGCAATAGTAGTAGGCCGATTTGTCGGATTTTTCTGCCAGATCGGCAATCAGCTTCTGGTTGTTGTACAAATCCGATTTAGGCTCGCCTGCGTAACGTGCGGACAGCACGCCGGGCGCGCCACCCAGAGCATCGACGCAAACACCGGAGTCATCTGCCAGCGCAGGCAATCCAGTCAGACGTGCCGCATGGCGTGCCTTTGCGAGGGCATTTTCGATGAAGGTACAGTGGGGCTCGTCGGCTTCAGGAATGTTGAATGCACCTTGAGGGCGCAAGTCAAAGCCGATCGGCGCAAGCAATTGGTCAAATTCTTTTAGCTTGCCAGAGTTGTTTGAGGCGAGGATCAAAATGCGGTTCATGAGGTGGATACTGTGCGTGGAGATAATGGAGGATTGGAACGGGGGAGCGAACTCTCGACGGTGCGTAGGCATTTCGAGCCCGCCGCCCCGGTCAAGCATGGGAAGGCGAACCCTAACACTAAACATTCTCGGCCGCGTCGTTTCCCGATCAATTCACAGACATGTCAGGCTGTCAAACCCAGCGCTTTTTTCTGTATCCCGATCAGCTCGCCGATCCCGTTCTGCGCCAGATCGAGCAAGCGATCCAGGGTAGCCCGATCGAACGCGACGCCCTCTGCCGTCCCCTGCACTTCGACGAAGCTGCCGGCATCCGTCATCACCACATTCATGTCCGTATCACAGGCCGAATCTTCCAGGTAGTCCAGATCCAGCACCGGCATGCCGCGGTACACGCCGACCGAAATCGCGGCGACGAAATTCTTGACCGGCACTGCCGCAATCACCTGCCGATCGACCAGTTTGGAAAACGCGTCGTAGGCGGCCACCATGGCGCCAGTGATCGAGGCCGTGCGCGTGCCGCCGTCTGCCTGAATCACATCGCAATCGAGATGCAATGTGCGCTCGCCGAATGCGTCGAGATCGAATGCTGCACGCAGCGAGCGACCGATCAGTCGCTGGATTTCCTGGGTTCGGCCGGATTGTTTGCCCTTGGCGGCTTCGCGGTCCATGCGTGTATGCGTCGACCGTGGCAACATGCCGTATTCGGCGGTCATCCAGCCTTTTCCCTTACCTTTCAAAAATCCTGGCACCTTGTCTTCGATGCTGGCGGTACAGAGCACATGGGTGTCGCCACACTGAATCAGTACCGATCCCTCGGCATGCTTGGTGTAATGACGGTGCAACTGGATGGATCGTAGTGCATCGGCAGCGCGTGCGCTGGGTCGGTTTTCAAACTGCATTTGTTCAATTCCTGGAAGTAAGGCGGGAAGATTTTTCGATAGCGTCGCGAATTTCGTCGATCGCCTTTTCAATTTCATGGTCGTTGAACACATCGACGTTGTCGACATCGGCGCGGTGTGGCGCCTGGATCGTCGTGGTGACGCTTCCTTCGGGTAGCGTGTGGGTCATAATAGTGGTCGAATCGTTAAGGCTGCTGCTTTCCCACATCAAGGCCAGCGCGGTCACGTTGTCGCTATTTTTGCCAGCGATGCTGGTGGCGGTGCCGATCAATTCCGGCACGGCGCGTACGATGGTATTGCTTTGCAACCGCTCGGCCAGCACGTGGTCGTCGAGCACAGACCACAACCCGTCCGAGCACAGCAGTAAGACGTCACCGGCTTGAAGGCTGGCGCGCCGCGATATCTCGACGATCGGCATGTTAGGGGCGCCCAGGCAATTGAACAGCTTGTTCCGGTCCGGATGGGTGCCACGCTCTGACGGGTCGACCTTACCCTGCGCTATCAGCGTCTCGATCCGCGAATGATCCCGAGTGCGTGCCAGGATCTGACCATTGCGCATCCAGTACAGGCGCGAATCGCCACAATGGGCCCAGAATGCAGAATTATGCTGGATCAGGCAGGCGACAATCGTGGTGCGCGGTGTTTCCGGCAGGTTGTTGCTGGCACGATAGCGATGTATTTCGCGATGTGCCGCGAAAAAGCTGTCTTCCAAAAATTGTTCGGGCTTCTTGATGTAGGGCTTGGCATTTTGCTGAAATAACGAACCGATCGTCTGCATCGCAATCGACGCTGCCATTTCTCCCTGAATATGGCCGCCCATCCCGTCAGCAAGCAGCAACAGCAACGCATCACGGGTAAAGCTGTATCCCATGCGGTCCTGGTTGTTCTTGCGGCCACCTATATGGCTTTCTTGGTATACGGAAAATCGCATGTACTCATCAATCCATTAAACACTGCCTGCCAGTCGCCATCACGGCGTCATGCGATCTTACCGCGAATTGTCCTGAATGGTGGTGGCCACTCCCGGTCCCGTTTTACGACTGAACAGGCCGCGCAGCTTGCGTGACACCATGTCGAGCGCGCCGACGGACTGTTTGACTGGTTCGACCGGTTCGCGCAAGGCCTTTTGCAAAGCGAACACGCTTTGCGGCCGGTCCATCGGATCGATCATCAGGCTCCAGCGGATGACCTGGATCAGTTGCGGTGAATACACCGCTTCGAGTTTCTTGAAATGATTGTCCATCTTGTCGTTGAGCTTGCGCTGGTCGGCCGGTTGTGGCGGCGCGCCGACCATGCAAGCGAACATCGAGGCACCGATGCTGTAGATGTCGGTCCACGGCCCCAGGTTGCCATTCTTGATGTACAGCTCGGGAGGCGCAAAACCGGGCGTATACATCGGATACAGCTTCGGCAAATCGGCTTTGAGGGTTTGGCGCGCGGCACCGAAATCGAGCAGGATCGGCGTACCGTCGACACGCAAATAAATGTTGGCTGGTTTCAGATCCAGGTGCAACAGCTTGTTCGTATGGACTTCGCGCAGGCCGTTCATGACATGGCTGAACATCTTGCGGATGAATCGCTCCGACACCAGCGGCTTTTCGCCCTTGTCGCGGCGGCGCAGGATGTGGTCCTGCAGTGAACGGCCCGATTCGTACGCCATCACCATGTACACCGTTTCGTTGGCGCGAAAAAAATTGACTACACTGACGACGTTCGGGTGGGCAATGCGGGCCAGCGCCCGGCCTTCCTCAAAAAAGCATTTCAAGCCGATGCGAAAGGTCGGCAGATTATCGGGCGCAATCGTCGGCGCGAGTTCACCTGGCTGTCGCAATGCCAACGAACTGGGTAGATACTCCTTGATGGCAACGGCATTGCCGTCTTCGTCGTAGGCCAGATAGACGATACTGAACCCGCCTGAGGCAATCTTCTTTACAATGCGATAACCGGCGATCTCTAACCCGTCTGGCAAGGGTGCGTTATTCTGCGTAGCCATGTTGTCCTGTCTTGTGAGTAACTTCGATTGTGTGGACAAACGGCCGAATTGTAAAGAACTACGAGGATTGTATTGTGACGATTTGCAGCATGACCGGCTACGCCGCTACCACTCGCGAGACTTCCGGTGGCACGCTAACCCTTGAAATCAAAAGCGTCAATTCACGCTTTCTCGACCTTCAATTCCGCATGAACGACGATTTACGTGCGCTCGAACCCGCGCTGCGTGAAGCGATCATGGCGCGCGCGACGCGCGGCAAAGTCGAATGCCGCGTCAACTTCGGCCGCAAGGCTGCCGGCAGTTCGCAGCAGGCGCTCAATGGCACGCTGCTCGCGGCTCTGGCCGACTTGCAGTCGACGATTCGCCAGCAGTTCATCGACGCACCGCCGTTGTCGGTAAATGAACTGCTACGCTGGCCAGGCGTTCTCGAAGAAGCAGAAATGGCACAAGACACATTGCAAGCCGATGTGGCCGCGGCAATGACCGAGACTCTGAACGCGTTCATCGAAAGCCGCGCGCGTGAGGGCGCAGCACTGCGTGCCATGCTCGAAGCCCGCATCGACGATATTGAAACGATCGTCACGCGCATTACGCCCTTGATCCCGCAGGTCGTGAGGCAATTTCAGCAAAAAGCCACCGAACGCATGCAGGAAGCGCTTGGATTGGCGCTGCAAAGTGGCGCGACCAGTGCCAGCCCTACGCAATCAATTTCGCGCGACGACGCGCTGGAGCGGATACGCCAGGAAGTGACGCTCTATGGCATCCGTATCGATGTATCGGAAGAACTGACGCGTCTGGCGGCACACCTGCAAGAGACCCGTCATATCCTTGCAAAAGGCGGACAGGTCGGCAAGCGACTCGATTTCATGATGCAGGAGCTCAATCGCGAAGCCAATACTGTCGGCTCGAAGGCGTCGGTAAAGGAACTGTCGGATGCAGCGATGGGTATGAAATTGCTGATCGAGCAGATGCGAGAGCAGGTGCAAAATCTCGAATAGAATGTGAAGTACTGCGCAAGATTGATAGCGCTGCTTTAAGTACCGAGTCAAATACCTGGTTGATGGCTAATATCCAAATCAAGTTTAAGCAGCATCATGTAACGCCGGGCAATCATTGGCTGCACATCAAATCCGAAGGATGTCTTAAGGCGTGTATTGAATTCCAATGCAATGCTGCAAGATAGTGACGAAGCCCTTTGCGTAGCCAAGGCGGCAGGACGAAATCGGCACTACATCCATGAGAAACACCTGGCGAAAATCGGCCTGGCTAGAATTGGTAGCGGCTCGGTGCAAATCGTGACCCGAGGCACAAGTGCATCGAACCAACTTGGAATCATGGACAGCCAAGCACCTGATGAACTTTTCAGGTCGCAACAGTGTACAGTCCGACAGACCGATGCGTCACTTTTGCTAAAATTCGATTAGCAAACGGAGACAACATTGACATCGACCCTTTAGCGCCGGCATTTTGCAACGATCCGCATTCAGTATGTTAAAAATATATCTCCACGATCGTTCTTTGTTAAAAAACACCTTGCTGGCGTAAGGGGTTCCCGCCGCTCACATTCTTTTATATGGACTCGTCAATCCGCCTTCTAATTCTCACAATGCCAACCCGGCAGCAGGAGGACAGATACACCGTTCGGATTCAGATTCCGCTTCTGTCATTTGCAGCATTATCCCGGAGGCATCGCTGGCGACCGTTGTACCATCGCGGAACGCGGTATCGAATCAGCGGCAATTGATAGCAGCGGCCTGCGCGAAAATCGGCTGGCCGATGGAAGCCGGGTTAGCCGCGTGACGGGTCTACTTGGCAGTTACTGTGTCGAGCACAATACTCACTCCTTGGATGATCAGGATAACGACTGGAAGGGTAAGGCACGAATGCGTAATCGCCGCAAATATACGTGAATGGGCTAGCGCTTTTCCATGCACGGCAATTGGGTGTTTGCTTATTACCGGTCATTCTCACACCATAAATCGCTAAACCCCATTTTCAGTGCACTGGCTCTCACCAGTCACGTGTTTTTTTCCAAAGATGGGCTTGTGCCCTATCGGCCGATCTCAGGCATACCAGTTTGGGGCGACGCAATTAACCCGCGCTACAAACATAAAATATTCCTTCGCGCAGGATCGAACATCCTTTGCACTTTTAGTCTTCATCACCCATTTGCGACTGCAAGTAATTCTGCAGGCCGATTTTGTCGATCAAATCGATTTGGGTCTCCAGCCAATCGATATGCTCCTCCGTATCGTCGAGAATTTCTCTGAAAATTTCACGGGAAATATAATCAGCTGCTACTTCACATGCTGCGATGCCCTCTTTGACGGTCGCTTGTGAAATCATTTCAAGGCCCAGATCGAATTGCAGCATTTCGGGCGTCGACTCGCCGATCATCAATTTGTGTAGAGCCTGTAGGTTCGGCAAGCCGCCCAGCATCAGCACGCGGTTGATGAGCTTGTCGGCATGCTTCATTTCGCCGATGGATTCTTCGTATTCTTTTTTCGCAATTTTTTCAAAGCCCCAGTGCTTATACATACGGGCATGCAGAAAATACTGATTGATCGCACTCAGTTCGTTGGTGAGCTGTGCATTGAGCAGTCTGATTACGTTTTTATCACCGATCACGGCAACCTCCGGAATTGAATATATAAGCCGATTTTTGGCTGTCGCCACCATGCGTTGAAACAAGCGAAACGGGCCATTGTTCGGGAACGGCGACCAGCATAACGCACTATCGATGGGTATATAAGCCTTTGACTTTCACAGTTAAACAGCAACCTCGCATCTGCAGTTGCCCTCACTAGAAAAACGCCGGGAAAGACCCTCAGAAAATCCTTGCAAAGCTCATCCACATGAGGAATAATCTTAATACGAATTGTTCTCATCTACTTGAAATATTTTCAACCGGCTCCTGCCAGCGTGCAGCTTCAATGAACAGCAACCAACAAGATAAGGTACGCCATGATCGTTTGTATTTGCAATAATGTTTCCGATCGCAAGATTCGTATTGCGGTCGAATCGGGTGTCACATCGATGGCGCAACT
>JACMQD010000323.1 GCA_014377155.1 Herminiimonas sp.
AAGATCAAGCTGCTCGAGTTTATCCAGAATGTCATTCCGAAGCACGTCACGTGTATTTTTATTCGCCAGTCCGATCCGTTGGGGCTGGGCCACGCAGTGCTGTGTGCACGACCTGTCGTCGGTGACGAACCGTTTGCGGTACTGCTGGCCGACGACTTCATGGACGTGGACGCCGGCGTGAAGCCGGTGATGGCGCAGATGACTGATGTCTTTATGCGCGAAGGCCGCACTATACTTGCTGTTCAGGACGTGCCGCGCGATCAGACCAAGCAGTACGGTATCGTCAGCGCCGAGCCTTTCCATCCGAACCTCGAACGTGTCAACGCCATTATCGAAAAGCCGGCTCCGGAAGTAGCGCCGTCCACGCTGGCGGTCGTCGGGCGCTATGTGCTGACCAACGGCATCTTCGCTTGCCTGGAAAAGATCGGCAAAGGCGCCGGCGGCGAGATCCAGCTGACCGATGGCATCGCGGCGCTGATGAAGGATGAATCGGTCTTGGCTTACCGTTACGAGGGTACCCGCTATGATTGCGGATCGAAACTGGGATATCTCAAAGCGACCATGGCGATGGGCATGAAGCATCCCGAAACCGGCGCTGAATTTTCCGAATACGTGAGGCAAATGTCATGGGCGTAAGGGAAATCCTGCGCATGGGCGACCCGCGTCTCTTGCGCCAGGCCGAACCGGTCGAGCGATTCGGTACGCCCGAACTCGATACGCTGATTGTCGACATGTTCGACACGATGCATGCTGCCAATGGCGCCGGTCTGGCTGCACCGCAGATCGGGATCAATCTGCAAATCGTCATCTATGGTTTCAAACAGAATGCGCGTTATCCGGAAGCGCCGCCGGTGCCAGAGACGGTATTGATCAATCCTCGCTTAACGCCGCTGTCCGAAGAGCAGGACGATGCCTGGGAGGGGTGCCTGTCGGTGCCTGGACTGCGCGGCGTGGTGCCACGCTGGACCCGCCTGCATTACGAAGGCGTCGATCAGTACGGCCACGCCATCAGCCGCGACGCGGAGGGTTTTCATGCGCGCGTGGTGCAGCACGAGTGTGACCACTTGCATGGCATTTTGTACCCAATGCGCATCAAGGATTTCTCGAAATTCGGTTACGTCGACATCCTGTTTCCAGAACTCGATCCGAACGACGACGAATAAAATCAGGCAGCGCAGCCTGCCGCGCGGACGTCAGAACTGTTCGTCCGGGCGCAGGTAGCGCCACTGGCCGGTAGGCAGGTCGCCCAGCGTCACCCGGCCGATCCTGACCCTTTTCAAGCCGACGACTTTCAGGCCGACCATCTCGCACATACGCCGTACCTGGCGTTTTTTTCCTTCACGCAGAATAAAACTGAGCTGGTCTTCATTTTGCCAGCGGACCTTCGCCGGCAAGAGCTTCTTGCCGTCCAGCGATAGCCCATGATTGAGGCGGCGCAGGTCGGCGTCAGGCAGTTTGCCGGCATTGCCGTACTGGACTCGCACCAGGTATTCCTTTTCGACGTCCGTATCTTGTCCGATCAACTGCTTGGCGATACGGCCGTCCTGTGTCAATACCAGAAGTCCGACCGAATCGATATCGAGCCTGCCTGCAGGCACCAGACTGCGCAGCTGCGTCGGATGGAACACTGTCTCGACCCGATCTTCGGTCCACCGATTTTCAGGTTTGACCAACACGACCGCAGGTTGGTAGCCGTCTTCAGCCTGACCGCTGACGTAACCCATGGGCTTGTTGATCAACACCGTAACGCGCTTGGATTGTTCGGCCGCAGCCTGACGCTCGACCGTCACGCGCTGATGCGGCAGAACTTTGCTGCCGAGTTCAGAAATAACGACGCCGTCGACGCGCACCCAGCCGCGCGCGATCCATTCATCGGCTTCGCGGCGGGAGCACAGGCCCAGTTCGGACATACGTTTTGAAAGGCGGAGTGGTTCGGTCATGGCGGAATCAATACATCGTGGTTCGGGGAAGGGCGCAAGCGACGCTTGCGCCGGATTCAGATGCGCAAGGCATCGAGCAGTTCGGTCTCCAGCTGTATCTGGCTGCGCGCATTGTTTAACAACGGCCCGTCGACCAGGAACACATCCTCGACGCGTTCGCCCAGTGTCATGATCTTGGCGGTATGCAGGTTGACCTTGTACTTTGCGAGTACGTTGGCGATCGAATATAGCAGACCATTGCGATCGTTTGCCGATACGGACAGCAGATAATACTGGCCGCGTTCGTCAGGACGCAGGTCGACCGTCGGCGTGGCAGGAAACGCCCGTGACAGTCGCGACAGCCGCGCCTTGATCGGCGTGGGAAGCTCGTCTTGCGCTTTCAGGAGCTCGGCCAGCTCATGTTCGATCAGACTAATAATGTCGCGGTAGTTTTTGGAAAATGCGCTCGATGCCACTAGAAACGTATCGAGGGCGTAGCCGTTCCTCGTCGTATGGATCTTGGCGTCGAGAATATTGAAGTTCTTGCGGTCGAAATAACTGCAAATGCGCGCAAAAAGGTCCGCGTGGTCCTTGACGTAGACCGTCACCTGCAGACCTTCGCCGATCGGCGCCAGTCGACATTTGACGACCGGGTCGGCACTGTCGATTCGATTGAAAAGACTGCGTGTTTGCCAGGCGATATCGGACGCATCGTGACGAAGGAAGTAGGCGACGTCGAGTTGCTGCCATAATTTCTCGTGAGAGTTTTCCGACAAGCCGTACAGACGCAAAGTCTTGAGCGCTTCTTCCTGGCGATTTTTGAGCTCACGATCCGCCGACGGCGCTTCGCCGCCAAGCACCCGCAGTGTCATTCGGTACAGGTCTTCCAGAAGTTTGCCTTTCCAGGCATTCCACACTTTGGGGCTGGTGCCGCGAATATCGGCCACGGTGAGCAAATAGAGTGCGGTCAGATGGCGTTCGTCTTTCGCCAACTTGGAAAACTCGAGAATTACGTCAGGGTCGGACAGGTCCTGCTTTTGCGCCACCTGCGACATAGTCAGATGTTGTTCGACTAAAAATACCACAAGTTCGGTATCCGGTTTGGACAGCCCGTGATCTTTGCAAAACGTACGCGCGTCGGCCATGCCCAGCTTGGAATGGTCGCCGCCGCGGCCTTTGGCGATATCATGGAACAGCGCTGCGACGTAGAGCAGCCACGGCTGTGCAAAATTGGCGATGAGCTGGCTGCAGAATGGGTATTCGTGGGCATGTTCGGTCATTGTAAAACGCCGCATGTTACGCACGACCATCAAGATATGCTGATCGACTGTATAGACATGAAACAAGTCGTGCTGCATCTGGCCGATAATGCGACGGAAGTTCGGCAGGTAGCGCCCCAGGATGCTCGTCTCGTTCATGCCGCGCAAGGCATGCGTGATGCCCTGGGGCGCCTGCAGAATATCGATGAACATCTTACGGTTGACCAGATCGCGGCGAAATTTCGCATCGATCTTAAAGCGCGCATGCCATAAGGCCCGATGGGTCCGCGCAGTCATGGCTTTGAGTTCGGTATGCAGCGACAGCAGCAGGAATACCTCTAGCATGGCCGACGGCGTCGAATCGAACATGTCGTCGGTGGCAATGTCGATGAAACCGTTGACCTCGTTAAAGCGCTCGTTGAGCGGCACCGGGGAGGCCGGTTTCGGAAACAGTTGCGCTTCGATGTTTTGCAACAAAATCGTGTTGAGCTGGGTCACTGCTTTCGCCGCCCAGTAATAACGCTGCATCAGGTATTCGCTGGCGCGGCGGGTTTCAGTCGTCTTGAAACCGAAACTCTCGGCAATCGGCGTTTGCACGTCGAATACCAGCCGATCCTCGCGACGGTTGGCATAGATATGCAAACGTATCCGAATATCCTTGAACGCCCGTTCCTTTTGCATCAGTTGCCGCGCTTCGGTGGGCGTGATCAGACCGCGATCAGCCAGCTTGCGCCACGAGTCGCCCAGACCGGCCGCCTTGGCCACCCACAAAATCACTTGCAGGTCGCGCAAGCCGCCCGGGCTCTCCTTGCAGTTAGGCTCCAAGCTATAGGGGGTATCTTCGTACTTTACATGGCGTTGGCGCATCTCCAGCGTCTTCGCCTCGAAAAATGCCTGCGGGTCCATCGCGGCGCTGCAGCGGTCGCGCAAGAACTCGAACAACTTGCGGCTGCCTGTGACCAATCGCGCTTCCAGCAGGCAGGTCTGAACAGTGATATCGGCCGCTGACTCGATCATGCATTCTTCGATGGTCCGAATGCTGTGCCCGATTTCCAGACCGATATCCCATAACAGCTGAACGAGTTCTTCCAGCTTCGATTCGAGCGCGGCATCGGGTACCGATTCCAGCAGAATGAGCACATCCACATCCGAGTGCGGAAAGAGTTCGCCGCGTCCGTAGCCACCCACTGCAACCAGTGCGGCGCCCGAGGGCATTGCAGCAGCGCGCCAGGCCTCCGTCAGTGCGGCGTCGACATTTTGTCGTAATTTACCCAGCAGCTTTTCAGGCGCGCCATCGGACTGGAATGCGGCGATCGCTTCTTGGCGCTGGACCTTGAGCTGTTCCTTGAGATGCAGCGCGAGAGCGGGCATGACTACGCCGTTACGGGATGTAAACTCCCGGACTGCGTAATGAATGCCGGCGGCGGCGGCATGCCCGGCGAGACAGTCAGAACTTCGTAGCCGGTCTCGGTCACGAGCACCGTGTGTTCCCATTGCGCAGAAAGGCTGCGATCCTTGGTTTTAATGGTCCAGCCGTCGCCCATTTCACGAATCTCGCGGCGACCGGCATTGATCATCGGCTCCACCGTGAAAATCATCCCCGCCTGCAGCTTTTCCAGTGTGCCAGGGCGGCCATAATGCAGGACTTGTGGCTCTTCGTGAAAAATCTTGCCGATGCCATGACCGCAAAATTCACGCACGACGCTGTAGCCCGCTTTTTCTGCGTGCTGCTGAATGACATGCCCTATATCGCCAAGATGCGCGCCAGGACGAATCTTGGCGATACCTAGCCACATGCATTCGAAGGTAACGTCACCCAGGCGCTTGGCCAGGATCGACGGTTCACCGATGTAATACATGCGGCTATTGTCGCCGTGATATCCATCCTTGATGACCGTGATGTCGAGATTGATGACATCACCGTTTTTCAAGACTTTGTCGCCCGGAATGCCATGGCAAATAACGTCATTGACCGACGTGCAGATGGCCTTCGGATACGGGGTATAGCCAGGAGGGCAATAATTGAGCGGCGCAGGAATCGTTCCCTGTACATCGACCATGTATTCATGACATAGCCGGTCGATTTCGCCGGTGGTGATGCCGGCCTTGACGAACGGGGCGATGTAATCCAGCACCTCGGCGCCGAGTTTGCCGGCCACGCGCATGCCTTGGATGTCTTCTGCGGATTTGATTGAAATTGTCATGATAGGGGCGCGAATCGCGTGGAAACTACGCAAAAAGATAAGTTACTAATAGGTTGATTATAGTCGACCCCCTGCCAATTCGCTTAGGAGCCTGCCTTGGCAACATCCTCCACGGCATCCCGTCGTCCGGCTTCGCCTCACGTGCTGCTTTGATTTATGAGTGACGATCAAGGAATTTGGGTTCCATGGTTGGAGGAATCGACTGTTTTAGCGTAGAATCGCGGGCTAGCTTGAAATGCATTCAAGTTAGACTTTTTAAATCGCGAATCCGCTCGAAAAGGGTGCCGTTTTTTCAACATGAAATCACGGTAACTGAACGGATTCCAGACCCAACCCTGGAGATATCATGTCTGTAACAATGCGCGAAATGCTGGAAGCCGGCGTCCATTTTGGTCACCAAACCCGCTTCTGGAACCCAAAGATGGCCCCGTTCATTTTCGGTCATCGCAACAAGATTCACATCGTCAATCTCGAAAAAACACTGGCCATGTACCAGGACGCGATGAAATACATCCGTCAATTGTCCTCCAATCGCGGCACTATCCTGATGGTCGGCACTAAGCGCCAGGCACGCGAAATCATGGCAGCCGAGGCGCAACGCGCCGGCATGCCTTTCGTTGATCAGCGCTGGTTGGGCGGCATGCTGACCAATTTCAAGACGATCAAGACATCGATCAAGCGACTGAAAGATATGGAAGCGTCGATCGAAGACGGCTCCGTTGAAAAGCTCAGCAAAAAAGAAGGCTTGATGTTCCAGCGCGAGATGATCAAGCTGCAAAAATCCATCGGCGGCATCAAGGACATGGGCGGCATTCCTGACGCCATTTTCGTCGTCGACGTCGGCTACCACAAAGGCGCGATCACCGAAGCGACCAAGCTCGGCATCCCTGTCATCGGCGTAGTCGATACCAATCACACACCGGAAGGCGTGACTTACGTTATTCCAGGCAACGACGATTCGTCCAAAGCGATCATGCTGTATGCCCGCGGCGTCGCTGACGCGATCCTCGAAGGCCGTGCTTCGGCAATGAATGATGTCGTCGATGCAGCCAAGGGCGCAACTGGTGACGAGTTCGTCGAAGTCGAGCAAGCGTAATATTTTGTCCCTGGCGTAGCAAGCATCCGGGATGCAGCAAAAAAGGGGGCAACAGTGGTTCGCCCCTTTTTTTCGGGAAATTTTGAATATAGTTTGATTAATGACACCCAACGGCGTCGATTAAGTTAGGAGAATGACATGGCGGTAATTACAGCGGCAATGGTCGGCGAACTGCGCGCAAAGACCGATGCGCCAATGATGGAATGCAAGAAAGCACTGACAGAAGCAGGTGGCGATGCCGTCAAAGCGGAAGAAATTCTGCGCGTCAAGCTGGGCGGCAAGGCGTCAAAGGCCGCATCACGCGTCACCGCTGAAGGCGTTGTCGCAAGCTACATCGCCGACGGTGTCGGTGCATTGCTCGAAGTTAATTGCGAGACCGACTTCGTAACAAAGAACGACGAATTCATTGCAATGGCAAACGCCATTGTCAAACTCATTGCCGAGCACAACCCGGCAGATGTTGCCGCCTTGTCCGCTCTGCCGCTCGATGGCAAGACAGTCGAAGACAAGCGTGCAGAACTGATTGGCCGTATCGGCGAGAACATGTCGATCCGCCGCTTCCAGCGTTTCGACACCAGCGCCAAGCTGGCATCGTACCTGCACGGCACGCGCATTGGTGTCGTCGTCGAGTTCGACGGCGCCGATGAGCAGGTCGGCAAAGACGTCGCCATGCACATCGCGGCGATGAAGCCAGTCTCGCTGTCGTCGGATCAGGTACCTGCGGATCTGATCGAAAAAGAACGTTCGGTTGCCGCTGCCAAGGCTGCAGAAGACGCGAAGATCGCTGAGGCAGCAGGCAAAGCCGTGCAGTCGGCCGATATCGTCACTAAGCGGATTGACGGTTCGATACAAAAATACCTGAAAGAAGTCAGTTTGCTCAATCAGACTTTTGTCAAAAACGATAAGCAGACCGTTGAGCAAATGCTCAAGGCTTCCGGTTCGTCGATCAAGGCCTTCACCATGTTCGTCGTGGGCGAAGGCATCGAAAAGAAACAGGATGATTTCGCTGCAGAGGTCGCAGCGCAGGTCGCGGCAGCCAAGCAGGCTTAAGCGAATCAAGCGGGCCGAAAGGCCCGTTTTTTTGCGTCGCGCGGCAGGATTGTCGAACCGACCTGCACTACCCTGCCAGCTGGCGGTATGCCCCACGAAGGCAACACCGCCAGCGGGTGTCAGCATCGAATGCATTAGAATAATTATCGGGAGCCCGGCACATGACCAAACCAGCCTACAAGCGAGTCCTTCTCAAACTTTCTGGTGAAGCTTTGATGGGTGATGATTCGTATGGTATCAACCGCGCTACCATCGAGCGCATGGTCTCGGACGTATCCGAAGTGGCCAAGCTCGGCGTCGAACTAGCCATTGTCATCGGCGGCGGCAACATCTTCCGTGGCGTCGCACCCGGCGCGCAAGGCATGGACCGGGCCACTGCGGATTACATGGGCATGCTGGCCACTGTCATGAATTCGCTGGCGCTGGCCGACGCCATGCGGCAGGCTGGCATCGTCGCACGCGTAATGTCAGCGATCGCAATCGAACAGGTCGTGGAGCCTTACGTGCGGCCCAAGGCGCTGCAATATCTCGAAGAAGGCAAGATCGTTGTGTTCGCGGCTGGTACCGGCAACCCGTTTTTCACGACAGATACCGCCGCGGCGTTGCGCGGATCGGAAATCGGCGCTGAAATCGTGCTTAAGGCAACAAAGGTCGACGGCGTCTACAGCGCTGATCCGAACAAGGACCCAGCAGCCACGCGTTATTCGACTATTACGTTCGATGAAGCTATTTCCAAACATTTGCAAGTCATGGACGCAACCGCATTCGCGTTGTGCCGTGACCAGAAACTACCGATCAAAGTGTTTTCCATTATCAAGCCCGGCGCCCTCAAGGCGGTTATCATGGGCGAAGATGAGGGCACGCTGGTTCACGTCTAATATCAAGTCGCATACGTTCTAACGGAGGAAAACAGCATGACTATCGCTGACGTCAAGAAAAATACCGATCAACGCATGACTAAGTCGATTGAAACGCTCAAGGCCGATCTGGGCAAGGTCCGTACCGGTCGGGCCCATGTCGGTATCCTCGACCATGTTCAGGTCGAATACTATGGCAGCCCGACGGCGCTGACCCAAATCGCGAACGTGACGCTGATCGATGCACGTACCATCGGCGTGCAGCCGTGGGAAAAGAAGATGATCACGACCGTCGAAAAAGCGATTCGCGATGCCGACCTTGGACTTAATCCCTCGACCCAGGGAGACATGATCCGCGTTCCGACGCCGCCGTTGACCGAGGAACGTCGCAAGGAGATGGTCAAACTTGTCAAAAGCGAAGCGGAAGATGCGAAGATCGCGATCCGCAACATCCGCCGCGATGCCAACGAGGCGCTCAAGAAGCTGTTGAAGGACAAGGACTGTTCCGAAGACGACGAGCGCCGCGCCCAGGACGACGTGCAGAAGCTTACCGATAAATTCGTTTCCGAAGTCGATAAGCTCGTTGCCGACAAAGAAAAAGAAGTGCTGACCGTTTAAGTCCGATGTCCCATCACCTGCCAATGATTGCACCGTCATGACCAATGTCAGTTCGACCCAGTCGGTACCGTACGCGCCGCCGGTACCACGCCATGTTGCCGTCATCATGGACGGCAACGGTCGCTGGGCAACCAAGCGGTTTCTGCCGCGGGTTGCCGGCCATGCCAAGGGTGTGGAAGCGGTACGCGGCATCATCGAAGCATGTGCCGGATGCGGCATCGAATATCTCACGCTATTTGCATTCAGTTCAGAAAACTGGCGCCGTCCAGCCGAGGAAGTATCGCTGCTGATGCGTCTGTTCATGACGGCGCTCGAACGCGAAGTATCCAAAATGCATGCCAACAGCATCCGACTGAAGGTCGTAGGGGACCTGACGCGTTTCGATGCCAAGCTACAAGCGATGATCGCCGAGGCCGAGCGCAAGACGGCACGTAATACGCGGTTGACGGTAACGATTTGCGCGAACTACGGTGGTCGTTGGGACATCATGCAGGCGGTTGGCAAGATGGTCGCCGAGCATCCTGGCGCAACCGCATTCACCGAAGAACAACTCGCACCCCACCTGGCGATGGCCTATGCGCCGGAGCCGGACCTCTTCATCCGCACCGGCGGCGAAGAGCGTGTTTCGAATTTCCTGTTATGGCAGCTCGCTTACACGGAATTCTATTTCACCGAAACGTATTGGCCGGATTTCGACGCCGCGTCGCTGCGACTGGCCATCGACTCGTATCAGCAAAGGGAGCGCCGGTTCGGGCGCACCAGCGAACAGATTTCTACAAAGAAAATGGCATCCTGATGTTGAGAACGCGGGTTATTACAGCCTTGATATTGCTGGCAGTGCTGCTGGCGCTTCTGTACTTCAATTCGTTTCCCGCCTTCGCTCTCGTCGCCGCTTTGTTTTTTGCTGCCGCTTCCTGGGAAAGCTTCAGATTGTTTCATGGCAAATTCCCGTTGGTCGGTGCCGCATTATGGACGGCGATTTTCGCCTGGATCGCGTTTCGTGGTGTTGACATAGACGTTCGCCTTATTTCGGCATTGTGCGTGGCAATTTGGTTATTGCGTTTGACGCCCTCGCTGGCGCTTGGCCTACCGTCTTTCGACGGATTCGCCAATCGCGTGCTGGGCGTTTTGTATGGCTTGGCTATTCTCGGCTGTTTCGTTGCGATTCTGGTCTTGTTCAAGCACTCTGCGTTATACCTTTTTTCCGTAATGGCGATCGTTTGGATTGCCGATATCGGTGCTTATTTTTCGGGCAAAGCTTTTGGCAAGCGCAAACTGGCGCCTGCTATTTCACCGGGTAAATCATGGGAGGGCGCGATCGGCGGATGGATCGCGGTGCTCGCACTGACATTGGCGACAACATTGATTCCGGTTTTAAGCGATACGTTCGCGGTACGCGTGCAAGCGCGATGGGGCTGGTTGGTACTGGCCCTCGTGATGACACTCATGGTAGCAGCGAGTGTCGTCGGCGACCTTTTCGAATCACAGCTCAAGCGGCGCGCTGCGATGAAAGACAGCAGCAATCTGCTGCCCGGACATGGCGGTGTGCTGGATAGAATCGATGCATTGATCCCGACTCTCCCTCTCGCTGTGCTGATTGACACCTGGATGTAGCGCGGGGCACATGACATGCAAAGAATAACCATTCTCGGCTCTACCGGTTCCATCGGCGTATCGACCCTCGACGTGCTGGCACGGCACCCTGAACGATACGCGGTGTATGCATTGACAGCGCATTCCCGCATCGAGGAACTTGCGGGCCAGTGTGAAATGTTCCGGCCACAGGTTGCCGTGGTGGGTAGCGCCGATGGGGCGCAAAAACTGGCACGCATTCTTAAGCAAAAAAATCTTTCCATCGATGTTGCCTATGGTGCACAGGCGCTGTGCGACGTTGCCAGCGCCGCCGCTTGCGATGCTGTGATGGCCGCCATCGTCGGTGCCGCCGGCCTGAATCCGACATTGGCAGCCGCGCGCGCTGGCAAGAAGATTCTGCTCGCCAATAAAGAGGCGCTGGTCATGTCCGGCCAGCTATTCATGGACGCGGTTGAAGCCAGCGGCGCCGTACTCTTGCCGATCGATAGCGAGCACAATGCGATTTTCCAGTGTCTGCCGCAAAGTTACGACCGCGTTCCCGCGCATCACGGCATTGCGAAAATCTTGCTGACCGCATCCGGCGGCCCGTTTCTCAAGCGCGCAGTGGAAACCCTGGAACATGTCACCCCGGACGAGGCGGTTGCCCATCCGAACTGGGTGATGGGCCGTAAGATTTCGGTAGACTCGGCCACCATGATGAACAAAGGTCTGGAAGTCATCGAGGCGCATTGGTTGTTTGGCGCTTCGGCGCAACAGATCGAGGTGGTCATTCATCCGCAAAGCGTGATCCATTCGATGGTCGCCTATCACGATGGCTCCGTCCTGGCCCAGCTGGGCAACCCGGACATGCGCACGCCGATCGCGCATGCGCTGGCCTATCCCGATCGCATCGATTCCGGTGTGGCGCCACTTGACCTGACGGTGATTTCGAACCTGCAGTTCGAAAAGCCCGATATTGTGCGTTTTCCTTGCCTTAAGCTGGCATTCGATGCACTGGAGGCAGGAGGATCTGCACCTGCAATATTGAACGCCGCCAATGAAATTGCTGTCCAATCATTTTTAGACGGCAAAATCGGATTTCGGATGATCGATCGATTGATCGCAAGCGTGATGGAGTTGATCCCGCATGGTAGGGTAAGCGATATCGAATCCTTGTTGGAACAGGATCGCCTCGCGCGCAGCGCGGCGCTGGACATGGTCGTGTCATGAACCTGATCCAGACAGTCCTCGCTTTTCTGGTTGTCATTGCGACGCTGATCGTGGTGCACGAATTGGGTCACTATCTGGTTGCGCGCTGGTGCGGCGTGAAGGTTCTCCGGTTTTCGGTAGGGATGGGCAAGGTTTTGTTTTCGCGTCGGTTTGGCCGTGACCAGACCGAATGGGTCGTGTCGATGCTGCCATTGGGCGGCTACGTCAAGATGCTCGATGCCCGCGAAGGCGATCTGGCCGGTGTTTCACCCACTGATCTGAAGCGCGAGTTTACCAGCCAGTCCGTATGGCGGCGCATCTCCATCGTCGCTGCCGGACCCATTGCCAATTTCCTGCTGGCGATTGCCGTATTTGCCGGACTCTACATGCATGGCATCCCCGAGCCGGTGCCGAAATTACGCGCTGTGCCGGTGCAATCGCCAGCCGGCCAGGCCGGACTCAGGGGTGGCGAACTGATTACTGGGGTCGATGGCGAGTCGATTCAAATCTGGTCCGACTTGCGGTGGAAGCTGATCAAGGCGGCCATCGAAAAACGCCCCGCGACGATCCAGGTTCGCGACGCTTCGGGTGGCTCGACACGCACCGTGACACTGGCGATGGACAGCATAGGTGCGGCCGACCTGGAGACCGACTTCGTCAAGAAGCTCGGGATCGAACTGGCCCGGCGGGCGCCTGTGCTCGGAAAGCTCGTTCCCGAGGGGCCAGGAATGCGCGCCGGATTGCAGGAAGGCGACCGTATCCTGGCCATCGACGGCGTACCAATGCTTGATGGGCAGGCGTTCGTGGACCGCGTGCGAACCGCTGCAGGACAGTCGCTGAAGATGAACGGACTGCGCAACGGCATGCCGTTCGATGTCGTGGTAGTGCCTGAAAAATTCGAGCAGGGTGGCCAAACGATCGGGCGCATACAGGTGGACATGTCGGCCAGCATGACGCCTGAAATGATCGTCGCCAGCGATGCGCCTCTGACTGCGGTCACGCGGGCGGTGCGAAAGACATGGGATACGTCGGTAATGACCATCCGCATGGTCGGTAAAATGCTGATCGGCGAAGCGTCGATCAAGAACATCACCGGGCCCATTACCATCGCCGATTATGCAGGGCAGACGGCGCGCCTCGGCCTGATCAGTTACCTGAGTTTCATCGCCTTCATCAGCATCAGTTTAGGCGTCATGAACCTGCTACCCATTCCGGTGTTAGACGGTGGTCTTTTGCTGTATTATTCGCTGGAAGTTTTGACCGGGCGGCCGGTTTCCCAGCGGGTCGGCGAAATTGCCCAACGCGCCGGTTTGGGTGTCCTCATGATGTTGATGTTCGTCGCGGTATTCAACGACATCGTCCGGCTCATGTCTTGATGTGTCGATCTTGTCCAAGGACAAGTGCCTTCCAAGAATATTAAATAATCGATAGCCAATGAAATTATATTCCGAGCGTTTCCTTCTTTCCGCTTTTCCACGTCGCCTGATTGCCATCGCCGCATTTGCCGTCGTTTCAGGGCATGCGTTGGCAGTCGATCCGTTTACGGTCAAGGATATTCGCGTCGAGGGAATCCAGCGCATGGAAGCCGGTACCGTTTTCAGCTATTTACCCGTTCGGGTCGGCGAAACGTTCACTGACGAAAAAGGCTCGGCAGCGATCAAGGCTTTGTACGCTACCGGTTTCTTCAAGGATGTGCGCATCGAAATTGAAGGCGACGTGCTGGTGGTGATGGTCGAGGAGCGGCCAGCGATTGCCGGCGTCGATTTCACCGGTTCCAAGGAATTCGAAAAAGACCAGCTGACCAAGGCGATGAAGGATGTCGGACTGAGCGAATCACGCATCTACGACAAATCCCTGGTCGACCGCGCCGAACAGGAACTCAAGCGGCAATATCTGTCGCGCGGCTTGTATGGTGTCCAGATCACCACCACGGCCACGCCGATCGAACGAAACCGGGTCAAGATCACGTTTGCGGTCGACGAAGGCGAAGTCTCGCGCATTCGCGAAATCGAGATTGTCGGCAACAAGGCGTTCAGTGACAAGGAACTGCGAAGCCAGATCGCGCTATCGACGCCAGGTTGGTTCAGCTGGTACACCAAAGCCGATCAGTATTCGAAACAAAAACTGACAGGCGATATTGAAACGCTGAAATCCTATTATCTCAATCGCGGTTATCTTGAAATGCAGATCGAGTCGACGCAGGTCTCGATCACGCCCGACAAAAAAGATATCTACATCACGATCAACATTAGCGAAGGTGCCAAGTTCAATGTTGCCAACGTCAAGATAGAGGGTGAGACTTTCGGACGCGAAGACGAGTTGCTGGCCCTGGTAACCCTGAAAAAAGGGGATGTCTACTCTGGCGAAAAACTCGCCGACACGGTCAAGAAAATTTCGGAACGCCTTGGTAATTTCGGCTACGCATTTGCGAATGTCAATGCCAATCCGGAACTCAACCGTGACAAGAGCGAAGTGGCCTTCACGATCCTGATCGATCCGGGCAAACGTGTGTATGTTCGCCGGATCAACATGTCCGGTAACACCAAAACGCGGGATGAAGTAATCCGTCGCGAATTCCGTCAGTTCGAAAATTCCTGGTATGACGGCGAGAAGATCAAGATGTCGCGCGACCGCGTCGACCGCCTTGGCTACTTCAATAGTGTCACGATCGAGACACCGGAGGTGCAGGGCACAACCGATCAGGTCGACGTCAACATGACCGTGACGGAAAAACCGACTGGCAACATCTTGCTTGGTGCAGGATTTTCGAGTACGGACAAGTTGACCTTATCCGGTTCGATTCAACAGACCAATGCCTTCGGCAGCGGTGATACGGTCGGCATCAATGTCGACACCAGCAGTCGCAACCGCACCATCGCGCTGTCGCACACCAATCCGTACTTTACCGATGACGGCGTCAGTCGAAGTTTTGAAGTCTTTTCACGCACGACGCGGCCGCCACAAATTAACGCTGGCGATTACCGCGTCAAGACGCTGGGCGGCAACATGCGTTTCGGTGTGCCGTTTTCGGAATTGGATACGGTGTTTTTTGGCGCCGGCATCGAACGTACCACCGTCGACACTTACCGCGGTATTCCGGGCATTATCGACAGTCCTCAACTCTATTTCGATTACGTACGCAGCTTTGGTGACGGCATCAGCGCTACTACCACGAGCCTGCCGCTGACTGTCGCTTGGCAACGGGATAGCCGCGACAGCGCGCTGACGCCTTCGACTGGACGTTATCAGCGACTTAATTTCGAAATATCACCGGCTGGCGACCAGCGCTATTACCGCGCAATTTATCAGCATCAGTATTTCCGGCCGCTGTTCAGTGGCATCGTGCTTGCGCTTAACGGCGAGCTTGATTATGGCAAGGGCATGAGCGGCAAGCCTTATCCGGTATTCAAGAACTTTTATGCCGGTGGCATCGGCTCCGTGCGCGGCTATCAGGGCTCGTCTCTGGGTCCGAAGGCGACCAACGGTGACCCGCTTGGTGGTACATCGCGGATCATCGCGAATGCCGAGTTGCAACTGCCGTTCCCCGGATCGGGGGCTGACCGCAGCCTGCGTTGGTTCACGTTCTTCGATGCCGGCAATGTCTATGCAGAAAACGCCAAAGTCGATCTGGCCGACTTGCGCTATTCGGCGGGTCTTGGCATTAGCTGGATTTCTCCGATCGGACCACTGAAGCTCAGCTTCGGCAAGGCCTTGAACGAGAAAGTCGGCGACCGTCCGCAAAAATTCCAGTTCCAGTTGGGTACCGGTTTCTAAATACGGGAACGTGATAGCACCCCTGTCAGTTTTATTTGAATGTCGGAGAACGACCGTGAAGTATTTAAACAAAACATCCATCCTGCTCAAGCATGCAGTCGCCGGCATCGTTGCCGTGCTCGCCGTGGCGGGCGCCGGTGCGCAGGAAATTAAAATTGGCTTTGTCAGCACCGAGCGCATCTTCCGCGAAGCGGCGCCGGCCAAGGCTGCACAAGTGAAAATCGAACAGGAATTTTCCAAGCGTGAAAAAGACTTGCAGGAAATCGCCGCGCGCATCAAGACCATGTCCGATAAGCTCGACAAGGATGCGGCAGTGTTGTCCGAGTCCGACCGCGCCAAGCGTCAGCGCGACCTGACCGATCTCGATAAGGATTTCCAGCGCAAGCAGCGTGAGTTCCGAGAGGACTTGAATCAGCGTCGCAATGAAGAACTGGCGATCGTCCTCGAGCGCACCAACAAGGTCATCAAGCAGATTGCCGAAGCCGAGAAATACGATATCGTGTTCCAGGAGGCGGTGCATATAAGCCCCCGCATCGACATCACCGAAAAAGTTTTAAAGGCGCTGAACAAGTAGGTATCGGTGTTTAAGCAGCACGGCGGCGACCGCGACGGTATTTACGGATTGCCGCAACGCCCGCAACGCTGGATATGCAGGGACAGCGATCGACGCGCTCGATATTCGGCGCCATAAAGTCTATAAGCAATAAGGCCATCATGAGCAATCGGCTGGATGATTTGGTCGCACGTCTGGGTGGCCGACTGAAGGGCGACGGTGCCATCGAAGTTACCGGCATCGCGCCACTCGACGTCGCAAGCTCGTCCGATATTTCCTTTCTTTCCAATCCGAAATTGCGTGCCACGGCAGCACGCACCCAAGCTGCGGCCTTGATTCTGTCAGCTGCCGACGATGCATTGGTGCCGGCAAGTTTTCATGGCGCGCGCATTGTCGCCGACAATCCGTATGCCTATTTTGCGCGGGTGTCACAACTTTTTCAGGTCCAAGGGGCTACGGTCGTGCCGCCTGGTATCCACCCGACCGCCTGGATCGATCCTGGGGCGAAGGTCTCGCCGCTGGCGATCATCGGCCCGCATGTTACGATCGAAGAGGGCGTTGTAATCGGTGACCATGCCCGCATCGACGCTGGCTGCTTTATCGGGCAGGGCGCGCAGGTCGGCGCCGCCAGTCGTTTCCATGCGCGGGTGACGTTTCATTCCCGCTGCGTGATCGGCGAACGTGGCATTGTTCACTCCGGTGCGGTGATCGGCTCGGACGGTTTCGGCTTCGCCAACGAGGCCGGCGCATGGATCAAGATTGCGCAAACCGGTCGCGTAATGATCGGCAATGATGTCGAGATCGGCGCCAACACCACGATCGACCGCGGTGCACTGGCCGACACAGTGATCGAAGATGGCGTCAAGCTCGATAACCAAATCCAGATCGGTCACAACTGTCAGATCGGAGCGCATACGGCGATGGCGGGATGTGTCGGCGTAGCGGGCAGCGCGATCATCGGTAAATATTGCACGTTCGGTGGCGCCGCCATGGTACTGGGTCACTTGACCATTGCTGACCGTGTCCATGTTTCCTCCGGCAGTCTGGTGTCGCGCTCGATTGCGGAGCCGGGGCAGTACACCGGCTTTTATCCGCTGGCAAAAAATGCAGATTGGGAAAAATCTGCAGTGATCGTGCGCAATCTCACTGCAATGCGTGAGAAAATCCGCGAGCTGGAAAAAACAATCAAATCGTTCACTGAAGAAAATAATGAACAGTCTCGACATAAACCAGATTAAGCAATATCTCCCGCACCGCTATCCGATGCTGCTCGTTGATCGCGTACTCACCTGGGAATCCGGTAAAACTATTACTGCCATCAAGAATGTCACTGCCAACGAAGAATTTTTCAATGGCCATTTTCCGCACAAGCCCGTCATGCCGGGCGTATTGATGATCGAAGCGCTGGCGCAGACTGCGGCCTTGCTGTCGTTTTTAACGATGGGTCAGAAACCCGATGAGAACAGTGTTGTCTATTTCATCGGTATCGACGGCGCGCGTTTCAAGCGGCCGGTCGAGCCAGGCGATCAGCTCAAAATGGACATCGAGATCATCCGCTCCAAGCGCGGTATCTGGCAGTACAAGGCCAGGGGCACGGTGGACGGCAATCTCGCGGTGGAAGCGGAATTGATGTGCACCATGCGCAGTGCCACAGACGCCAGCCAGCCAGCGGGGAAGTAATGACCCGCATCCATCCCACCGCGATTGTCGACGCCGGTGCGGTGCTGGGCGCGGCTGTCGAAGTCGGGGCCTATTCGGTCATCGGCCCAAATGTGGTCATTGGCGCCGGATCAAAGATCGGGCCGCACGTGGTCATTCAGGGGCGTACCACGATCGGCGCGGACAATACGATTTTCCAGTTTTCGTCGATCGGCGGCGCGCCCCAGGACAAGAAATACGCAGGCGAACCCACGCGCCTCGAAATAGGTGACCGCAATTTGATCCGCGAATTTTGCACCTTCAATCTTGGCACCGTTCATGGTACCGGCGTGACGCGACTGGGCAACGATAACTGGATCATGGCCTATGTCCATCTGGCCCATGATTGTCAGGTCGGCGACAACACGATCTTTGCCAACAATGCGCAGTTGGCTGGCCATGTGGAAATCGGCGATTGGGCAATTCTCGGGGGTTTCGCCAACGTCCACCAATTCTGCAAGATCGGCGCCCATGCAATGGTCGGCATGAGCACCAGCCTGACTCAGGACGTGCCGCCTTTCGTACTACTCAATGGCAACCCGGCGGCGGCGCACGGCGTTAATATCGAGGGTTTGAAGCGGCGTGGCTTTACGCGGGCGCAGATCGGCCATATTCGTCATGCCTACAAGCTGATCTACAAATCGGGCCTGACGCTGGAAGAAGCCAAGTCGGCAATGGCTGCGGAAATTGCTGGTGCGACCGATGACATAGCCGATGACACAGCGCCTCTGCAAGCCATACTCGATTTCCTTGCAAAATCCACGCGTGGCATCGTCCGCTGAGCTTACGCTGGCGATGGTTGCCGGCGAAACTTCCGGAGACCTGCTGGCGAGTCGGATGCTGTCGGGCTTGCGACCCTTGTTGCCGCACGCGCGGATGCACGGGATTGGGGGCGCACGCATGGCGGAATACGGCTTCGTCAGTGACTGGCCAATGGAAAAACTGTCGGTACGCGGTCTATTCGAAGTGCTGGCGCATTACCGTGAAATCAAACGTATTCAGGTCGCGCTGCGAGACCGCCTGCTCGATGAAAAACCGGCGGTTTTCATTGGCATCGATGCGCCGGACTTCAATCTCGGTCTGGAAGTCCAGTTAAAAAACGCCGGCATACCAACCATGCACTTTATTAGCCCCTCGATTTGGGCCTGGCGCGCGGGCCGTATCAATAAAATTGCCCGAGCCGCATCGCATATGCTGGTAATTTTTCCGTTCGAAGAAGCGATTTACAAAAAAGCCGGCATCCCTGCCACTTATGTCGGCCATCCACTGGCGCAGGTTATTCCAATGCAGCCCGACGTGGCGGGCGCGCGCTGTAAACTGGGACTGCCGGCAAACGACCCGGTGGTTGCCATCCTTCCCGGCAGCCGTTTGTCAGAGCTGAAGTACAACAGCGTTGCATTCGTCAAAGCTGCGGCAATCCTGGCGCAGCGCGATCGAACCATTCGGTTCGTCGCGCCCATGGCGGGTCTGGAACAGCGTCGCTACTTTGCCGAACTGATTGCACAGGCCGGATTGCAACAGGTGCCGGTCGACGTCGTCGACGAACAGTCGCACGTCGTCCTCGCGGCTGCCGATGCGGTGCTCGTTGCGTCGGGCACGGCATCGCTGGAGGTGGCCCTGTTCAAGAAACCGATGGTGATCGCCTACAAGATGATGGCGGCGTCGTGGCATGTGCTGAAACACATGGGTTACCAACCCTGGATCGGCTTGCCCAACATTCTGGCCGGTGAATTTCTGGTGCCAGAACTGTTGCAGGATGCGGCAACGCCCGACGCCCTGGCCGAGGCATTATGGCTGCAGTTGCAGGACACGCCGCATCGTGCGAGTCTGCAGGCGCGCTTCACCGACATGCATCATGCGTTGCTGCGCGATACCGCTGCCGAAAGTGCCCAAGCGGTCCTGAACTTGATCGAGCGCGCGCAACCGGCCAGCCAACGGGTACATTCTCATTGAAAACAAAAACCATCAGCATGGCGCTGTTCGATTACTCCGCTTATGCGCACGAGTTGATTTGCGGCGTCGATGAGGCCGGCCGGGGACCGTTGGCTGGTCCCGTGTTCGCTGCCGCCGTCATCTTGAACCCGGCGCGTCCGATCGAGGGTTTGCGCGACTCCAAGAAGTTGACGCCGGGGCGTCGTGAAGGGCTGGCAATCGAAATCCGACAACACGCGTTTGCCTGGTCCATCGCCCAATGCTCGGAAGAAGAAATCGACACCCTCAATATCCTGCAGGCCAGCATGCTGGCCATGCGGCGCGCGGTCGAAGGACTGAGCATGCAACCAACGCTGGCGCTGATCGACGGTAACCGCTGTCCGGTCATGGGTGTTCGGTCGGAGGCAATCGTCAAGGGCGACGACAAGGTACAGTCTATCTCGGCCGCCTCGATCCTGGCCAAGACAGCGCGCGACGGCGCCCTGATGCATTTGCATCTGCAATATCCTGCCTATGGCTTCGACCAGCACAAGGGCTACCCGACGGCGCTGCACCTTGAACGCTTGCAAGCGCATGGCGTCTCTCCCGTTCATCGCAAATCCTACGCACCGGTGCGGGCATTGCTCGATGCCTTGCGCTCCTGATTTTCACCCATGCGCATCAAACCAATTTCCTCCCGCGACAATCCTTTGTATAAAGAATTGAAGCAACTCGCCACCAGCTCGCAAGCGCGCCGACGCTCTGGACGTACGCTGCTCGACGGCGTCCACCTTTGCCAGGCTTACCTGCAGCATCGGGGAGCGCCGCCACTCTGCGTCGTCAGCGAAACGGCATCGGCAAACGCAGAAGTATCGGCGGTCCTGGCACACTGCGAAGCCGGTACGACGCAGTGCATCATCCTGCCCGATGGGCTGTTCCACGGTTTGAGCCAGGTCGAAAACGGCATCGACCTGCTATTCGTGGTCGAGACGCCGCATATCGCCGCGCCAGCGTCGATGACCGGTTCGGCGGTGTTACTCGACAATGTGCAGGACCCGGGCAACCTGGGTTCAATTTTGCGCAGCGCGGCGGCGGCCGGCATCGGTGCGGTGTTCTGTAGTCCGGGCACGGCCTTCAGCTGGTCGCCGAAAGTGCTGCGCGCCGGCATGGGTGCGCACTTCATCTTGCAAATATTTGAAAATGTGGATCTTGCGGAATTGATTCGCCGATCGGATGTGCCGACGCTGGCGACTAGCTCGCATGCGCAACAGCGCGTCTATGACGTCGACCTGCGCGGCAATATCGGCTGGCTGTTCGGCCATGAGGGGCAGGGCGTGTCGGCAGAATTACTGGCCCTTGCGACACAGCAGATTGCTATTCCGCATCTGGGCGCGGTGGAGTCGCTCAACGTCGCCGCTTGCTCAGCCGTCTGCTTTTTCGAACAGGTCCGGCAAAAGTTGTCTGGCGCCTGACTTGCTTTACCGCCCGCAGGGTCGATAGAGCAAGCCCGGCCGGATGCAACGGTGCTCCGGCTGCAGGTCATCGAGTGCTTGGGGACGAATGTAATCGAACTGGTATTGCTCGCCATTAAACACAGCAAATCGGTAGATCGGTGCATCCATGTAGCTGCCGATGACGTCGAACACGCGTTCGGGCATATCGTACCTAAGCCCGACGGCAGCCATGTTCTGGTTAGTGGCAAACACGCCGATCGATTCGATTTCGGTCTCGATCTGGTTTAGACGATTGCGCAAGGTCCAGAAGAAAAAGACCAGACCCACCCACAGCAGTAGTTCTATCATCATCATCTCCATGCAGCCTCCCGCTTTTGTCCCTACCTATTTATAAGCAATTTAAAAAGAATAGGTAAGAACAAATTTGCGCGTTAACACGACTATGGGACGGTATCGATGAAAGTAAATCCTGATCGATTTCTGCTAATAGGGGTTTCTATCGGACTTGATCTCCTGCAAAACCGTTGCCGCTATTTCTTCGATCGACTTTACCGTAGACGACATCCAGCGTATGCCTTCGCGGCGCATCATTTTCTCGGCTTCGTTAATTTCATAACGGCAGTTCTCGAGCGCAGCATACTTGCTGCCCGGGCGACGCTCGTTGCGCACTTCGCACAAGCGGTCCGCCGCGATGGACAAACCGAAAATCTTGCTCTTGTACGGCACCAGACCACTCGGCAATTTTTCGCGCTCGAAATCCTCGGGAATCAACGGATAGTTGGCGGCCTTAATGCCATACTGCATGGCGAGGTATAAACTCGTCGGCGTTTTTCCGGAGCGGGACACGCCGACCAGAATGACGTCTGCATTCGACAGATTCTTGTTCGATTGGCCGTCATCGTGGGCGAGGGAATAATTGATTGCTTCGATGCGATTCTTGTACTCCTCGGAATCGGCGATGTTGTGACTGCGCCCGATGGTATGGGTCGATTTCACGCCCAGTTCAAGTTCGAGGGGCTCGACGAATGTATGAATCAGGTCCATGTGCATGCCATTCGACTGCCGCACGACAGTAGACAGATCAGCCTTGACCAGGGTCGAGAAGACGATCGGCCGATGGCCGTCGAGCTTGCCCGAGTCATTGATCTTGCGCACAGCTTCATGCGCCTTCTCCAGCGTGTCGATGAACGGCATGCGAATCTGCTTGAAACGCAGCTCGAACTGGGTCAGTACCGAATGGCCGAATGTTTCCGCCGTGATACCGGTTCCGTCCGATACGAAAAAAACCGTGCGGGCGGGGGTCGCCAAAATCGAAGGAGTAGTATCGGCCATGGTATGTTTCGTAAATGAATCGTGAAATTGCGCAACAGGATAGTGTTAAAAAGGCAGTTCTGTTCGAACCAATGTCCTGTTGCAAGCTGTAAAATGACAAACAAATTATGCTGTACCGCGTCCCGAAGAATAACAAAAAGCAGTCGATTGCGAAGGCACAAGTGAAGATTTCTTATCATCAAACTAGAGGTTGTTATGTCCGATGCAGTATTAACAGGGGTGACCCCGGGGGCCACTTACGTCGCGGCCTTTGAACAGCTCCGCATGACCGATGTCGAATCGGTCGGCGGCAAAAATGCTTCTCTTGGAGAAATGATCAGCCAATTGGCTGATGCCGGTGTGCGCGTGCCGGGTGGATTTGCCACGACAGCCCAGGCATTCCGCGATTTTTTGAGCTTCAGCATCGATGGTGGCGCGCCGCTGGCCACGCGCATTGCTACTCGGCTCGAATCACTTGATATCGACGACGTCCGCGCACTGGCGCAAGCTGGCGCCGAAATTCGCCAGTGGATCGTCGACACCCCGTTTCAGCCACGGCTGGAGCAGGAAATCGGCGCATTCTACAAAAAGCTCGTGGCCGATTCCTCCAGCGAAATGTCCTTTGCAGTGCGCTCGTCGGCCACTGCCGAAGATTTGCCTGATGCATCGTTCGCCGGCCAGCAAGAGACGTTTCTCAATGTCGTCGGCATCGAAAACGTTCTCGATGCAATGAAGCATGTCTTCGCATCGTTGTACAACGATCGCGCCATTTCCTATCGTGTGCACAAGGGTTTTACGCATGCCGAAGTCGCTTTATCGGCCGGCGTGCAGCGCATGGTGCGCTCGGACCTCGGCGCGGCGGGGGTGATGTTTACCCTCGACACGGAATCGGGCTTCAAGGATGTGGTTTTCATCACGTCCAGCTATGGCCTGGGCGAGACTGTCGTGCAGGGCGCTGTCAATCCTGACGAATTCTATGTTCATAAGCCGATGCTGGAACAGGGCAAGTTGCCGATCATTCGCCGCAACATCGGGTCCAAACTGATCAAGATGGAATTTACCGGCGAAGCGCGGGCCGGTCATTCAGTGCGTACGGTCGATGTGCCAATCGAATTGCGCAATCGTTATTCACTCAACGACGCCGAAATCGTCGAGCTGTCGCGCTATGCAGTCACGATTGAAAAGCATTATGGTCGTCCGATGGACATAGAATGGGGCAAGGATGGTCGCGACGGCAAGCTCTATATTCTCCAGGCACGTCCGGAAACCGTGAAGTCGCAGCAAAAAGCCACCGATGCCCAGCAACGCTACAAGCTGAAGGGCAGCGGTACAATCTTGACCTTCGGACGGGCGATTGGCCAAAAAATTGGTGCCGGCCGCGTCAGGGTAATCCATGATCCGTCCGAGATGGAACGTGTCCAGCCGGGCGATGTACTGGTCGCCGACATGACCGATCCCAACTGGGAACCGGTCATGAAGCGCGCTGCGGCGATCGTCACCAATCGTGGCGGCCGTACCTGCCATGCCGCGATCATTGCACGCGAGCTCGGCGTACCGGCTATTGTCGGTTGTGGCGACGCAACCGACATCCTCAAGGACGGCACGCTGGTCACAGTCTCCTGCGCTGAAGGCGACGAAGGCAAAGTCTACGACGGTTTGCTCGAAACCGAAATTACGGAAGTGGCGCGCGGCGAATTGCCGGTACTGCCCCTGAAAATCATGATGAACGTCGGCAATCCTCAACTGGCCTTCGACTTCCAGTCGATTCCCAACGGCGGTGTCGGACTGGCACGTCTCGAATTTATTATCAATAACAACATCGGCGTACATCCGAAGGCTATTCTCGAATATCCGAATATCGATGCCGACCTCAAGAAGGCAGTCGAATCGGTGGCCCGGGGCCATGCATCGCCGAAGGCATTTTATGTCGACAAGCTGGCCGAAGGCATCGCCACGATTGCCGCGGCATTCTGGCCCAAGCCTGTCATCGTGCGCCTGTCCGACTTCAAATCGAACGAATACAAGAAGCTTATCGGCGGTTCACGCTATGAGCCCGATGAAGAAAATCCGATGCTCGGGTTCCGCGGCGCGGCACGTTATCTGGCGGCGGATTTTGCCGAGTCGTTCGAGATGGAATGCCTGGCCATGAAACGGGTGCGCAACGACATGGGCCTGACTAATGTGGAGATCATGGTGCCCTTCGTTCGCACACTGAAGCAAGCGGAAAAGGTCGTCAATCTGCTCGGCAAAAACGGCTTGAAGCGTGGCGAAAATGGCCTACGCCTGATCATGATGTGTGAAGTACCCTCGAACGCGATACTGGCAGAAGAATTCCTGGAATTCTTTGACGGATTCTCGATCGGCTCCAACGACCTGACGCAGCTGACGTTGGGACTGGACAGGGATTCGGGAATGGAATTGCTGGCAGCGGATTTCGACGAACGGGACCCGGCGGTCACTGCACTGATCGCACGCGCGATCTCGGCTTGCGTGGCAAAAGGCAAGTACATCGGTATTTGTGGCCAGGGTCCGTCCGACCATCCCGATTTTGCGGAATGGTTGATGAAGCAGGGCATCGCATCGATCTCGTTGAATCCGGATTCGGTAATCGATACCTGGCAAAAGCTGGCGGCGGTCAAATAGTGCCAAAACTGCGGTAGTTGGCTGACGACCGCAGCAATAAACTGTTAAATTTTCAAGGCGGAATTTTTGGTAAACGCCTGTGCAATCAACGGTTTTTGAAGGAATAGTGAAATAGTCAAATTAACACGATTTCACTTTTGTTGTTAATAGGAAACGGTGCATAGAAAAGCATGTTCTTCAGGAAAATTTTGGATTAGACTTGGTTCACATTGAACCGGATAACAACGTCAAATAGCACTAACGCAAGTATTAAGCCCTCGCGCCCGAAAGGTTGCGGGGGCTTTTGTTTTTCAGGCAATGCTGCTAACGTTCTCCCAACGAAAAGGTGAGTCAATGGAAAACTGGATGACCTGGTTTCTGATCGCGGGCGTGATGGTGGTGCTGGAAATATTCACCGGCACGTTTTATCTGTTGATGGTTGCAGTCGGTTTCGCGGCGGGCGGACTCGCAGCGTTGGCCGGCATCGGATTATCGAGCCAACTGATGATCGCCAGCGCCGTCGGCGTCGTCGCCACCGAGATGTTGCGCAGAAGTCGTCTCGGCACCCGCGACAGTGGCGACGCCGGGCGCGACCGTAATGTCAACCTCGATATTGGCCAGACGGTGCGTATCGATCAATGGCAGCCATCGGGTGGTCGCCTTACTGCACGCGTGATGTATCGTGGCGCAATGTGGGACGTCGAACTTGAGCAGAACACGATGGCGCAAACCGACAATTACATCATCCGCGAAATGCGCGGCAGCCGCCTGATTGTGGCAGCCGAACCAACCGACAACAAACCGCACAGGGAGAAAACATGATCGGACTTAACTTCGGCAGCGTTTCACTGATTATTTTAATTATCGGCGTGGTGCTGATAATTAAAACGATTCATGTCGTGCCACAACAGCATGCCTGGGTCGTCGAACGCGTCGGTAAGTATTACGCCACGCTCGGACCGGGCCTGCGCTTTGTGGTGCCTTTCATCGATCGCATCGCCTACAAGCATATCCTTAAAGAAATCCCGCTCGACGTGCCACCACAGGTCTGCATCACACGCGACAACACGCAGTTGCAGGTCGACGGTATCCTGTATTTTCAGGTGACGGACCCGATGCGGGCGTCCTACGGTTCTTCCAATTATCTTGCGGCGATCACGCAATTGGCGCAAACCACGCTGCGCTCGGTCATCGGCAAGATGGAGCTCGACAAAACCTTCGAGGAACGCGATCACATCAACACCGCAATCGTCAACGCCATCGACGAATCGGCGGCTAACTGGGGCGTCAAGGTATTGCGATATGAAATCAAGGACTTGACACCTCCCAAGGAAATTCTGCACGCGATGCAAGCGCAGATTACGGCAGAACGAGAAAAACGCGCGTTGATCGCGGCCTCTGAAGGCCGCAAGCAGGAACAGATCAATATTGCTACCGGCGAACGCGAAGCTTCGATTGCCAAATCCGAAGGTGAAATGCAAGCATCCATCAACCGCGCCCAAGGACAAGCCGCTGCGATCATCGCGATTGCCGACGCCAGCGCCGAAGCCCTGCGCAAGACAGCCGCTGCCATCCGCGAGCCGGGTGGCGCCGACGCGGTCAATTTGAAAGTTGCGGAACAATACGTTAGTGCGTTCGCGCAACTTGCACGCACTAATAATTCGATTATCGTGCCGGCCAACTTGAGTGATATCAGTGGCCTGATTGCGAGTGCGATGCAGGTAGTGAAGTCGCAAACAAAGCTTTAAGCGGTTTAATTCGACGCGGTCGCCAATGTCACGAAAGGCATTGCCATGAGCATCTTCGTTGTTGTACCCGTGCTCGCCGGGACCTTCATCTTGTTGTACTGGTACCAGCATTGGCATGCTGAGCAGCAGCGGCGCTACATCACTACTTATTTTTTTCCAAAAGGCCTGCTCGACAAGCTTGGTGAACACTATCCGCATCTGACCGACAGCCAACGCAATCAAGTGGGACGCGGTCTCAAGCAATTTTTTTTCGCACAAGAAAAAAACGGGCGCATGGTATCGATGCCATCGGTTGCCGCCGACGCGCTCTGGCATGAATTCATACTCTATACGAAAGCCTACGATGTGTTCTGCGGTCACGCCTTCGGCAGATTCTTGCATCACACACCCGCAGTGGTGCTTGAGTCGCGCCATCGCAGCAGCGACGGATTGCGTCGGATGTGGGTGTCGGCGTGCAAGCAAGAAGGCATCGACGTGCGGAGTCCGGCAAGACTGCCCCTTATTTTAGCGCTTGATGCCAACCTGGCGATTGCCGGAGGGTTTGTGTACCAGCCTGACTGTAGGATGGTAGATCAATCAGCGTCGGGCAGCGCGATTCATTGCGGTGCCGAACTGGGCACGCCCTTGGCGGATAGCGGTTCGGGCGGCGACGGCTCGGGCAATTCCGACAGTGTCGGAGGCGACAGTGGCGGCGACGGTGGTGGAGGCGACGGCGGCGGATGTGGCGGTGATTGATACGCCGATCTGAAGTGCTTGCTAGCGGCGGTGTTGCTTCATGGCAGCCGCTACTTCGCGTTGGCCGTCACGCTCCCTTTCGGTATCGCGCTTGTCATGCTGCTTCTTGCCCTTGGCCAGGCCGATTTCGCACTTGATGCGGCCTTTCAGATAATGCAAATTCAATGGAACCAGC
>JACMQD010000048.1 GCA_014377155.1 Herminiimonas sp.
CTGGCCGATTGCGGTCGCGCTTCCTGATCGTATCTAATCTGGCGACCGACGATCCGCAGCACATCATCACCGGCAACGAACGGGTGGTTCGTCCACGCTTGTCGGACGCGAAGTTCTTTTTCGAGCAGGACAAGAAAAAGAAACTGGTTGACCGTCTGCCGGGTCTGGCCAACGTGGTCTATCACAACAAGCTCGGCACACAGGCACAGCGCACCGAGCGTGTGCGCATCCTGGCCGGCAAGATTGCCGGCGCGCTCGGCGCCGATGTCACGCTGGCCGAACGCGGCGCCTTGCTGGCCAAGACCGACCTGTTGACCGACATGGTAGGCGAGTTCCCCGAGCTGCAGGGCATCATGGGCACGTATTACGCGCGACATGACGGCGAGCATGAAGAGGTAGCACTGGCAGCATCCGAACATTATCAGCCGCGCTTTGCCGGCGACACCTTGCCGACGACCCGCACCGGCACCGCGGTGGCGCTGGCCGACAAGCTCGAGACGCTGGTCGGCATCTGGGGCATCGGCCTGCAGCCGACCGGCGACAAGGACCCGTTCGCGTTGCGCCGCCATGCGCTCGGCATTCTGCGCATGCTGCTCGAAAAGCGCTTGCCGCTGTCGATCACCACGCTACTTGCCGACACGGCCCAGATGTTTGCCGGTAATCCTGCATTCAAAGATCCTGGTGCCGATGCGCTGGTGTTTTTGCATGATCGTCTGCGCGGCCTGTTGCGCGAGCGCGGGTATGCCGTCAATGAAATCGAAGCAGTCGTGGCGCAGCAGCCGGATACGCTGGACAACATCATCGAACGCCTCGATGCGGTCAAGGCATTCGCCGCGTTGCCGGAAGCCGAATCGCTGGCTGCGGCCAATAAACGCATCACCAATATTCTGAAAAAAACCGAGGGCAGCGCCGGCGTGGTGCACAACGGCCTGCTGCGCGAAGTCGCCGAACAGGGGCTATATTCGGCCATGTCGCTGCTCAAGCCGCAAGTCGATGCGGCATTCGCCAAAGGTGATTTCGCCACCACTTTGCAGTCACTCGCGCACCTGCGCCAGAACGTCGACCTGTTTTTCACCGACGTCATGGTGATGGCGGAAGACGAGCAGTTGCGCAGAAACCGCATCGCGTTACTGTCGGAACTGCACCGGATGATGAATCAGGTAGCCGATATCTCGAAACTGGCTGCATAGGTCGCCCACATGATCACCCCGATCAAGCTGATTATCCTGGACCGCGACGGCGTCATCAACCGTGACTCCGACGCCTTCATCAAGTCGCCGGCGGAGTGGGTTCCGCTGCCCGGTTCGATGGAAGCGATCGCGCGGCTAAACCAGGCCGATTATCGTGTGGTGGTCGCGACCAACCAGTCCGGCATCGCGCGCGGCCTGTTCGATATCGTCACGCTCAATGCGATTCACCAGAAAATGCACGCGGCGGCGCAACAGGTCGGCGCCGATATCGACGCCGTGTTTTTCTGTCCGCATGCGGCCGACGACAATTGCGACTGCCGCAAGCCCAAGCCCGGCATGCTGGTCGAAATCGCGGCACGCTTCCATGTCAGCCTGAAAGGCGTACCGGCCGTCGGTGATTCGCTGCGCGACCTGCAGGCCGGCTTCGTGCTGGGTTGCACGCCGTATCTGGTATTGACCGGCAAAGGCGAGAAAACCCGCGAAAAGGGCGGCCTGCCACCCAACACCAAAATCTTTGCCGACCTGTCGGCCGTGGTCGACCACTTGTTGCGCCCTGCCGACGGTCCGTCGCCAGCGGCCTGACTGCTACTGCCCTGCCCCTACCTGGAGTTTCGATGTCCCGTTTTATCCTGTTCCTGCGTTCCCTGCTGTTCGTTTCTCTGGTCATCGTTCTGACCGTGTTCTGGGCTTTCGTCTGTTTTCTTGCTGCGCCGCTGCCTTACAACAAACGCTATTTCGTCACGTCGCGCTGGAACATGCTGGTGGTGTGGATGGCCAAGGTTATCTGCGGCATCCGTTATGAAGTCAGGGGACTGGAAAACCTGCCGGATGCACCGGTGATCCTGCTGTCGAAGCATCAATCGGCATGGGAAACCATTTTTTATCTGTGGTTCATGCCGCGTCCGCTGGTGTACGTGTTCAAAAAAGAGCTGACCTACATCCCCTTTTTCGGCTGGGCGATCGCTTTGATGCGCATGATCCCGATCGATCGCAGCAAGGGCAAGGATGCATTCGCACAGGTGGTAGTGCAAGGCCGCAAGCGCCTGGCCGATGGTCAGTGGGTCATCATGTTCCCGGAGGGTACGCGTATTCCGGTCGGCGAAAAAGGCAAGTACAAGGGCGGCGGTACGCGTCTGGCAATCGAAACCAATACGCCGGTGGTGCCGATCGCGGTGAACGCCGGCGAATGCTGGCCAAAGAATTCATTTATCAAGAAGCCGGGCCTGATC
>JACMQD010000324.1 GCA_014377155.1 Herminiimonas sp.
GCCTGCTTTGGGTCCTTGAGCAGCTTGGCGATACGTTCCTGCATTTCCAGCGCCGCCTTGTTAGTAAAAGTCAAGGCGGCGATATGGCGCGATTCGTAACCGCAGTCTTCCACCAGGTGCGCGATCTTTTGCGTGATGACGCGGGTTTTGCCAGAACCGGCGCCGGCCAGCACCAGGCAAGGCCCGTCCATGTACTTGACAGCCTCGCGCTGGGGAGCGTTGAGACCGAACTGCGGAGTGGATGACATGCGGCAACAGACAAGAGGAGTAAGCGACACATTGTATCGAACTTGCCTTTCGAACTGAGGACATCAACCCGAAAAAACCTGCCATGCGAGGACAGGTTTTGCCGCCTTACCAATCGTGTGGCTCAATTCGCCACGCCCAACGCCTGCGCGGGCCGGGCAAACGTCATCGACCAGTACATTTTATAGGCAGACATGTGGTTGGCGACGCAGGCCACGCCCACTTCGGTGACGGTTTGCTTCATGACGATGGCACAATGGCCGGGACTGTTGAGCAAGTCGCGCATGACCTGATCGATCGAGGTCTGGCCGGCGGCAATGTTTTCACCATAAGTGCCCCACAGGTAACCGGCGTCGGCCAGCCGGTTGGCGACCGTGCCGCCATCGGAGCCGGTATGCGAAAAATAATCATGCGACGACATGTCCACCGAGTGGCGGGCGGCGACATTGAACAGGCGCGGGTCCCAGTTCACGAGCGCCGTGGCCGGATACAGCACCCGTGCGCACATACGGCTCGCCGCGCGTGTCTGATTGACGCGGTCCATCAGCCTGTCACGAAAACCGGCCAGACCGCAGGTCAGGGCCAGCGGCAGGGCGTTTTGCGCCATCTTGTCTTTCGAAGACTGTGCCGGCTTGCTTCTGTCACCGATCGCCCGGCACACGCCTGAAAAACAGCCTACATGTTGGCAGACTCGACGGCATGATGGACATCACTGTCACCTGCGGGCACCGCCAGGGTCAGCAGGAGTGTCGACCGAAAAAGAATAGCCTTCATGGAATTCTCCTGACTAGCCAAATACGGATGACCACCATTCCTATTACACTGTCAACATTTTCCTGGCCGGTGGTACGTTCAACATGAAATTCAATCACATCATCGAAATAAACGATCCCCTGAATCCGCTGATCGAGCCGTTGACGCGCGCGCAGTTATGGCAAGGCCTGGTACTGCGCGCCGAAGCGCCGCAACTGTTCATGCCGCATCTCGACGCCTGCACCATCACGCTGCGCTCTGACACCGAGGTTTCGCGCGAGCTGGCGTTCGGCGAACTCATCATCCGCGATCGCGTGACGTTCCACCCGCCGCAAAAGATCGCCTATCTGGTTCCGCCGCAGGACGATATTGCAGAATCGACCCTGACGATGACGATCGAAGAACCGCAAGCCGACCGGTTCTATGTCCGGTTCGAATACGATGACGGCACGACGCAAACGGCCGAATCGGTGGACGCGTTCTATAACGAATTCCGGCGCTCTGCCTATCACGAAGCGGATATCGATACGATCCGCATCATCCGTGAATTTGCCGAAGCGGGGCGATTCGACACCCCGCCTGCGTGACATTCCACGCGTTCGGCTGCTAACCGGCCTGGGCTTACCACGGCCGATATTTTCAAACCCGCTGTTGCCTGCTTGTGGCGTGCGCATAGGGCCCTTCGCCGGACACCACGCGTTTTCCTCTATGCGCAACGGGATGTCACGCCAATGGATGCTGCCGGCGTGCGCGTCGTTGGAAACCGTGCGCGCCGGGCTGAAAAAACACGCCCTCATTCATGCAAATATCAAGCCTGGCGTTGGCAAGGCGATCTGCTAACGGTTGCCGGCCAAGTGCCGGGGCTCGAAGCATGACAGCCCGGCCAACGTGGCCAGAACATGGAATTAATTCTCTTGCGCCGGTAAGAATTACTTATCAAGAAATTAGGTCGGGAAAGTTTCCCGAATTTCTCTCCCCAGGCTCAATCGAACTAAATGCAACATCCGATGCTCTTATTGATAACTTATAAAAAAGAGGGTTACGATGTCTACAATCATTGCAGGTCATTTCGAACAACAGTCAGACGTCGATCAAGTGAAAGTTGCGCTGGTCCAGGCCGGATTTGCCGAGGATCAGATCAGTGCGTTTTACCTGAACCCGCCAGGCCAGCACAATCTGTATCCGGTCGGTGGCGATCGCGACGAGTCGCCCGGTGCCGAAAAGAGTGAAAGCGGCGCAGCAGGCGGCTTGACTGCCGGTGGCGTAATTGGCATCGCTGCCGGTATCGCCAGCGCGCCATTTCTGGGTCCCGTTGGTATTGCAACCGGTGCTCTGGTAGGCGCGCACGTGGGCGGACTGGTCGGTACGCTGTCGAACATGAAGGATGCCGAGGAAACGCTACCTCAACGCAAGTCCGGCATGATGCTGGCGGTCAGCACACCGGGCGCCGATCAGGAGTCCCATGCGATCGACTTGCTGCGCGCGCAGGGTGCCGCCAGCATCGAACGCGCAACTGGCTCGATCGTCAACGGCAACTGGGAGGATTTCAATCCTCTGACGCTACCAGCGTTAATCTAACGCAAACAGAGCGGCACAGCGCCACGGTAGCCGGCGCTGCGCTATTGTTTCTTGCTTGCGTTTCCCCACTCGTGACCCAAGCTGACCTTGCAACGTTTTCCTGCGGCCTGATAGGACGCGGTGCCTCCCGCGCGCGTCGCTTGCGTAGTATCAACGACATCGACAAAACTCCCTGTGCTGGATGCGGGTTGCTTCTGTGTCTTGGCTTGGTCGTCGATTCTGAGCGTCGTGACGATTTCTTCCTTGGGCTGAAAGCCACCACCTCGCACTGCGAACTGTTTGCCGCCTGCGGTCGCCATCTCGATCACGAGTGCGCATCCCTTGTCGCGCGCCTCCAGCGGAAAAGGCACGACGCGTGAAAACGCCCGCACTGATTGATCCTGCGACACCAGCGCTACATCGACCGCCTCACCACGATACAGTCCGTACAGATTGAAAGTCTGCTTTGCCAGCGGTGCGCCGCGTTCGGTTACGAGCACGCCGCTGGCGTCAGCACGCAGGGTATCGAGCAATATGGTCTGTCCACTCAACATGCGTAACCAGGTGAAGTAAGTCTTGTCAGTGGGATAGCCGCTGGCGACGAATCCATAGGACATCGCGCGTTTGCCACTGACCATCGTCGCACCGCGTTCCTCCAGCGCCAGTTGGGCATTGCCGGAAGCGAACACCTGCCCCCATTCGGCGGGTGGGGCCGGTACCTCGGCCTGTGGTGGTTGCTGAGACGGCTGCGGCGCCGGGGCGGTCGTGGCGCATCCGATCAAACTCGCGACAGACAGCACGGCCGCCGCACTACGGTATTTTTGCATGCCTATCCTTCCAACGATGACAGTGAACTCTGCATGCGATTGTCGCACGCGGTAAAGTTCAGCGGCATTGTTCGCGCAGCCGAACATCATCGGGTTTGCCTTTGGGTTTTGCCTATATCATGCCGCTTTACCGACAGGCGCCGGCTAGCCTGGCCGCCACGCGCCGCAAGCGTCGTCATAGATTTTTTACAAGGACTGCAACACGATGAGCACGACAAGAAAAGCGCTCGATGGCCTGGCGATTTCAGCAATGGTGGGCTTGTGCCTGTGCTGGGGTTTCCAGCAAGTGGCCATCAAATTTACTGCACAGTACATGAGCCCGGTCATGCAGCTGGCGCTACGCTCCCTCATTGCGGCACTGCTGGTAGGCGTATTGATGGCATGGCGGCGCGAAGGATTTGCCCTGCGCGACGGCACCCTGCTGCCGGGATTGGCGGCAGGGGCCTTGTTTGCCGCGGAGTTTCTGTGCATCTCGATCGGCCTGGTCCATACCACGGCCTCGCACATGGTCGTATTCTTGTACACGGCGCCGATCTTCACGGTGCTTGGCTTGCACTGGCTAATCGCCGCCGAGCGCATGCGCATGTTGCAGTGGAGTGGCATCGTATTGGCATTCGCCGGCATTGCCACGGCATTCAGCGATGGTTTCGGTAATGCCGGGACCAGTTCGAACGGCTTGCTGGGTGATGCGCTAGGCATCCTTGCCGGCATCCTGTGGGCTGCGACCACGATCCTGATCCGACGCTCGGCGCTGTCGGAAGCACCGGCCACCAAGACGCTGTTGTATCAGCTTGCCGTCTCGGGCGTGCTGCTGCTGGCATTTGCCTGCTGGTCGCAGCCTTGGTCCGGCGTCGTGATCAATGGCACCGTCATTGCCAGCCTGTTTTTCCAGGCAGTCGTCATCGCGTTTATCAGTTTTCTGATCTGGTTCTGGATGCTGCGCCACTATCTTGCATCGCGCCTGTCGGTATTTTCGTTTCTGACACCGTTGTTCGGCGTCGGGTTCGGGATGGTACTGCTGAACGATCCGGTCAATCTGCGGTTCGCGATCGGTGCCGCATTGGTACTGGGCGGGATTGTGCTGGTCAATCTCAGGAAGGCGTGACGTCGATCTGAGTGGCACTGCTGGCGAGAGTCCATTCACAACGAAAAAATTACCCAAAAAAAAGCCCGCTATCGAAGCGGGCTAGAAATCCATATCGGAGGGACATGGAGGAGACAAAGCGAAGTATAAAAGCCACCCCGTGATCACGCCAATTCTCAGTTCGGATATCGGATATATATTTTCCGAATAACAAGATCGACGATCAGACATCCACTGGATCGACTTCCAGCGACCATCTGGCGCGCGTCTTCATCTTGCGCAAAACCAGCAGCCAGGATTTCAGGAATACCTGTAACGCCGGGCGCGATCCGCATTCCACCAGCAGCTGCGCGCGGTCGACATTGGCCACCCGGGTCATTGTCATCGGGATCGGATCATTCATGATGATGCCCTCATGTTCCATGCACGCTCCCGCATCCTGTAAGAAAGCAATCGCGGTGTCGAGTTCGCGTGCTTCGGCGCGCAACAGCGCTTGATAAATGAAGGGCGGCATGTTGGCTTGTTGCCGTTCTTTTAGGAGCCCGGCGGCAAAGCGCTCGTAATCGTGTGACATCACGGCGCCGTATAGCGGATGTTGCGGATACCTGGTCTGGATCAATACTTCGCTGGCGCTGCCGCCTTCCTTGCGCGCAGTGCGGCCGGCACGTCCCGACACTTGCATCAACTGGGCGAACAGCCGTTCGCCGGCGCGGTAATCATGTGAAAACAGCGCAGTATCGGGGTTGAGGATGCCCACCAGGGTCAGCCTTTTAAAGTCGTGGCCCTTGGCGACCATCTGCGTGCCGATCAGGATATCGACTTCGCCTCGGTGCACGCTGTCGAATGCCGCTTGCGCGCTGCCCTTGAGCCGGGTCGAATCGGCATCGATTCGCAAAATCCGCGCATTCGGGAACAATTCCCGCAGTCCTTCCTCGACCCGCTGCGTGCCGCGTCC
>JACMQD010000325.1 GCA_014377155.1 Herminiimonas sp.
CCGTCGGCTCAATGGCACGCAGGGAGAATTCATCGGCATGGTCCTGGTCGGGATTTCCTGCGAATTCATTACCGACTTCTACAAGCGCATCAGCCTTGACGAGAATGCCTCGCTCAATCTGTACCGCCGTGATTTCGTGTTGCTGGCACGGTGGCCTCAAAGAGAGGACTTGCTTGGAAAAGCCAACCGGACCGGCACGACCTATCAAATCATCGAGCAGATGAAAAAGAAAAACGCCGTAGTGATCACGGATGCGCCACGCTTTGCGCGTGACAATCAAACCAGTTCGCGCATGGGCGCTTCGCGACTGGTGGACAAATATCCGCTGATCGTCAACGTGACCATTAACGACGACGTGTACCTCGCCGGCTGGTACCAATCGGCTTCACTGATCGGGATGGTCACCGCCGGCAGTATCTTGGCACTGCTAATTTCATCCTTTCTGCTGGTGCGAATTCTGCGACAACGCGAAACCGACCTCGACAGTTTGTTGATCCTCAAACAGGAGGCGGAAGAGGCCAATCTCGCCAAGTCGAACTTTCTGGCGAATATGAGCCATGAAATTCGCACGCCGATGAATGCAATTCTTGGCATGTCTGGCCTGATGCTGGAGACGCCACTCGACGCCGACCAGAAAGAATATGCGACTACCGTGCATGACGCCGGTCGCAATCTGCTCGTCATCATTGATGAAATTCTGGACTTTTCGAAGATAGAATCCGGCCATCTGGAACTCGAACATGTCGTCTTCGATCCGCACCAGATCGTCGCCAACGTCGCTAATCTATATCGTGAGAGCGCGCGCTTAAAGGGTCTGGCGCTCCATACCGATGTCGCCGGCGCTGTGCCATCCATGATCAAGGGCGATCCTGTGCGACTTGAGCAGGTACTCGCCAACCTGATCGGCAATGCCATCAAGTTCACTGCGGCAGGCGAGGTGAGTATTGCCGTCACCGTCGACGAAACCACGAAGACACGACCCGGTTGGGTACGGCTGAAATTTGCGGTGCGCGATACGGGCATCGGAATTGACGACGCATCGCAAAAAAAGCTGTTTCAGGCATTTACCCAAGCCGACAGTTCAATTACCCGAAAATACGGCGGCACCGGGCTGGGGCTGGCTATCAGCAAGGGCCTGGTTACAAGGATGAACGGCGGTGTCTCCATCGTCAGCACGCCGGGTGTTGGCTCGACCTTCATGTTCGACATAAAATGCGAAATTGCCTTGGCACCGGTGGTGGCCGCGCCGTCGACGATAGCAGCGCCGGTGGTATCGCAAGCTGTGGAAAAGTCGATTGCCGTCCTGCTTGTCGAGGACGGTGAAGCCAACCGGCGGCTGGCGCAGATCCTGTTGAAGAAAATAGGATGTCAGGTTACCAGCGTCGTCAACGGCGTCGAAGCCGTCGACATCCTGCAACGCGATCGATTTGATCTGGTGCTGATGGACTGCATGATGCCGGAGATGGACGGATATGAAGCAACCCGTCAGTATCGTTTGTTCGAGGTAGCGCAGCAGAGAGCACGCTTGCCTATTATTGCACTGACCGCGAGCGCCACCACCGGCTATGAAGAGCGCTGCAAAGACGCGGGCATGGATGACTATCTGGCAAAACCTTATACCCCTGATGCGCTGCGCGCAAAAATCGGGCAATGGATATCACTGGATTAAAACATCAGCACCCGGGACAGGTCGCCGCAGCGACTTGCTAGTCTGGCCGGACAGGTATCCCAGCCGACTGCGACAGTGTCTGCCCGATGCGTGCGACTGCTTCGCGCAACACCTTCGACAATGTAGCTGCGGTGAACGGCTTGATAATAAAGCCGGCCGCGCCCAGCGACAGACATTCCTTGACAGTGGCCATATCATTTTTGCCGGAGACCATCAGTACAATCGTTTTCGGGAGTTTTTGCACTACCTGTTTCAGTATGTCGATGCCGCTCAGGTCCGGCATTTCGATATCGAGACAGATGACCTGCGGTAGCAATTTAAGTGCCTGGTCCAAGCCCGCCTTGCCGGTGCTAATTTCGCCCACGACCGTATGGCCATCGCCGCTGAGGATCGTACGCAACAGCATGCGCGTCATTTCGTTGTCATCAATGATTAATATATCCACATTATCACCACAAAAAATGCGCTCAAAATCACTCCGAAGTAGGTAATTGAATTGCCAGAATGTGAGGGCGGAGTATCTCACGAAAGTGTTTGCTTGGGCCACGAAGCGGGTTGCCATTCGGTGTAATTGTGTCCCCCTTTAACAGAACGTACCGCTTATCCTTTCGACACATAACAAGCTGACAACGACCTGTACGCGAAATGAACAAGTGCTGCCCTGTAATCGCGGCTGTCACCTCATGCATAGTGGTAAAATTCACAATTGCTACGCGGATTTTTGTCTTGCCGGGGGCGTCCTATTCATTCAACCTCATTCGGAAAACATGCAAACTGTCGGGTTGGACATCCAGGCTGTTCAGGCCATCTCAGCGGTACCTACGATCATGCGTGTGATCGCGCAGTTGACTGGTTTGCGCTGGATTTGTGTCGCGCGCGTGACGTCGGATGCCTGGACGATGTGCGCTGTCCACGATGAGCTGGATATGGGCATTGCGCCAGGTGATGAGATCGCCATCGAGGACACTTTTTGCGACCGTGTCCGTAAATTCGGCGACTCGGTCGTCATCGATCATGCCAGCATCGACCCGGAGTTCCGTACTCATCCGACGCCGATAAAATTCGGCTTCGAGAGCTATTTTTCGATACCGGTACGGCGCGCAGACGGCACCTTCTTCGGCACGTTGTGCGGCTTCGATCCAAAGCCCGCCGAACTGCGCGATCGAAAAACGCTCGACACCCTTGAGCTTTTCGCAGAACTGTTGTCTGCGCAGGTCGACGTCGAGCTGCGTTTTGCCGATACCACGGAGGCACTGCATGAGGCTTCCCAGGCCACCGAGTTGCGTGAACAATTCATTGCCATCCTCGGCCATGACTTGCGTACACCGCTGTCATCCGTGCTCACAGGTTCGGAGCTTATTCGTGCCCGGACGAAGGACGACAAACTTGTTTCGGTTGCGATGCGCATGCAGCGAAGCGCCAAACGCATGGTGAGTCTGATCGACGATGTCATGGACTTCACGCGCGGCAAGCTGGGCGGCGGACTGCCGGTCGATTTGGTCGAGACCGACGATCTCGCCGAGGCCTTGCTGCATGTGGTCGCAGAAATCCAGGGCGGCTTTCCTGAGCGTTCGATCGTGGCGCACATCGCTTTCAACGGTCCGGTCTACTGTGATCAAAGGCGCGTCGCGCAGCTTTTATCGAATCTGCTGATTAACGCTATTGTGCATGGCCAGGCCGACATTCCCATCGTCGTGACGGGTTCGGGAGGGATCGGACGATTGCATCTGTCGGTATCCAACGGCGGCGTGCCGATTCCGCCGGATACGATCAACCGGCTGTTCCTGCCATTCTGGCGCGGCGAACGGACTACCAAGGCGAGTGGCTTGGGCCTGGGCTTATATATCGCTGCGCAGATCGCCAAGTCCCATCAGGCAACGCTCGAGGTCCACTCGGATGAGCAAGCAACGACCTTTGTCTTTTTAATCGATCGACGAGTCGCCACGCGCATCGCGGGAGCGGGGAGTGTTGTCGTGCCGTTGCAACGAGCGCCGGGCGCGGTGAACCGGGCCGAATTTCCGCCGGTCCCGTCCTGAGCACACCGCTGGTTTGCCATTTCCGGACCGGATGCGTGAATCGACACGTCGGATTGTCGAGCGAACATCGGCAATCGCCGGCGCATCATTTAACCGTCGCGCGGCAAATGAAGCTCGAAGCCATTTTTGCCCGCGCGTTTGGTGCGATACAACGCCCCGTCGGCTTTTTTAAGTAGTGCGTCGGGGCCGTCGCTTTCGTCCGACGTAGCGACCCCGACGCTGGTCGTGACGATTCTGAGGTGCCCTTCAATGTCGAAGGGCTGTCGCATTATCTGAATGATTTTCTCGGCGGTGCGCCGGGCTTCATCGGCATCATCGAGGCCTTCCAGCACGATCACGAATTCGTCTCCGGCCAGTCGCGCAACCAGGTCGGCTTCCCGTACGCTGTCCTGCAGGCGCGCGCCGAACTGACGTAGAACTTCGTCGCCTGCTGCGTGCCCCAGCGTATCGTTAATCGATTTGAAATCATCGATATCCAGATAGAGGCAACCGACCTGCAGGCCGCCTCGCCGGGCGCGCGTAAAAGCCTCACCCAATCGGTCATACAGCTGATTTCGATTGGGTAGCCCGGTCAGGCTGTCGACGCGTGTCATTTGCACGAGCCGGGCCTGGGCAAGCTTCATGTCGGTGATGTCCGTGGCCATGGTATAAAAGCCGACCACCCGGCCATCGACATCGAAATCCGGTGTGTACTGGAATTTCAGGTGGCGCTCGACGCCTTCTACGGAGATGGCACGCTCGAAGGAAACCTGCTTCCCGCTTAATACGGCGGCGACTTCGTCTTTGAGCGAAAAATACAGCTTGTCGCCGAAGATTTCCCGCATCGTTCGTCCATGCATCGCCGGTGCCGTCGTGCCAAAAACCTCATGGTAGTAAGAGTTATGGAAAACGTATCGTTCGCTGGTATCGATATAGGAAACGAGCGCCGGCAAGCTGTCCGCAACCATGCGTAAGCGTTTTTCACCACGTAACAGATCGTCTCGTAACGACAGAAGATTCTGGTTCAGATTTTTATGGTCGGTATCGCTTCTTTCCAGATTACGAAAGCTGCTCAGCGCAAATCGACCGCTGAAAATCATTACTGCCAGAATAACGGCGAACCCAATTGCGGCAGCGGCCACGTCCTCCTGTATCCCATCTGTCCACGATTCGCTCGCAATCCCCACCGATACCGCAAGGGGAAGAGGATCAAGTCTTTGAAATGAATAAATCCTTTGCTGGCCGTCGATCACGCTTTTGGCTTCGTAACTGCCCACCGGCATCGCTTTGACGTAACGATAGAATGCCGTTTCAGTGATGTTCGTTGCGAACGATTTTGTGAAAAGCGGTTGCCGAGCAATGATCTTGCCCTCCGTGTGGATGAGCGTGATGGACAGGTTCGGCTGGAACAAGGCTTTTTTAAAAACTCCTGCAAATACGCTGGCATCTATCGGCGCCACGACGATGCCGATAAACTTTCCGTTAGAGGTAACTACCCGTCGGCTGAGAAAGAACAACGGCCTTTTCGATATTCGACCGATTTCAGGGCCGCTGACAATCAGTCCGCGGTCGCTGCCATCGAGATGCGCCTTGAAGTAGGGCCGGTCGGCAAAAGAGATGCCCTGGATCGGCAAACTGTTCGACGACGTCACGCCGATGCCCTGGGCGTCGATAAAAACCGTCCAGAAATGATCATCCGGCGCACCGCCCGCCGGCGCGAGAATTCCCCTGATCGCCTCCCAGGAGGGCGTTGTTTCAACTGCCAGTTCGGCAATGGCTTCGGTGACATGGACGAGCGTTAAATCGACTACCGCAATTTGACTAACGACATGCGCGCCCATGGCTTGGGAAAAACTCTTGGTTTGCTCGAGCGCCATGTTGTGATCGCTTTGATACCCCGAGTAGATTTTCCAGCACACCAACGCAAACAATAGTGCAACGAGCGAGCCGAAACCCAACAATAGCCGCAGCCGAAAGATAGCGTAGGACGTACGGTGCAAGGATGCAAGTGGAGTAGTCATCTCGTTGCGATTTCCATCATTGAGGGGCCAGACCGCAGCCAGGAAGGCGATACCCCTAGAACTACGCTGACGAAGTCTAGAATTGTTCTTCCATTAAGCCTAACACACCGGCGCTGCCATCGATGATCGCCGTGCGCAGGCCGGACGCCTGCGACAGGATATGGTCCGCGAAAAAACGTGCAGTGGAAATTTTCGCTTGATAGAATGCGACGTCGTCACTTCCGGCGTCCAGCTTTTGTTGCGCAATCACGGCCGCCCGCGCCATCTGCCAGCCACCGAGAACAATGCCTGCTAATTTGAGGTAGAGCACACTGCCCGAAAAAACCGCCTTGATATCGGATCGGGTATTGGCAACAACATAGGCGACCACGGCCTCCAGTGCAGCACTGCCTTCGGCTAGCTGACGCAAGATCGCGCTGAAGTCGGCGCCGTGGGTACTGCGTTGCAGCTCGGTCAGTTGGGCTTCGGCTGCACGCACTTGTGCAATGAAGCTGCGGGCAGTGGCGCCGCTATCGCGCACTGTTTTGCGGCCGATCAGGTCGTTCGCCTGGATTGCCGTCGTGCCTTCGTAAATGGTTAGTATTTTCGCATCGCGGTAGTGCTGGGCGGCACCGGTTTCTTCAATGAATCCCATGCCGCCGTGGACCTGGACGCCGTCGCGCGTGACGTCTTGCGACATTTCGGTCGACCAGCCTTTGATGACCGGCACCAGATACTCGTACATTGCCAGATTCGTTGCGCGCGTCGCCGCGTCGGGGTGATGATGGGCAATGTCGCTGATGCCGGCGCCGACATAGGCCAGTGCGCGCGCCGCTTCGGTCTGGGCACGCATCGACATCAGCATGCGGCGAACATCGGGATGATGAATGATGGTCACCGGGCCAGCGGACCCGGTAAGGTCGCGCGACTGTGCGCGATCCTTGGCGAAAGCGACGGCTTTCTGATAGGACCTGTCGGCCACGGCGACGCCTTGCAGTCCGACGCCGAAACGTGCTGCGTTCATCATGATGAACATGATTTCGAGTCCGCGATTTTCTTTACCGACCAGCGTGCCGATCGCGCCGCCTCTGTCACCGAATTGCAATACGGCTGTCGGACTCGCCTTGATGCCGAGCTTGTGTTCGATCGATACGCATTCCACATCGTTGCGTGTGCCGATCGTGCCATCGGTATCGATCAGGAATTTCGGTACGATGAACAATGAAATACCTTTTACGCCTTCGGGCGCATCGGGTGTACGCGCCAGTACTAGGTGGACAATGTTTTCCGCCATGTCGTGGTCGCCGTAGGTGATGTAGACCTTGGTGCCGAATAGTGCGAACGTGCCATCGGGTTGCGGCACAGCGCGGGTTCGCACAGCTGCCAGGTCCGAGCCTGCTTGTGGTTCGGTCAGATTCATCGTGCCGGTCCATTTGCCGGAGACGAGCGGCTCGAGAAAAGTGGCTTTTTGCGACTCGCTGCCGGCGATCAGCAGCGCTTCGATGGCACCATCGGTCAGTAGTGCGACAAGGCCGAACGACAAACTTGCGGCATTGAGCATTTCGATGCACGGTGTCGCTACCAGCTTGGGCAAACCCTGACCACCGAAACCGACCGGATGCTGCACGCCTTGCCATCCGGCTTCGCCGAACGCTTTGAACGCTTCCTTGAAACCGGTCGAGGTCGTAACATTGCCGTCGAGCCAACTGCTCGGCGCTTGGTCACTTGGACCGTTCAAGGGCGCCACGACGCCGCTACAAAATTTCGCATTTTCTTCCAGTACGGCTTCGAGCGTCTCAGCGGTGGCGTCTTCGCAACCTGGCAAAGTGTTGACGAGATGCAGGGCTGTCAATTCGTTCAGGACGAAAAGCATGTCTTTGAGGGGCGCGGTGTAGCTCATTATTCATTCTCCAAATGGCAAGTCGCGTGGGTGCGGTGCTTCGTGAAGCTGGTGGCGGGCGGCGCGGCTTGAGAACCAATTAAAATTCGACGGTCGGGTTACGCGCACTCGGTGCGCGAACGATCGTTGTCGATAGCACCACCCGACCTTTGTCCAGCATGATCTGCGAGACGGTAACCGTTGGGGTCTGCCTTCAAGGGCTGATGTCGCCGGCGACGCGGATACTCGCTTGCTCGCGCGCCTGCTCGCGCAGCAGGAATTTTTGCAGTTTGCCGGTCGATGTCTTGGGAATCGGACCGAACACGACCGCCTTGGGCACCTTAAATCGCGCCAGGTGACTACGGCAAAAATCGAGTATTTCGATTTCGGTTGCATGAGATTCTGGCTTGAGCTGCACGAATGCCCATGGCACTTCGCCCCATTTCGCGTCTGGCTTGGCGACCACCGCCACGACCTCGACTGCCGGATGGCGGTACAGCAGATTTTCCACTTCGATCGACGAGATATTTTCACCGCCGGAAATGATGACATCCTTCGACCGATCGCGAATGCTGACATAACCGTCAGGGTCGACGATCGCCAGGTCACCAGTATGGAACCAGCCGCCTTCGAACGCTTCGGCCGTCGCTATCGGATTTTTCAGATAACCTTTCATTGTGATGTTCCCACGGAACATGATTTCGCCGATCGTCTGGCCATCGCGTGGCACCGGTTTCAGCGTTTGCGGATCGAGCACAGCCATACTGTCCTGCAACGGACTGGCAACACCTTGCCGCGCGTTGAGGCTGGCTCGTTCGACAGGTGGCAATGCGCCCCAGTTTTGCTGCTTTGCACACAGTGCCGCCGGTCCGTAGGTTTCAGTAAGGCCGTACACATGCGTAAGATCGAAACCAAGGCGCTCCATGCCCTCGATGGTGGTTGCCGGTGGCGCCGATCCGGCCACGAAGCCGCTGATGCCATGGGCGATTGTCTGATCCGGCGCCGGCGGCGCATTGATCATCATGTTGTAGACGATCGGTGCTGCGCACATATGGGTAACGCGGTGCGTGCGGATGGCATCGAAGATCAGCGTCGCATCGACCCGTCGCAGGCAGACATTGGTGCCGGCATTGGCCGCCATGGTCCACGGAAAACACCAGCCGTTGCAGTGGAACATCGGCAACGTCCACAGGTAGACCGAATGTTGCGGCATACCCCATGACACGATGTTCGACAGCGCATTCAGATAAGCGCCGCGATGGTGGTAGACCACGCCTTTCGGATTGCCCGTGGTGCCTGAGGTGTAGTTCAGCGTGATCGCATCCCATTCGTCGGCCGGCAGTTGCCATTCGAATTCGGGATCGCCTTCTTCGAGCAATGCTTCGTATTCGGTTTCGCCGAGCGATGCACCACCCGGCCCCGACACATCGTCGATGTCGATCACGAGTGGCGGATTTTCCATCAGTGCCAGGGCGCCAGAAATCGTGCTGCTGAATTCGCGGTCGGTCAACAAGATCCGTGCTTCGCTGTGCGCCAGCTGGAAAGCGATCGCTTCCGCATCGAGTCGGATATTTAAGGTGTTGAGTACTGCGCCCGCCATCGGCACGCCGAAGCTGGCTTCGTAAGTGGCCGGGATGTTCGGTGCCATTACCGCCACCGTATCGCCGGTGCCGATACCGCGCCGCTGCAATGCACTGGCAAGGCGACGGCAGCGCGTGTAGGTCTCGGCCCAGCTAAGTTGACGCTGGCCGTGGATCAGCGCGATGCGGTCGGGGTAGACCGCTGCGGTTTTCGCCAGGAAGCTGATTGGTGACAATGCAGTGAAGTTGGCCGGCGTCTTGTCGAGGCCGAGGCTGTAGGGACTGGTGCGAGGTATCATAAAAAACAGACCACGGTCAAGGATCCGAACGCCGCGAAGGTACGGATACGGTTCTGGTCGAGGCGATACAAGACGATATCGGCAAACGTGAACGTCCCCAGATTACGTAGCCGTTCCGCAATCAGGAACAACAGGATCGGCCAGCCGACAAAAAAGCTGACGGTGTATATAAAGTTGTCGACGCCCTTGGCATACACCAGGCTGATCAGGCCGAGCAGGGTGGCGGCCGACATGTAGTCGCCTGCAATCGCCATACCATTATGAAATCCGGTGGTCAGCCAGGCGCCGATCACGAGCACCTCGCCCACGGGCCAGCCGACGGTGATGATGCTGCGTTCGCTGATCGGCAGTGCCAAAATTGTCGGGCGGTAGGCCGTGATCATCATGAAAGTGTAATAGGGTATGAGCACGATGAACGACAGCAGGATCGCCATTCGCGTGCTTTTGGAAACCGTTTCGGCGAATTTTGGATGCTGCCGAATTCTGGTCTGGATAGTGGATTGAGGCATGATTACTCCTTCGAAGATGGAAGAGGGTAGTAAGGTAAGGGGAAAATTCAGGCGTGCCAAAAACCATCCGATCGCTCGGTTTGTGTTCGTATAAGGCGCTGTACGGATCGGCTGGCGGATGTCACGATGGGTCTCCTCGCAATGCTGCTTGTCTGTATGATTCGTTTTTATTTGTGCCAAGCATAGTGGGGAATTTTTGCAGAACTACCACCCAAATGTATCGAATGATTGCAAGCGCAAATCACTGATGGACGACAAGATTTTCAATGGAAAAAACCGACATTCCCGGTGACGACCTTGGCCGCTTCGGCATGCTGCAGGCCGGACTCGATCTGCTCGACCAGGGCTTGACAGTATTCGATGCCGATCTTCGTCTGGTCGCCTGGAACGAACCTTTTTTACGACTGCTTGAATTTCCAGCGGAAATGGCTTACGTCGGCGCCTCGTTCGAAAGTTTTATCCGGCGCAACGCCGAGCTACACGAATACGGTCCGGGCAACGTCGACACGCAGGTCAGCGAACGGGTCATGGCCGCGGCACGATTTTCGCCACATACGACCGAGCGGATACGGCCGAACGGACGCGTGCTACTGGTGCGCGGCGAACCGCTGCCGAACAAGGGATTTGTCACGCTCTATACCGACATCACCGAGCAGAGGCGCATCGAGGGTTTGATCCAGCAGCAGAACAATCGCCTCGAAGAACGCGTATCGCAGCGGACTGCGGAACTTGAGAATGCGAATGCAAGATTGTCGAGCGCCAATGACGAGAACACCAGGATCGCTGCAGCGCTCGGGCGCAGCGAAGCGCGCCTTCGGCTGATCAATGACAACATGCCATTTCTGATCGGTTACGTCGACAAGGACGAGACCTATCAATACGCTAACAAAGGGTATTCCGACTGGTTCGATATCCCCGTCGATGGCGTCACCGGAAGCCAGGTGCGGGCGATCATCGGCGAGGCCGTCTATTCCCAGGTTAAGGGTCATATTCGCAAAGCGATCTGGGGCGAGCAACTGTCCTACGAATACCAGATGGAACGCCACGGCAAGCCGGCATTTGCCCGCAGCACACTGGTTCCTGAAATCGCGTCCGATGGTAGTGTACTGGGATTCTTCGTTTTTTCAGAAGATATTACCGAGCAAAAGCGCATGCAGGCGGCGCTCGTTCAGGCGCAAAAGATGGAATCGGTTGGCCAGCTGACGGGAGGACTTGCCCATGATTTCAATAATTTACTTACCGTCATAATTGGCACGCTGGTGGCGTTGCAAGAACGTCAGCCCGAAACCGCCGA
>JACMQD010000326.1 GCA_014377155.1 Herminiimonas sp.
ACGTCGCAGCCGGGGGTGAGCCGGCAGATCCGCGAACTCGAAGACGAGCTCGGCGTCGAGATTTTCGAGCGCAATGGCAAACGCCTGACCGGCCTCACGCAGCCCGGCCGCGGTATTTTGCCGATCGTCGAGCGACTATTGCTGGAAGCCGAAAACCTGCGCCAGGCCAGCCAGGAATATTCGGACGAAAAAAGCGGTACCTTAACTATCGCCACCACCCACACCCAGGCACGCTACGTGTTGCCGCACGTCGTGCAATCGTTTCGCGCGTCGTTCCCCGACGTACGCATCGCTTTGCAGCAAAGCTCGCCGGAACATATCGCAGAATGGGTAATCTCAGGCAAGGCCGATGTCGGCATCGCCACCGAAGGCTTGAGCCAGTTCGAGGAACTGGTGTCTTTTCCGTGCTACCACTGGAGCCACGTCATCGTCACGCCCGAAGGCCATCCGCTGAGCCTGCTGCCCAGTGTGTCCCTGCAGGATCTGGCGGCGTATCCGCTGATCACCTATGACGTCGGCTTTACCGGTCGCAGCCATATCGACGATGCCTTTCGCCATGCCGGAGTGGCCACCGATATCGTCCTGACAGCGATGGATTCCGACGTCATCCAGCAATATGTATCGCTTGGAATGGGCGTGGGCATCGTCGCCTCGATGGCAATCGAACCCAACCGTGCCGGGCGCTTGCAGGTGCTCGAAGCGACCCATCTGTTCGCGCCGAATGTTACCCGCCTCGCAGTACGCCGTGGCGCCTACCTGCGCTCGTATACCTACGAATTCATCTTGCAATTCGCTTCGGAACTGCAGCGTTCGGACATCGAAACCGCGCTTAATATCGGTTCGGAATCCGCTACCTGACCTTTTTTCGCCACTCTTGCCCGCCCTATCTTTCGTCAAGAATCGACGCATTTTTCATATTCAGTTTCCAAAACTGTAATATAGTGACGAAACGAACATAAATACGGCTGATACGAACATTTTCCGAACAGCAAAACTCAAAGAGACCATTCCACGAATTTGTTCTCTTTTGCCGGCATGCCTCCACCGAGGCCGGGAATCATTTTTTACGCATTCGGGCGCGATTGCCCCGTTTATAAAAAACAGGAGACAAATATCATGCAAAACAAGATTGGAACAGCGGTCTGCAGCGTACTCGGCGGGCTGGTATTGTCGGCATGCGGTGGTAGCGGGTCGGGAACGGTACAGCAACCGCTCGTCGGGTCTATCCTGCCGCAAGTCAGCGGCCCGGTGGTCAACACGGCGACGTCCTACCCTTTCGGTGCGGCCGACCACACTCTGGTGCCGGAAGATCTGAAAGCACGCGGCTACGTCGAAGAAGAATTCCTGGTCAGCGGCAAGGCCAACGTCTATGACTGGCCAGCGCCCGGCGCGGCCGTCGTACGTACCGCCGATGCGCCCTATGCGACGCGTGTACTGGTCCGGCGTCCAGCCGACAGCAAGAAATTCAGTGGCAACGTGATCGTGGAAATCCTCAATGCGTCGAACTTATTCGACCTTAACATTGGCTGGGGCCTGTCGGGCAAGCAGTTCGTCGAAAACGGCGATGTCTGGGTCGGCATTACCAGCAAGCCGGTTACCGTCAATACCCTGAAAAAATTCAACCCGCAGCGTTATGCCTCGCTGTCTATGGCCAATCCGCTACCGCTCACGGATGCGCGCAATTGCGCCGACAAGGATATCAGCACCATCATCGCCGGCGACAGCGCGCGCACTACCGAAAATGGCCTGATCTGGGATATCTACAGCCAGGTCGGCGCCTGGCTGAAAAGTGAAGAAAAAACCAATCCCCTGCGGCGCGAAGCCGGCTTCGGCGTACAGCGCCTGTACGGTTTTGGCTATTCGCAAAGCGGCGGCTACCTGTACACCTACATCAATGCGATCCATCCCCTGGATGTGCAGCGCCGCGGCGCGCCGATCTACGATGCTTATCTGGTGGCGGTGGCAGGCGGCAATTTTGCCGGCATCAGCGCGATCAACCAGTGTGCCAAGCCACCGGTGGTCGGCGACGCGCGCTTACAGTTCAAGGACGTCGGCGTGCCGATCATCCACGTGATGTCGCAGTCTGACTACCTGATCGGCATCGATTCACGCCGTCCCGACAGCGATGCGCCGCAGGACCGCTTCCGCCACTACGAGATGGCCGGCGCCGGCCATGCGACGCCGGGCGAACTGTTTTCGGCAGCATCCTCGGCTGACATCGTAGCCGCCGGCCAGGCCGTGCCGCCGATGTCCTGCAACGAAGGGCCGCGCAGCCGCTTTCCATCGAGCATTCATTTCAACAGCATGTGGCAAAACCTCGACCTGTGGGTGCGGCGCGACATCGCGCCGCCACGTGCGACACCGATCCGCGTGGTCGGTGGCAAGCCGGTGACGGACCAGTTCGGTAATGTGCTCGACGGCGTGCGTTCCAGCTATGTCGATGTACCGACCAGCACCTGGAACGGCAGTTCGACCGGTGCCAGCTTCTGCTTTATCGCAGGGCATGAGATACCGTTCAACAATGCACGCCTGACCCAGTTGTACGGCACCAAAAGCAACTACGTCGACAAAGTGGTGGAAAGCACCGGCAAGTTGGTAGCCGATCGGTTCCTGACCCCGCGCGATTCGCTCGACCTGATCAGCGAAGCAACCCGCTTCAACTTCCCGCAACCCTGACGACGGTGCGGACGCCACACGCAAAGTTCTAGCTTGCGTGCGGCGTGAAGACAGCAATGCCGGAGCGATCCGGCATTGCTGTCGGCCAGCCCGATCAAGAAACTGGTTTTGCCACTTCCGGTTGGCCCGCACGACTGCCGACCTTCATCGCATATTCATGCGTAAAAAGCGATCCGTAAAAGAAAATCTGCGCCGAATAATAAATCCAGGTGATCAGTACGACCACCGAACCCGCTGCCCCATACGAAGAACTAATATCAGCCTGTCCGATGTAAGTGCCGATCGCGAACTTGCCGATCATGAACAGTACGGCCGTCAGTAGCGCGCCGACCAGCACGTCTTTCCAGGCAATTTTTACCGCGGGCAAATACTTGTAAATTACCGCGAACAAACCGGTTAGCACCGCGAACGAAAAGATGTTGCTAAGCGCTAACGCGAGGAAATGAAATAGCGAACCGTCCTCATCACCCGAAAGACTACCAATCGCTGCCAGTGCGGCGCTCACGCCAAGGGTTGCCAGCAACATCAGCGCCAGCACCAGAATCAGCCCGAACGACAAAAAGCGCTGGCGTATCACGCTCCAGATCCCGGATTCGGTCGACGGCGGTACTTCCCACAATTCGTCGAGGCTGTCTTTGAGTTCGGAAAAGGCGCTGGTTGCACTGACCAACACCAGCACGGCGGAGATCAGACCCGCGACCCAGCCGTTGTCCTCGGATTGTCCACCGGCCAGCATCGTCTTGATGGCGTCAGCCCCTTGTTCGCCCATCAGCCCGGACATCTGCTGCACCAGGCTTTCGCGCACCACTTCGTCACCGAAGAAAAAACCGGCGATCGTGACGATAAGAATCAGCATCGGTGCCAGTGAAAACAGCATGTACAACGCCAGCGCGGCCCCCTTGCTTGCGGCACGATGCGCCGACCATTCCTTGGCTGCTGATAAGGCGACCTGCCAGAGCCGTTTCCAAAACGGTGCTTGCTTCAGATCGGCACGTTCGGCGTCGAGCGCCCGTTGCCGATCGCCTTGATCATCCTGCTTTTTTTCGTGCGCAATCTCGGGCGCGCGCGATGGCAGATCGTCCACGGCAGCGTGCAGCGCCCTCTCCGCTTCGGCTTGGCGTGCCTTGTGCTCATTCCAGAAAAGAAAAGCATAGGCACCGAATTTCAAGACCCATTCCAACGCGCTTGGGTCTGACGGCTTTGATTTTTTCATGTTGATGTTCCTGCTCCGGGTTGATGAATTGGTTGCCGTATTTACATTGATCGATAGACACGGCTTCGTAATGCTGGTTCGCGAAAAATATGAATTATCGATTCACTGTTTTTTGCGCCGACGCAGCCCGATTTCATGTTGCGGGCATACAGGTTAAAAAACAGTTACCATAAAAGCACGATTCATCGACCTCATGGCACGATGTGCGCATCACCGTTCACACGTATTTATCCGAAGGAGCTTCACCATGTCACCCGAACACAATTTCAGTTTTCAGACGCTGTCATCCCTATCCGGCGACCAACCACAGGATCACGCCTACGCCAACTGGTTCAAGACCGAAGCGATTCGATTTGCCACTAATGCAGCAGACAAGTTGGTGCGCATAAGCTGCATCGAAACCGTTGCCGACCAGGCCGAAGCATGGGGCGATCATGTGAATCCCGAGTACGAATTGCGCCGCGCGAAAGCGACCCTGATGGGGCTTGAGGAACGGCTTGGCGAAGCGGTTTCCCTGTTCGAGAACAGCCCGTCGATGCTGACGCCCTTGCAAGAGGCGCTCGATGAAGTCGTACGGCAGAACGCCGACGTGGAAGGGGATTTTTCGCGCGCAACCAACTGGTTTCGCAAAATCGATTCGCTGATTTAATGGGACATTGACGACTATAAAAATTACAGCAAAATAAAGTACGCATCTGTTTAAGACAACTGCAACTTTTATCAATACGCCAATGTCCGATGACTTGACGTTCTGAGAACGCATCGCTACCTGAGAGCCTGATTGC
>JACMQD010000327.1 GCA_014377155.1 Herminiimonas sp.
TGCCTGCGTTACCAGTCAGTTCGCCCAGCAGGTGCGAGCCATGGCACGCCTGCCGCTTGGTGACGTGCGCCAGCATTCGCCTGCAATCATGCTTAATATTCTCGGCGACGTCTGGTTCGACCAGAAGCGCGAGCGCGAACCGGCATGGGAAAAGATTCTGGCGTTGCCCGGCGCGAACCTGCATCTGTATGGCAAGGATAACCCGCGCCGCGGCCGCAAGATGGGGCATGTGACCTTCGTCGCGCTAACGCTGGACGTGGCCCAGGCCAGCGTCGTCGCGGCCTGCGCGATTCTCGGCATTGCCGCGTGACTGGGAGACCGCAATTGGCTGATACGCCGCTCGACCGGACCGCCATTGAAGCCGCAGCCCGCACGCTGGAGCAGGGCGGGCTGGTGGCGTTTCCGACCGAAACCGTCTACGGGCTCGGTGCCGATGCCGAAAATCCGGCAGCGGTAGCGGCGATTTATGCCGCCAAGGGCAGGCCGTCGAATCATCCGGTGATCGTGCACCTTTCGCCGGAGGCCGACATTGGTTATTGGGCGCAACCGATTCCGGTCGAGGCCCGCAAACTCATCGCCGCGTTCTGGCCCGGACCGCTGACGCTGATCCTGAAGCGTGCAGCGCATGTCCCCGATACGGTATCCGGCGGCCAGGAGTCGATCGGTCTGCGCTGCCCCTCGCATCCGGTGGCACAAGCGCTGCTACGCGCCTTCAAGCAGGGCAAGGGCGGTGTCGCCGCCCCATCGGCCAACAAATTCGGGCATGTCAGCCCGACCACCGCGCAACATGTCCGCGATGAATTTGCCGAGACCGCGCACAGCCCGCTTGGCTGCATTCTCGACGGCGGTCAAAGTGCGGTCGGCATCGAATCAACCATCATCGATCTGACACGCGATCATCCGGTGCTGCTGCGGCCCGGCCACATCACGGCCGCCGACATTGCCGCCGTGATCGGCACCGAGCCAGCACCACCGGATGACGCCGCGCCACGGGTTTCCGGAAGCCTGGATGCCCATTACGCGCCCCGTACGCCGCTGGCGCTGGTGGAGTCGGACATCCTACTTGGAACTTTGGTGAGGCTGGCCGATGCGGGTAAAAAGGTGGCGCTGATGCACCGTTCCCCGACGCTATTTCGTCAGGTGCTCGCCCAGCAGACTCTGCCTGCGACGCCAGAGGGCTTTGCGCATGATCTGTACGCGGCCATGCGCGCAATGGATGGTGTCGATGCCGATATCATTTTGATAGAGCATCCCCCAGACGAGCCCGCATGGCAGGGTGTCAACGACCGATTGCGCCGTGCCGCACATGGTTTTGCTCAGGAATTAGAGAAGTTTCTCTAATTCCTTGCAAAATTCTATTCTTGATACACAAAGGTAATTTTCAATGACATACTGAGCGCCAGAGCAATAGAACGAACGTCCTTTTTTCCAGATTAAAATACCCACAGGAGACAAAATGCGTCAAATTAAATTTGCAGTGGCAATCGCTGCCGCCGCTATTCTCGCAGCATGCGGCGGCAGCGGCGCCGGCGACCAGAGTGTCAAGGTCAAGTACAGCTCGGTCGTGTCGTTCGGCGACAGCCTGAGCGATCTGGGCACCTACTCGGTCGGCACCGTAAAAGCACTCGGCGGCGGAAAATATTCGGTCAATGGCCCGACTTCCAAGAACTGGATCGAGCTGCTGGCAGCGCAACTGGGACAAGCTGCACCCTGTTCCGCACAAACCGGCCTGGACGGTCTGGCATCGCAGGGCTTCAGCGTTCCGGTGACGAACGTTGCCGGTTGCACCGCTTATGGACAGGGCGGTGCGCGCGTTACCAATCCTGTGGGACCTGGCAACAAATTGCTGGGCGGTGCCAATACGATTCTGGGTCAGTTGACGGTACCCGTCGTGACGCAGATCCAGACCCATCTGACCCGTAACGGTGGCGCCTTCAAGGGCGACGAAATTGTTTTCGTCCTGGCTGGCGGCAATGACGTGTTCATCAATCTGGCAACGGTCGGCGCCGGTGGCAGTCCGACTGCGGCGGTGACTGCGATGGGGACGGCAGGCGCCGAACTGGCAGCCTATGTCAAGACACTGATCGTTGCCAAGGGCGCGAAATACGTCACGGTAGTGAATCTTCCCGACGTCAGTCAGACACCCTTCGGTCTGTCGACCCCGGTGGCCACGCAAGGCCTGATCAACACCATGGTCACGACCTTCAACACGCAACTGCAGCAAGGCTTGAACGGCACCGACAACGTGCTGTACGTGGACGCCTATACAGTTAGCCGCGACCAGTTTGCCAATCCGGCCCAGTTCGGTATCAGCAACATAACGTTGCCGGCGTGCGACCTGGCACCGGCCAAGAATGCTCTCGGTTCATCGCTGGTATGCAATGCCACCAATCTGATCCCGGGCGTAACCGACAAGTACCAGTACGCCGACTCCGTGCATCCGACGCCATACGGTTATCAGTTACTGGCGCAACTGGTCGCAAAAGAACTCGCCAAGCGCGGCTGGCTGTAAACGCAGACTTATAGGGCGCGGTTTATCGGAAGCGTAATTTCATGCCGAGGATAAACAGCGCCAACGCCAGCGTCAGGGCGTTCGCAATAATGACTGGCCAGGCGTCGATGAGCACCCCGTACAACAACCACAATGCAACGCCGGCCGTGAAGATGCTGTACATGCCGAGCGACACGCCGTCGGCGCGCCGCGACTTCCAGGTAAGCCACGCTTGCGGAATGAAGGCGGCAGTGGTCAGCATTGCGGCAAGGCTGCCGATGAAATTATCGAAATGTTGAAGGGCAAATAGAGCCATCTGACGTTCTTTAAAAATGGATTGGAGAAAAAATGAATAGCAACACCACCAAGAATTTTCGTATCGCCACTGCCGTCAAGGTCGCGGTCATGGCGCTGTCGTTGGGCGTCGCAACAACCGCATCGGCCCAAGTAGCCGGCACCTGGCTCGTCAAAGCAGGATACAACAGGATTTCGCCAGATGTCTCCAGCGGTAATCTGAGCGCAGCGAGCCTGCCGGGTACCAAGATCGATGTCGAGAGCGCCGATGCAGCAATCGTGACATTCGGCTACATGTTCACTAACAATATCTCTGCCGAATTGTATCTCGGTACCGCATACAAGCACAAAATCGTCGGTGCCGGTGCCATCGATGGTGTCGGCAAGATCGGCAGCGTGGACGTATTGCCGCCAACACTGTTTGCGCAGTACCGGTTCCTCGAAGCGAGTTCGGCGTTTCGTCCTTACGTTGGACTCGGTGTCACCTATGCGCGCTTTGAACGCGAACGCGGTTCAGCGGTGCTGACCGCGATCACCAATCCGGGCGGTGCGCCAACCACGATAACCATCAAAAACAAAGTGGGTTTCACCCCTCAGATCGGCGTGACTTACGCGTTGACCGAAAAATGGTTTGCGGACGCCGCTGTCAGCAAAACTTATCTAAAAACAACCACCACGCTGTCTACCGGACAAAAGATCGATACCAAGCTTGATCCGATGGCCGTGAACCTGTCGATCGGTTACCGCTTCTGATCGAACGCGCTGCACTGTGTCGCAACCGCTGAGGACAATGTCTTCAGCGGTTTTTTATTTTTGCAGTTTGATGCGACGTTATCGGGATCAGTTTAGCGATAGAAGTTCAAGCGGTATTTCCTCTGGTCGGTCCCGGTTCCGGTGTCCCGAACAACCGGATACGCGCCATCACCAACCCATGATCCGACGCGTGCGCCCAGCGAAAAGCAATGTGATCATTGACGTACACCACCTCCAATACTTCGCCGATCGCATATCTCGATGCAGGATTGAATTCTTCCGATACCAGAATATGATCGATGGTGGAATAGGCGCCATCGTACATGTGGGTAAAGCCGACATCGCGCAACGGGTCCCGGCGTGACTGGATCCGATAGGTTTCGAACAGGCGTCCATCGAAGCCGATCTTGCCATACCGTCCCGCCCCGAGCACCAATTGCGTCGACATGGCGCTGGCGACATCATTGAAGTCACCCATGACTACCAGCGGCACCCGATTGCCTTGTACCTGGTCGGTCAGCAGGTAACGCAAGCCCAGCGCCTCGACGCCACAGCGGATCATCGAACGCAATACCGCAAGGTCGAAATGGCGTAGTTCGTCTTCGCTGCCGTCGCTGCGATAGTCGGGACGTTTCGATTTGAGATGGCACACGACGACATTGACCACTAGGGTAGGCGAGACGACGACCTGGGCCTGAAGTATTGGCCGCGTGAACCGCGTGACCGGTTCGTCCATACCGGGCAGCGTCACCGACAACTGTCGTGGCAGCTCGGCATGCATCACGGCGCCGGCGCGCACCGGCAGGCGCGACACCAGCGCCACGTTGGGCGTCAAATTGCCGTTCCTGACTTCCGGCTCGAAGCCGACATGGTGGGCATCCCGATAGCGCACGGACCGCGCCAGTACTTCCCTAAGCGCGGCTTGGGAAAAAATTTCTTGAAAGCCGATGACGTCGGCGTCGAGCGCATCGATCTGTTGCACGATCCAGGCGACCTTTGCATCGTACTGCTGCTGGGTGTACGGTTCCTGGTCGGGATAGAAATGCTCGCCCGGCAGGGCAAGATTACACACGTTAAAGGTGGCAAAGCGGATTTCCTGCGGCATAATTGTGCTCCACGTTTTAAGGTGAGCGTATCACGCATGGCCAAAAAAGAGCATATCTCGGAAACTCCGGCGACCCAACTGCTGCGCCGCACTGGCATCCGGTTCTCCGAGCA
>JACMQD010000328.1 GCA_014377155.1 Herminiimonas sp.
GAGCCATAGGTAAATACGTTCATAAGCATATCGGTAAAACATTGGAAATTAGTGGGCCGCTCAAGAATACCCTGTTTCGACCCGGTCCCAATGTTCATGTTGCGACACGCGCAATCACGGATCGCAGCCATTGCCCATATTTCTTTGCTAAATTAATAAGACTGCTGGCGACGAAGGAAAGCTTTCGTGCTGCCGCAGGTATTGCGAGAAATTCGGCATCGGTCGTGGCGAACACCTCGATTGCTCCGCTGCGTTCTGCCTGATATTGATCGCCCTCATGCAATACCACGCGTTGCCGCATGAACTGATCGCCAGTCCAGTCCGATGCGGTGACGAGCAGCACCGTGCCTTTGAGATTCAACAGCATTGCCCCGCTTCCGGTGACGATTCTCAGCGACTGCCCGGCCCGCAGGACGGTTGATGGTGTCGCGTATTCCATGTGCTTCTCCTTTTCGGTTATCAGTGACCCTATGTTAGGGACAGAGGTTGTCGAAAAACAGCCACAGAGAAGCCCAGACTGAACCGGAACAGAACGCGTCCGGCGCATCTGTTATTGTCCAGATTAGTCGAATCTATATCTGTTCAGCCGATACCGAAAAAGGGATCATGCAATCATGCATTCGCAACCAATCTACCGGCGACTCGCCGCACACTATCTCGATGCCATGAAAGCCGGCTCGCTCGGCATTGGCGAGCGGATGCCATCGGTGCGCACATTGATGCGTCTGCATGACGTCAGCCTGTCGACCGCGCTGCAAACCTGCCGCCAACTGGAAAGTGACGGCTGGCTTGAAGCGCGGCCACGATCCGGCTATTTCGTGCGTCAGCGGCGACGGACCCCGATCGCACCGGTTGAAGAACCGAATCTGGCGCTGCCACCCGATCCCGCACAATACGTCGGCATCCATGCGAGGGTGTCGGAATTTGTCACGCAAAGCCGGCTGCATCCTTGCACCAGCCATTTCGCGGGTGCGCGTTGTGCGCCGTCGCTCTATCCTGCCGAGGAACTGAAGAATGCGGCAATCCGTGCGCTGCGGCGCGATCCGGAACTGCTAGTCAGTCCCGCCCCATCCGGTGGCAGCGCACGATTCCGCTCGGTGCTGGCAAAGCGTGCGCTGGACAAGGGCTTGATCCTCACGCCGGAAGACGTGATCGTGACGCATGGCTGCATCGAAGCGCTCAATCTGGCGTTGCGCGCGGTTGCCCAACCCGGCGACACCATTGCCGTCGAGTCACCGACCTTCTACGGCTTGCTGCAAATCCTTGAAAGCCTGGGCATGCGCGCGCTTGAAATCCCGACCAGCGTGCAGACCGGCATATCGATCGACGCGCTGGAAGCCGCGATGCAAACCTATGACAACATCAAGGCAGTCGTGGTGGTGCCGCATCTGCAAAATCCACTCGGCAGCATCATGCCCGACGCTCACAAGGAACGGCTGGCACAGTTATGCGAACAGCACGGCGTTCCATTGATCGAGGACGACACCTACACCGACATGGTCAACAGCGACACGCCACCCGCCGCGCTGAAATCATGGGACAAGACCGGCAACGTCATCTATTGCGCATCGCTGCACAAGATACTCGCGCCCGGCATGCGGCTCGGCTGGATGGCTGCAGGGCGCTGGCACGCGAGGGTGAAGATGCTGAAGTACGCGCAGACACGCGACAATGAAGTCTGGTCCCAGATCGCAGCGGCCGAATACATGGCGTCCCCCGCGTACGACCGCCATCTGCGCCGCTTGCGAAACACGATTCGCGGCCAGCGGGACCGCGCCGCTGGAGCGATCGCCGCCTATTTTCCGCCAGGGACGCGACTGACGGTACCGAACGGAGGCGTGGCGCTATGGGTCGAACTGCCGCAAAAGCTGTCGTCGAAAACCTTGTTCGACGCGGCACTGCAAGAAGGCATCCTGATCGCGCCGGGGCTGATGTTTTCCAACTCGAATCGCTTCGATCATTTTGTCCGCATCAATTGTGGTGCTCCGCATTCGGAAGCGGTCGACCATGGATTGCGGCGGCTCGGCGCCATTATTGAGCGTCTTTTGAACGTCAAAAAATCGAACGACACCTAACAACATTCACACCATCTCAAACACCGTTTTCAGGGAGTAAAAATGGACCAGCAAGCAATCACGATCACGCATGCCGATATCAGCGCCGCATCGGCAAACTTGAACGGCGTCGCGCACCGCACGCCCGTTCTGACGTCACGTCAGGCCAATGAAAAAACCGGCGCCAAACTGTTCTTCAAATGC
>JACMQD010000004.1 GCA_014377155.1 Herminiimonas sp.
AACGCGGAACGCTGGCCTGCGGCACGGCGGTGCGCACAGTGTGTACCAGCCAGCTGAAATCGGCATCGCGCGCCACTTGCAGCACGAAGCTCCTGCCGCCGAGCGGTTGCCATTTCAAGCCGATTTCTCGCTGGTTGCTATGGTCGACATTCGGTGCGCCAGCGGCGGCCCGCTGGGCCAGGTCTGCGCGGGCGCTGATGCGTACCGGTTCGATACGAGTCAGGCCTTCGAGTCCCGCGCGGTCGATGGCCGAAATCCTGACGAAATACGCGCCATCCGGAATGCCGTCGAGTCTGACCTGCGGCGTCGCCGCGTTGTTTTCAGCAATGATGTCGATGGCGTCGCTGTCGGTCGATAGCTGCACGCGGTAAGCGCTGGCCCCAGCGACGGGCACGATGGCGAACTGCGCCGTCGCATAGTCAGCGCCTGCCCGTGCGACCAGCCGTGGCGCCGGCAACAGGTCGACCATCGGCCCGACCGTGCGGCTGTCGACGATGGCACCTTTTGCCGTCGCCAGAGTCAGGCTTGCGCCCTCGGCGGGCTTGGCTACTGCGACCTTGCCGCTGAGGACTTCGTTGGCGACGCCGTTGGCCAGGATGCCGACGCGGAAATGGGTGCCGCGTACGCCGGCCACCGATTGCGGCGTACGAATCTCGAACAGCCCCTTGCGTGCTTCCAGGGGCGACACCCGCGACTCGACGCGGCCGCGCAGCAGCATGATTTCAGTACGCGGGCTTTTGGTATAACGCGCCATGCGCAGCTTGCCGATTTTGACGCGGCTGTTGGACGGCAGGGAAACGCGCGAAGAGTCGGCCAGCGCGAAGGTCACAAAACCATTATTGGCGGTATCGATCTGGGTTCCCTCCGATACCTTGGCCCCGATTGCCAAAGCAATCACGATGCCGTCGGCTTTGCGGGCTGTGATGCTGCCTGACAGCGCCACCACAGTCGCCTCTACCGGGTCGTCGCTCAAGAGCTCGGCCGGAATGAAAATGGGCGTGCCGATCGGGATATTGCTGTCGCGGTCGATGCGGTTGTTCTTGCCGATCTGAACCCAGTGGTCGGCCTTGCCAGTGAATTGCACGGCGATTGCGATGAGGGTATCGCCGCCTTTGGCAAAATAGGTAATGCTGGCCGGCGCAACGACGAACGAGCCAGGTGCGGCCACGACGCCGGTCGGCAAAGGCACGGCCTGCTGGGCCACGGAAAATCCGCAGGTCAGCGCCAGGGCCAATGCCAAGCTCGTCATCCTGTTGCGCATGCTTTTCTCCGTGCGCAGCCCCGATCTGTTTTATGCGGGTATCTGTTCCAGCCGATATCCGTAGCTATACACCGGGGCCAGCCTAAAACCGTTCTCTGGACGCAATTGTAACTTGCTCCGCACCCGCGACACATGGGTATCCATGGTGCGTGACGGAATCTCCACATCGCGTGCCCAGACAGCTTCCAGTATGTAGGCACGCGACAGCGGCCGGCCCATGTTGCGAAAGAACAGCAGCGCCAGGTCGAATTCCTTTTGTGTCACGTCAATCTGGCCACCATCGAGCGTCAACCGCGCGGTGCGGGCTTCGAAGGTGTATTGGCCGAACTGGATCTGTTCGACCGGATTCTGGCTGGGATAGGCACGGCGTAGCAGCGCTTGGACCCGCGCCGTCAGTTCGCCGCGACGGATCGGTTTGATCATGTAGTCATCGGCACCTGCGGCCAGGCCGGCGACGATATCGTCTTCGCCCGACCGGCTGGTCATGAACAGGACAGGCAGGTTCGATGGCAGTTTCTCACGGGTCCAGCGCAACACATCGGCGCCGCTCAGGTCGGGAACCTGCCAGTCGATGATCAGCATGTCGTAGCTTTCGCGCCGCAACTGCGCAAGCATTTCCTTGCCACTTTGAAAAGGATGGCATGAATGGCCTACCGAACTCAACACCTGGCATACCAGGTCGGTCTGGGTTTGGTCATCATCTAGGACAGCGATTCTCATGATACGGACACGGTAAAGTGCAAAGTTGGGGTCTGAAGTGAATTTAACAAATTCCTCTCGCCTTGGGTTTGGAAATAGTTCTATGTGACAATAGTTCACAAAATCACGATACACTTTTATTGACCAACGTTCCAATAGTTGTTTAGAAAGATATTTACCGGTCATTTGCAGGCTGTGCGCAGTAGGTCACACTCGTTTGCGCCGGTTGCGAATAGGCTGACAAACCGGAACGGCACGCAACATCTGCGCGCTGAGATTTTTTGTGAAGGTTGACATGACTACCCTTGAAAAAGCCAATGACTGGTCGCTCGTTGCGACCTCCCCGAAGGAAATTGAGGAGATCCGAAGCCGCTGCCGCGCATTGGTTCGCCGCCGAGCCGCTCTGTCCGCCGGTGTTGCGGCTATTCCCCTGCCGATGGTCGATGTCGCTGTCGACGCCAAGTTGCTGACCTCGCTTATCGACGACATTAACACCCAGTTCGGTTTGACGAGCGAGCAAATCAGCCAGATGCAGCCAAAATCGAAAATGTTCCCGCTCCAGGCAATGGCGGGTGTGGGCAGCGCCTATATAGGCCGCCTGGCAACCCGGCATCTGGTGACACAAATGCTCAAGCGTACCGGCGCCAAGATCGTCACCAAGAATGTGGCGAGAATCGTACCGATCGCCGGTCAGCTGGTATCGGCAGCGATTGGCTTCACGGCGTTTCGCTCGCTGGGCTACGAGCACATCGATACGTGCGTCAAGATTGCAACCCAGCTTGCCAGCACTCGCGCGTACCGAGGTGCGTAGCCACGGTTCGCTAGTCAATTTTTTGTAGCAGGCTCGAACATCGTGGTTTTGCTCCTAGAGTCTTGAAAGTTCGACTTCGGTAAACTTACTTTCTGATATTATTTTTGACTTGGAGTGCCGAAGAGGTTGACGCGCACTGCAGTCAAAGGAGAAAAGTATGGCAATCACAAAAGACTCGACCGAACGACTTGATTTCAGTGCGCGCCTGCAAGAAGCGCTCAAGAATAGCCAGCACTCGTCGGAAAGTCCGACAGAACTTTCCCGCGACTTCAATGCCCGCTTCGCCGGCAGTCCTATTACGGTGCACGCCGCGCGCAAATGGTTGGTAGGCGAAGCAATTCCGACCCAGGACAAGATGCGGACCTTGTCACAGTGGCTCGGTGTACCGATCGAATGGCTGCGGTTTGGCGGCGACAAACGCAATATCGACCTCGGCGATGGCAATTTCAACTTGTCGGCGAACGACTTGAAGCTCATCGCCGATTATCAGCTCCTCGACGAAAGTCATCGGCAAATGGTGCGGGAATTCGTGCGTATCATCGTTCGGGCCAACCGTCAGAAGGATCGCTCAGAGGAAGCAGAAAGCCGGGTTGACGTTGATGTGCAGTCGCAAGCGGAGTGAGGCGACCCTGATTATTTCAAGTAACTCTGTTCTATCCTTGCTACTGCGCCGCTCTTTTTGAGCTGGGTGAGTGCGGCATTCATCCTTGCGAAAAAATCGGCCTTGTAGGGGGGATTGTTCGCCATGCTGTACGCGATGAACGTTTCTTCGCCTGACAATTCGACGGCCTCGCTCAGATTCAGGCCGGCCAGTTCGGCGCCTGATTTCCTGATCGTGTAAAGCGCGGCGGCGCGATCGCTGGCGTAGCAATCGATGCGCTTGAGCGCAAGTTTTCGCAGGTTGCCTTCATTGCCCTTGGACTCCGCGAGTTTGACAATGCCGCGGCCAGCAGCGTCGATCAGGCGCTCCGACAACAGAAAGCCGGCGTTGACACCAATCGTCAAACCTGCAAAATCAGCGGGAAAACTTTTGCGTGACGACGCCATCACGCTGTCGTTGCAGAACATTACAACCGTTTCACGGTACATCGGCACGGAATAAAGATCGATATAGCTGCGGTCGGTCTTGCGCCCCGGTGGAAAGAGGCCGAAGGAAAAACCGCTTTGCAGCTCGGCCAGGCCACGCTTCCAGGGTCGCGGCTTGAGCACGACGTCATATTCCGGCGTCAACCTGGCGGCTGCCAGTTTAAGGAGGTCGACATAGATGCCTTTGAATTGCCCAAGCTCGACGAACGAATAGGGCGCGTAATCATCGTCACCATACAAAATGACCTCCTGTGCGGCGTACGCCGGCCGCGCCAGAAAGCAGCACAACACGCAAAACAATCGGGGGCAACGCATGGGTTTTTATCCTGGGACAAAGGCAGTTAATTAGCCGAAACACGCTGAACGTAACGACCTTACCATTTACGCTTTTGCAGAGGTAATAATTTGCCGTCGCGCGGTTCGTAATCGTAGGGCTGGCGCTATCTGAGGGTCGTTTATTGTCCCTTGCAGATGATGGTCGTTATATAGGACTTTGCTAGCGGTTTTTTCTCTGCCCATGCAATCACCTGTTGCGCCTGCTCCAGCGTCAGCAGCGATGCCTTGTCCTTGTTGCGGATAAAAGAAACGCCTTCGAATACCCCTTCCTTGCTCGTCATGGCACGCGCGAAAACGGGAACGTCCTTGTCGCTTGCCTCGCATTTTCGTTGCTGGACCAGATAGCGTTGATCAATTTCAGTCATGATGAACCAAGGGCAGGAGTGGGTGGATGATGGCATTATCGGGCAACAGGGGACTATTCTTCAAGCGCATTGCCAGAACATTCCCTTTTATCCGAAATCGCAGGTACGCGGTAGCGGCCACGTCGCCGGCGGCTTGTCCAGCTTCACGGCTTCCGGCACGTGGATGCCGACGTTCACCGCGCCGACGCGCTGCTCCAGTTCACGGATGCTGACCAGATAACTGTCCAGGCTCGACAAGTTCGCGCGGTTGGGTATATGCCAGGCGATTGCACGCGTGACGCGGCTGGCGGGATCGGTGGTGACGATCACTTTCCAAAAGTAATCGGGGGTGCGGATGCCATGCGACGCGATGAACCGATCATTGACCGGATCGTCGTAGACCACGCCGCCATAGACCGTCAGCGAAGCGATGTCGCGATAGCATTCGGCGACGTTTTCTGCCTGTAGCCAGATACCTTGGTTGAATGCCGAATTTTGCGGGACGACATTGGTCATGTAATTGGCGCGCTTCATGAAAGGCGCGCTGTAATCCATGTGATTGGACGTCACCAGATGGCCGCGGTCCCATCCGGTTTCGATCGCGGCATAGCTGCCGGTTGTCGATTGCTGCCCGCAGTAGGCCGGCAGGTCCGGGTCGGAGGTGAACGACGATGGCCGTGCTTCGGTTCCGGTGTCGAATCCCAGTGCATATTCATAGCGCCGTGCGGTGCGCTCGGTGCAACTGTAGGCAAGCTGGAAGCCGCCGTAATCGAGCGACAGGATCAGGTCATCGACCATGCTGAAAGCGGTATCGGCGACGCCGATCAGCCTGATGGCCGCCGTCATGTCAGTCGGGGTGACGGCCGCGGCGACGGCCATCGTGCGACGAATGTTTTCTTCTGCGGACAGATAGTTGATGCCGTGCTGAACTGCGAAATAGTGGCCGACATAATATTTTTTGTCGAGCAGTTGCGGCACCCAGCCCCAGGTTTGGTCGCCGGTAAAGCCATGTGCCGCCGCCAGAATCGCCCGCACCAGCGCGCCTTTCGTGGCGCGCCCGGTGTCGAGCGCATAGCGCCAGTAATTCACGTCGGCGTCGGGTGGCGCGGTGGCGCCGCTTCGTCCCAGCACATTCTTGTAGATGATCCTGACAAAGTCAGCATGCGTCGTTGCTGCCGAATAGCCGGTCAGCGCCGGATACTGGATGGCGGCCGCGTGAAAACTGTCGGCAATGTTCTCGATCGTCTTGCCATTGCGCAGTTCGGCGATCCAGTATGACAGGCCATCGGCATCGGGAACCCGGTTGAAGAACGCGATATATAGTTCGATCAGCAAGCGCAGATCGGATGCAGGAATCGCCTGTGCTTGCGCGGCGATTGAAAAACCGAGCGAGACGTCGCTGAAAGTAAGCGTCGGCGAATTATCGAGCATCCAGGTTTCGCTGCCGCGCGTGGCGGTTAAGCCGGTAGCGATTTTCGACAGCGTATAGTCGTTGCGCGCTCCGGGCAGTCGAAAAACCTTGCTGGCATAACAGGCAACGCCGCTCCACAAATACGATGCGGGGCAAACGCAGACGCCGGCGCTGGCGATCCTGCCGCCGCCGCACATTAGGACAACGGGCGTGTAGCAGGAAATTCCGCTCCACAGCTGTCCCGCGGCGCAGGTGGGCGTTGTCGCAACTGTACTACTCGTGTGGCAATGGTAGCCGCCGGAGATGGTATCGGTGTGGCAGCCAGCAGCATTGGTGCCACCGCTATGGGCCGCGGCGGTAAAAGGCAACAGAAAGAAAATCAGGATAACAAGAAATTTGATCACGTATGGGACTTGAGGTGGGCTTGTAGCAGGCAAAGTGCAGGCAGTCGGTGCGGTGACGGATGACGAGTCCGCCGGATCGGTGCCAAGCCTTGATTTGAGGGAAAAATCCGTTGTTTGTCGGTCCAAAAGTTGGATATATATAATACATTGCCTGCGTTTAATCTTGCATGTATTTAACATTCTCAACGAGCCCGTACCGTCTTGGCCGAGCATGGATATCCGGCGACGCGTGGGAAATGCCGGAAGCTGGTATCGTCAGGGCTTTGCCAAATCGAGGAATGTCGTGCCGGATACCACCCACTTCTATGAACCGCGCCAAGGGCACCGCCTGCCGCATGATCCTTTCAATGCAATCGTCGGTCCGCGTCCAATCGGCTGGATTTCGTCGCAGAGCGACGAAGGGGCACTGAATCTGGCGCCCTACAGTTTTTTCAATGCCTTCAACTACACCCCGCCAATCGTCGGATTTGCCAGCATCGGCTACAAGGACACGGTGCGAAACATCGAACAGACCCGCGAGTTCGCTTGGAATCTGGTGACGCGCCCGCTCGCCGAGGCGATGAACCAGACCTGTGCACCCGTTTCCCCCGACGTCAGCGAATTCGGCCTGGCTGGCCTGACGCCGGTCGCATCAAAAGTAATCGCCGTGCCGCGCGTGGCCGAAAGTCCGGTGTCGTTCGAATGTCGCTGCACGCAGATCGTCCAGCTCGAAGGCATCGATGGCGAAAAAGTGCCGACCTGGCTCGTATTGGGCGAAGTGGTTGGCGTGCACATCGACCAGGCAATGCTGCGCGAGGGGGTATATGACACGGCCAACGCCGGACATGTGCTGCGCGGCGGGGGGCCGGCAGATTATTTTTCGATCGGACCGGCGCAGCTGTTTCGCATGTTTCGCCCGGGGTGAGGCGCGTTCGAGCGTAGGTGTCCGACAAGATAGGCTTTCGAGGAGCCGCTCGAATCAGGACGGTGTTGCGCTGCTGCGACGCAGCATTCTGCTAGAATTGACAACTCAATTCTTTCCATGGGCGGCGCATGAAACGTGTGATCTTCAATCAAAAGGGCGGTGTCGGAAAATCGACCATTGCAGTCAATCTCGCCGCCATCGCCGCGCACCAGGGCAAGAAAACCCTCCTGATCGACATCGATCCCCAATGTAATTCCAGTCGATACCTGCTGGGAGAAGCGGCCAAGGAGGCGGCACCCACCATGGCCGCTTATTTCGAGCAGATGCTGAGCTTCACGATGTTCGCCAAGCCCGCTGCGACCTATGTCCATCCGACGCCGTTCGAGAATTTGTCGCTGATCGTGTCGCATCCCGAGATCGGTGACCTGCAATCGAAACTCGAATCGCGTCACAAGATTTACAAGCTGCGCGACACGCTCAACGAACTGGCCAAGGAATACGACGAAATCATCGTCGATACGCCACCTGCCTACAATTTCTTCACGCAGTCGGCGCTAATTGCCGCAGACCGCTGTCTGATCCCATTCGACTGCGATGATTTTTCGCGCCAGGCGCTGTATACGCTGATGAACAATGTCGCGGAAATCAAGTCGGACCATAATCCCGGACTGGAAGTCGAAGGGATTATCGTCAACCAGTTCCAGCCGCGCGCGCGGCTTCCCCAACGGCTGGTGGACGAGTTGAAGGCAGAAGGCTTGCCGGTGCTCGACAGCAAATTGTCGAGCTCAATCCGGATTAGAGAGTCGCATGACCAGAGCTTGCCGATGATTCATCTGGATGCACGGCACAAATTGAGTCTGGAGTTTTTGGCGTTATATGCGGAGTTGGAAGCGGGGCGGTAAAAATGCCGTCAGCCAGGCATGGTTGTGTGTTCAACCGAATGGCACGCCTTTACGTTGGCGTGACCAAGCAAGTCCATGGTGTCGACGATTGTGGTTCCTTTAACTCGTTCAGAATGTGCGCGCGTCGTTAATTATGCGATCCGCGCCAAATCACGGTTATAGCTTGTTAGCACGCGGTATTTCACCGGCTTTGGCAATGTAATCGCATTCCTGGCAGATTTCCATGGCCTGATAAATCTTCGGTACGAGCCACCATTGAACGAAGATGAGCACCGGTGCTGCTATCAATAGCGCGCCGAGGCATATATAGCCAAGCTCATCCAATGCCGGTGCTGAAAAAATCAGCAGGCTTCCGATCAATAGAATGAATACCGCGACAATCAGTTTGTCGATGGCGTCCAATAACCAATGCAGCAAGTAGGCGTGGCCAGGAATTTTTTGAAACCGCCAGTTGTTTGCCCCGCAGGCTGGGCAGGGCGGCAATTCCTGCGGAAGCGAGTCCATCATCTGATTCATTTCTCAGCCTTGGGATTATCCAGATATTCGGCAATCAATCCTTTGATTGGCATGACCAGCGTTGCAATGCCGTAGGTTTCCACTTTTGCATAAACATTCTGAAGATGAACGACGGCCCGCGGTGTAAAAGTTTTCACGCTCGGGTAAGCCGCAGTGATTTCTTCGATGCTCGTATAGGCTTTTCTACCGCTATTTCCGATGGTGCGATCCATGAATCGGAGCCGGCGGAAAGTGTCGTAATAGGCATAGACCAAGTGCCCGCTCCTGGTTCCATCTTTAAGAAGTGCGCCCATCGATATGAGCAGAATACTGCCATCTGCCTTGAGAAGCTGTCGGTGTAGGAGGTCTTTGAATCCAGTTACCTCTACATACGGGCCGACCTTCGCCCCGATGTTTCTCATGTTGGAAGCCATCGCCTCTAGCGAAATTCCCTTATATTTAACAAAACTCTGCAAACCCTGAAATCCCACTGTTTGCATCAACTGTTCTACCTCGACAAACATCTTCCCACCCGTCCGGTAACCTACCTGCCTCAGCGCGCGGGTTGACGCAACCCATGCGCAGATGCCCTCGCGTGAAAGTGGATCGACAATGGCGCGCGCCTTGACCGTGCCTCGTGCAGTTTGCAGCAATTTCGCTGCTTTGCCAGTCGGGAAAATAGCCACGAAGCGCGCGAGGTCAGTGCCGACCCCTCTCAACGTGCCTTTGGTAAGGTCATCCCCAAGCCGCAAAACATCCGCCATGCTCGTCCCAAATTGCATGAAGGCCTGCGTCGTTGCTGCCATGATCATGACATCCGTGCTGTACTGCGAATCCTCGACCATGCCGTCGAGAATGTGGGTCGATGCTTTGGATTGTTCATCAAGCCAGTCTGCGGCTTCGGTTAGCTTCCACATAATTACATCCCATTTGAATAAACCGCATTATATTCAACAAGAGGATTTTAATTAGTATTTTGATAATTTATGTGGTTTTAGTGAAGCGCGGTTGCATGATGAAAACCCTGATCATGAGGGCATGAAACGATTGGATGCAGACTTCAAGCGCACCACACCGTCGAAGCAATCAAATCAACTTGTCCAGCGTAATCGGTAAATCCCGAATTCGCTTTCCTGTCGCGTGATACACCGCGTTGGCAATCGCCGCGCCAACGCCGGTGATGCCGATTTCCCCAATACCCTTGGCCCCCAGCGAATTGATATGGACATCGTTCTCGTCGACGACGATGACGTCGATGGTGCGAATATCGGCATTGACCGGGACGTGATATTCGCCAAGATTGCCGTTGACGATGCGCCCGGTGCGCTGGTCGTAATCGGACTTTTCTTGTAGTGCCATACCGACGCCCCAAACAATGCCGCCCATCAGCTGGCTATGTCCGGTTTTCTGGTTAAGCAGGCGGCCGATACCGTAGCTGCCGACCACCCGCTCGACGTGGATCGTGCCGAGATCGGGGTCGACATGGACTTCGACAAATACCGCGCCAAACGAATGATGCGAATAGGTTTCCTTTTCCTTGCCAGGCTTCGATTCCATGGTCGACTCGACTGCCGCGCCGCCCTGGCGCGCAATCACTGCCGCGAACGGTTCGCGTCGCTGCGTGTCGGCGCGTTGTATCAGCCATCCGTTCTCAACGAGTACGTCCTCGACCCGGGTGCCCGATAATGGCGAAGCCGGATCGGCGATGGCCAAGCCGATCAGCTTCAGGCGCACCGCTGTCGCGGCGGCACGCACCGCCGGCGCGACGCTGGCGACCGACTGCGAGCCGCCGGATACCGGCGCTTTTGGCATCGCGCTGTCGCCGAGTTCGAAGCGTACACGATCGACCGGCAAGCCCAGCGCATCGGCGGCGACCTGTGCCATGACGGTGTAAGTGCCGGTACCCAGATCCTGTGAACCGGATCGCACCAGCGCGGTACCGTCGGGCAGGAGGCTCGCGCTGGCGGTCGCCGCGCTGCGGTTGGCCGGATAAGTCGCCGTTGCCATGCCCATTCCGACCAACATCTCGCCCTTGCGCATCGACCGCGGCTGGGGATTGCGACTGGCCCAGCCGAAGCGTTCGGCACCGGTCCGATAGCACTCGCGCAGCGATTTGCTGGACCACGGTTTGCCGTCTTCCGGATTGGTGTCGGCATGATTCTTCAGCCGCAACTGGATCGGATCCATCTTCAGCGCATACGCCATTTCATCGATCGCGGACTCCAGCGCGAACATGCCGCTGGCTTCTCCCGGCGCGCGCATGAAGGTCGGCGTGCCGGTGTTGAGCTTGGCGATGCGGTGGCTGGTTTGCTGATTCGGGCAGGCATACAGAATGCGCGTGGCCAGCGCGCTCGGCTCGAGCCAGTCCTCCTGAAACGAGGTCGAGGCATGGACGTCATGGCGCATCGACGTGAACTGGCCGTCGCTGGCCGCAGTGAGCATGAAGCGTTGTTCGGTATTGGGCCTATGGCCGACCGGACCGAACATTTGCGGTCTGTCCAGCACCAGCTTGACCGGCTGACCCGCCTGACGCGCCGCCATCGCTGCCAACACCACGTGCGACCAGACCGAGCCCTTGCAGCCAAAGCCGCCACCGACGTAGGGACAGATTACGCGCACCTTGTCGGGTGATATACCGAGTGTCTTGGCAACGGTGTTGCGCGCGCCGGTGACATACTGGGTCGAGTCGTACAAGGTTAGCGAATCACCTTCCCAGACCGCGATGGTGGCATGCGGCTCCATCGGATTGTGATGCTCGAACGGCGTGGTGTAGGTGGCATCGATTTGCGCTACCGAATTTTTGGACCCTGTCGCCAGATCGCCGCGGCGTGTGTCGGGTTCCTTGTCATTGGCTTTCTTGGGCTTGATAGATTGCGCCTTGGCACGGGTGAAATCGAGTTGCGAGGCGTCCGAGCGGTAACGAATGCGCACATGCTGCGCAGCCGCCCGCGCGTGTTCGAGTGTATCAGCCACCACCAGCGCGACCGGCTGATTGTTGTACAGTACGCGGTCGTCCTGCAGCAGATTCAGCACGCGGCCGGCCGGTGGCGAATTGGACGCGGCCTTGCCACCGGCGGGAAGTTTCGGTGCATTCAGATGCGTCATGACTTGTAGCACGCCGGTCATGGCAGTCGCCGCAGACGCATCGATCGAAGCTATCCGGCCGCTGGCGATGGTGCTCGTCACGATCACCGCATGGGCCATGCGTGGCAGCGGATGTTCGGCCGAGTAACGTGCGACGCCCATGACTTTTGCCCGGCCGTCGCGGCGGTTGATACCTTGCCCGATGATGTTCATGCCTTTGCTCCTTGCGAACCTGCGCTGCCTGCGGTGCGCAAGGCGCGCATCACCGCGCGCCGCGCCAGTTCGATCTTGAAATCGTTATGCGGAAAGCCGCGTGCCCCTCGCACGGCGAGCGTGGCGGCATCGGCCCGCGCCGTCTCGTCGAGCGGTCGTCCCAGCAGCGCGTTTTCGGCGTCGGCTGCGCGCCATGGCTTGTGCGCGACTCCGCCGAGTACCACGCGTGCGCCGCGCACCACGCCATCGCGCAAATCGATAGCCGCCGCCACCGACACCAGCGCAAATGCATAGCTGGCGCGGTCGCGCACTTTCAGATAATGCGAGTGCGCTGCGAACGGCGAGGCCGGCAGATCGACGGCCGTGATCAGCTCGCCTGGCTGCAGCGTAGTATCGATATCGGGCCGGTCGCCTGGGAGCCTGTGAAAATCGCCCAAAGCGATGCGGCGTTCGCCCTGGGGACCGCGCACCACAACCACCGCATCGAGTGCGGCCAAGGCCACGCTCATGTCGGACGGGTTAGTCGCAATGCACTGTTCGCTCGCGCCGAGGATCGCATGGATGCGGTTCTGTCCCTGTACCGCGGCACAACCCGAACCCGGCATGCGCTTGTTGCACATGTCGAATGCGGTATCGGTAAAGTAATAGCAGCGGGTGCGCTGCATCAGGTTGCCACCGACCGTCGCCATATTGCGCAGTTGCGGCGACGCGCCCGACAGCAGGGCTTGGGACAGGAGCGGATAGCGACTGCGAATCAGCGCATGGTTGGCGGTATCGCTGTTGCGCGCCAGCGCGCCGATGCGCACGCCACCATCCGGCAACGGCGTGATGTCGGCCAGTGCCAGGCGCGTGATGTCGATGAGCGTGACCGGCTGCTCCACGCCCGCTTTGACCAGGTCGAGCAGGTTGGTGCCGCCACCGATGAATTTGGCGCCGGGTTGTGCGGCCGACCTGACCGCATCGTTGATGTTGGCCGCGCGTTCATACGAAAATGAATTCATGTCGTTCTCCGCAGTCAGGTTTTGATACCGGCAACTTGCCGGATCGCGGCAACGATGTTCGGATAGGCGCCGCAGCGGCAGAGGTTGCCACTCATGCGCTCGCGAATTTCATCGTCCGACAGCGTCGCCAGAGCGACCCGTACATCCGGCGTCACGGCGCTGGCGGTGCCGCTACGCAGTTCGGTCAACATGGCCTTCGCGGAACAGATCTGGCCCGGGGTGCAATAACCACATTGCAATGCATCGTGATCGACGAATGCCTGTTGCAGCGGATGCAGATTCTCGCCCTGCGCCAAGCCTTCGATCGTCTCGATCTTCCTGCCTTCATGCATGATTGCAAGCGTCAAACAGGAATTGATGCGCTGACCATCGACCAGCACGGTACACGCGCCACATTGACCGCGGTCGCAGCCCTTTTTGGTGCCGGTCAGGCCGATCACTTCGCGCAACGTGTCGAGCAGGGTAGTGCGCGGTTCGAGTGAGAGCCGATAGGGCTGGCCATTGATGTCGAGCGTGACCGGTTGCGGCGGCGCCGTTGTGACACTGCGCGGCGGCGCCTTTGGCGCTGGTTGTTGCGCGTTCGCGAGAGGCGCTGAGGATGCCGCTGCAGCGACGATCGCCGATTGCATGAAGTTGCGGCGCGTCAGTGAAGTTGCGCCGCGTTCGGTGGCGTTTTCTTTAACGCCGTCAATATTGTTGCCGCGGGATTGGTGGGACATGTTCGCCTCGTCTGATGGATGCATGACATCGTTCCTGAGAACCGTGCGATCTACTACAGAGCATGGTTGCATGGTCTGCAATCAGGCTCTCAGGTAGCGATGCGTTCTCAGAACGTCAAGTCATCGGACATTGGCGTATTGATAAAAGTTGCAGTTGTCTTAAACAGATGCGTACTTTATTTTGCTGTAATTTTTACAGTCGTTAATGTCCCATTAAATCAGCGAATCGATTTTGCGAAACCAGTTGGTTGCGCGCGAAAAATCCCCTTCCACGTCGGCGTTCTGCCGTACGACTTCATCGAGCGCCTCTTGCAAGGGCGTCAGCATCGACGGGCT
>JACMQD010000329.1 GCA_014377155.1 Herminiimonas sp.
GCACATACGCCGAAAACAAATACTCTTCGGTATCCTCGGAGGGCGGATGGCGCTCTTCGGATTGCCATACCCATACCTGTGGGCCAAGATTTTCGAATTCGATAAAGGGTTGTTGTAGCGGATTCCATCTTCCAGGGATATTTTCATGGCGCGCGCCAAGGTACACGAACGGCAGGGCAACCAGCGCTTTGACTAACTGATTTGGATAAAGGCGCTGCCCAGTTGAAACGTAGCTTGCGAGCATGTCACGCACCTGCACTACCGGCCATGTCTCTTCAAAATCATAGCGCTCGAAACCGTCGTATTGCCCCAGCCACCCGATGATAACGCCAGCCCAATGTCCGAGGTTCAGCGCATCGAGATAGCGCGCAATCGCATAAATTGCATGAGCGGGGTCACCTATATCGCGCTTCGGAAATTCTTGCTCGTGAATGAGGTCATCTAAATTCATCTCTATCTCTCTATGAGCTAGGCAAAAGTATTAAAGCCTACACCGGGTACCAAACCGATTGGCCAATTAATCAGGCGTCACGTGACACCTGATTAATTGATATCAACATACTGGGTTTGTGCTTGGCAACGAGACCGGCATGGGATGCGCCAATGATTGGTCAAAACTCATGCGTGCCGCCCATTAAATGGCGCCGCCTATGCGACCGTGGCTGGGGCAAAGCCCGGGTTGGCAAATCCTGATCCATGCACATGGGTTGGTTCTGCCCCTTTCGCTCGGCCTTTCGACTTGGCTGTTGCAGTTGTTGTTGCAGTCCCGTAACCGATTCTGCTTCCTTTCCCTTGCCCGTAAATTCTTTCTGCGCAGCCTCCGTTTTTTTGGAGGCTGCGCGCCCTTTGGGTTGGGCCCTTATCCAGTAGAAAGCTGGCGCGCCCTCGCGCCAGCACCCTTTGTTTTCGGCCTTTTCCCCTCCTTTTTAACCCTCCTTTTGCTCCGGCTTTAAGGGGTATTTTTTACTACCATATTTCTTTCGTTTTGTCTGGCTAAAACCTGTTTCACATGACGCCTAATTTATGCGACAAAATTTTTGAAAAAAATTTAAGCTTCGTTTCGTGGCGACGCTGGCGGGCCAACCACACAAGGCGGCGCACCCTATCTCCCCCAATGATGGACGAAGCGCTGGCGAAGCTCGCCACCGATTTTCGAGCGACAAGGAGATGAACCATGACCAACGACAACAAATATCCGATGTTCGGGCACACATACACGTTCGACCTGACGTCGCATTTTCCACGCGCTGGCAAGTCGAGCTTAGTAAATGAGTTGATGGCTGAATTTGTGGAGAAATCAAAAACCGTGGCCGACACGAACAGGAAAGAAAACTCAATGCACCTCACCGCGAATCAAGCCTTGTTGGCAAAAATGAAGAGTGGCAGCCTGACCGACGCAACGTCACCGCAGTCGCCGCAACTGGCGCTTCTCGATGCCGTCGATGAAGCGATTGCGGACGGGAAAGATCGTCTTGGCGCTATGGTCCGACTTGGCAGCGAGGGTTCCTGCGCTTATCAGGATCTGCACCAAAAAGTCGATCGATGGGAACAAGCGAAGCGACGTAATCGCTAACGTTTCCAGAAAAACTTAAATAACAGAATTCAACTCGCGATCTCACGATCACGAGTTCAGGGATAGTCACGCCCATTTTCTTGGAGAGCAATGATGCAGGTACTTTTGCGAACACTGATGTTGCTAGGTGCGGCGATGTCCGCAGCGCATGCGGAGCAATCGCTTGCACCTGATGAAGTGACGCTGGCCCGCTATTCGACAGCGGCAGCGTTGCCGGCCAAAGGGGACGACGATCCGTTGCGCGTGATCGCCCATATCCAGTTCCCCCGAAGCGACGTGACGACGGTCGGGCAGGCGATTCGCTACCTGCTGGTTCGCACCGGTTATGCACTCGTTGACAACGCGCAGTTTGATCCGGCAGTCGTGCATGTCCTGTCCCGGCCCCTGCCCGAATCAAATCGTGAATTAGGCGCCTACCGCGTCGATGCAATGCTCGGCGTGTTGATGGGCAAGGCGTTCGTACTTCGTGTGAATCACCTGCAACGCAGCGTGTCGTTCGCTCCCGCCACCAGTGCCGTGGCTGACTCAAAAAAGGGACCACAGTAATGACGCCGCAACCGCAACCCATCGACGCAGTACATAACAGCGCACACAAGAAACGGCTCTCCGCCATCTGGCTGATTGCCTGCGCAATCGGCCTGACAGTGACGGGCGGATTGATATGGAAGAACCACGGCAGTCTGATCGCGAAACTGTCGCCGCTCGATCCAAAGTCGGCCACCCGCGTTGTGCCAATCGACAAGGAAATGGAAAAAATCGCAGGCGCGGATGGACGCATTGTAGCCAGGCCGCGAACGGCTGCACAATCGACGCTGGATCCGACGCTTATACCCACGTTAACCCCGGCCGTGCCTGGCAACGTCGCTGGCCACACCCCTGTAATCGCCGCGCCATCGGCTGACACCACTCAAATTCTCGACCGTCTCACCAAACTGGATGTTGCGGTTGCCGGTTTGACGAGCGAGGTCGCCAAACTAAGCGTCGTGTATTCGGCATCGGCCGCGACGCCTGCCTCAGACGTCCAGCATGCCGACATGCCGATCGTCAAGCATGTCGCCAAACGCAAAAAGACCACACGTATTGCAAAAACAATCGTGTCAGTTGATCCAGAACCAACAGCCAAACGCTCGCCTGCACCGGATGTGCTGTCAGTCGACACTTGGAACGGCAAGGCGTCGGTCGCGGTCCGCAACGGCGGCGAGGTGCGTTTCATTTCTGAGGGCGAGCGCGCCGGCAATTTCGAATTGAAGGGCGCCGATAAAGATAACCAACGCGCGTATTTCGTCGACGCCACCGGTTCGGTCAGCGTCAAAGAGCGCCAGGAGCGGTGATGCGTATTCCGACATTGCGCTTGCGTTTGATCATTGCGATCGGCTTCGCGTTGCCCGTTGCGGCATCTTATGCAGCAGACACAGCCTATACGCAAGCAAATCAAACACAATTAGGCACGCGTCAAACAACGGCGGCCGGCGCACGACCTGCGCAAGTCGATCCGCTGGAGCAAATTCAATCCGAGTTCTGGGGATTGAACATTGATGAAGTGCGGCGCGCCGCTCTGCTGATGAAGGGACCGCGCGGTGCGTTCTCCGCGCCCAATCTCACCCCCATTGAGGTGCTCGGCATTCACGCGCGCAGTGATGCCGAACGGCAGAAATACGCGGAACTGTTTTCGCGCATTTTGCATGCAGACACTGAGCGCGTGCTGGCGTGGGCGGTCGCCAACGCGCAAGCGAATGAGCGTCTGTATCCGAACGAACCGGTGGTGGACTTCAGCGGTTCCAGGCGTCCCGTCGTCGAACCCTCCGCCGCACAGGCAGCGATGGTGCCGCAGTGGGCCATCACTACACCGACACGTGCGGTAGTGCGTAAAAAGAAATAGGGATCGAGACGATGACCACGATGAACCGTAGAAAACTGTTGTCGACCATGTCCGTACTGGCGGGATCGTTGATTGCGCCGCCGCTCTTTGGCATCGACAGCGCGACCGCGAAGGGTACAAAGACACGTTCATCGCACCGCGTCTACGCACCGATGCCGATCGGATACCAGAAGGTCGGCCAAATCGAAAATATTCCTCCGCTCATTCTGTACGGCGTCGCGCTGCAGGAATCGTCCATGATGTTCGGACCGCAGTCTCTCCCCTATCCGTGGACCCTGAATGTCGCCGGCGCACCGAAGCGCTTTGCCAGCTATGACGCGGCAGTCGCCGCACTGTGCGCCAATGTCGCGCGCGGCGTGACCAGTGTCGATTGCGGGTTGATGCAAGTGAACTGGCGCTATCACTCTGCGAAGCTCGTTAATTTTTACCGCGCGCTTGATCCTTATCCGAATTTGCAAGCAGGGGCGACGATATTGCGCGGGCATTTCAAGGACACCGGCGACTGGTTCAAATCGGTTGGCCGCTATCATAACGGTGCCGATCCGCAGCGCGCCCACGCGTACGCCACATCGGTATTCCAACGCATGGCGGTGCTCCATGCGTAACGTCGCCATCCGCGCATTCGCGCTCGCGGTCCTGCTCACGATAGCGAACAGCTTGTTTGCTGCCGACGTCATTCATGACACTGGCGAGGCGGTACCATCGGCGCAATATCTGGCACAACTCTTCGCGATTGATTCGGACAATCCGACGCAGCACCCGCCCGGTCTTCAATTTGTGAATTTTCCGATCCGTTCCGACGGCATGACGCCGGGAATACTCTTGGCGCGATCGAGTATCAAGCGACCTGCATGGCTGGCGCAGCCGGTCTTTTTGATTGGGACCGATCCGCAGTCACGGACATGGCTGACGCAAAACCTGGCGCGACTCAAAACGATGGATGCGCTCGGCATCGTTGTTGACGTCGACAACTATAAGGCTTTTCGCGAATTGCAGATGCAGGCGCCGGGCGTTTCGCTCGCACCCGCGTCGGCAAACGGCTTCGCCCAATCGCTGGGCGCATCGACCTATCCCGTCCTGATCCAGACTGACGGAGGAATCGAACAATGAGCGATTCGCTGATGGAAGCGCTGTTGCGCCCTCCAGTCGAACTCAATAGCGCAGTCACCGCGTGCGCCTGTTCGGCGTTGGCATTTATTGCGCCCGAATCGTTGTTGCTCACCCCTGACATGGGCGCGATCGCCGGCTGCGCCACCCTCGCTTTCGGCGCAGTGAGAGCGCGCCAGGCATCGCGCGTGATGCGCTACCAGCGTGGTCTCAAACGCTACAAGCTCACCTATGTCGCCCCACATAAAATTCCCGTGTCGAACGACATGCTCTACATCGGACAAGGATTTCGCTGGACCCAATTGCATACGCAGCGCAAGACCGATGCGATGCGTTACGAAGCAAAACCATTCGTTGATCCAAGCAAATGGATCGAGCGCGCACGCCGGTTCGAGCGTTGGGCAGAAAAAAAACCAATGGCACGCGCTTTTGCGCAGATCACGACAAAGCAGGCGTGGTGGAATCCGCTTGCGCGCCAACTCGATCTGGGCGGCACGCCCATTCTGCACGGCGTCGAGCCCAATGAGGTGCAGGTACTGCTGGGCCAGCGTCACCGCAACGGCCATTTGATCGTGCTCGGCACCACACGCGTTGGCAAAACGCGGCTGATGGAAATTCTGATGACGCAAGATATTCACAGCGGAAAAGTCGTGATCGTCATTGACCCGAAAGGGGACGCCGACCTGATGATGCGCGTGTATGCGGAAGCCAATCGCGCCGGCCGCCTCGATCAACTCTATCTGTTTCATCTTGGCTATCCCGAAATCAGCGCGCGGTACAACGGCATCGGCAATTTTGCGCGGATCACCGAAGTCGCGACGCGCACCACGAATGCGCTGCCGGCAGCGGGCAATTCCGCCGCCTTCAAAGAATTTGCGTGGCGCTTCACGAATCTCGTGGCACAGGCACAGGTGGCACTTGGTCGCGTACCAACGTACGAACTGATCCTGCGCGACATCAGCGATATCGAACCGCTGTTTCTGCAGTATGCCCGTCATGTTTTAGAGAGCGACGCAGTGCCGCATTGGTTGGAACAACTTGAAGAGATCGATGCGCTCATCGAGAAGAAAAAATTACCGGTTCCACGCCCACTGCAAGACCGTAGCTTGCCGCTGATCGCGATGGTGCATCTGCTCAAAGTCCTGGCGTTGGAGGATCCTGTTCTCAATGGTCTTGCCACGGCCGTGCGTTACGAAAAATCCTTCTTCGAAAAGATCGTGGCGTCGCTCGGCCCGTTTTTGGAAAAGCTCACGACCGGCAACACTGGCAAGCTTATTTCGCCTGACTATTTTGATGTCAACGACAAACGCCCGATCTTCGACTGGATGCAGGTCATCCGCCAAAACGGCATCGTCTATGTCGGGCTCGATGCGCTGTCGGATGCGACCGTCGCCGGCGCAGTTGGCAATTCGATGCTGGCCGATCTGGTGTCGGTCGGCGGCAAGCTGTACAAGACCGGCCTGGATCCACATCATCCGGACGGCAATATCGTACTGCCGATCGTCGCGTGCCACTTCGACGAAGTCAACGAACTGATGGGGGCGGAGTTCGTCCCGATGGTCAATAAATTGGGCGGCGCCGGTTTCTGGATTTCCGCCTACACGCAAACGGTTCCAGACATCGAGGCCAAGGTCGGCGACGCAGCGAAAGCCAAGCAAATCCTGGGCAATTTTAATAATGTCGTGATGCTGCGCGTTAAGGATCAAGGGACCGCAGAATTTTTCACGGACCAGTTACCGAAGGTTGAAGTGTCTGCAATGACGGTGGTGTCGGGTGTCACCGATGGATCGGGTGACGGATCCGGTACCGATTTCGTATCGCGTAACGAAGACAGCATATCGACACAGAGTGTGCCGATCATCGAACCGGCCGACATCATGTCTCTGCCCCAGGGACAGGCGTTTGCGCTACTGGAAGGAAACCGCCTCTGGAAAATCCGCATGCCGATGCCGGACACGATCGGCGACGATTACATCCCCGCGTCGCTCCGCGCAGTCGGCGAATCGATGCGCGACAAATACCGGTTTGCCGATCAGTCGTGGACGCAAACAGACTGGATGAACGATCACCCCATCGGCCTGACCGGTGATGCTGCCGTCGTATCGGGTCCACAGCCTGGAACAGTGAAAGTTCCTGTGCCTGCTGCCAACACGGAGACCGGCATATGACGCAAGCACAGCAGTCGCCGCGTTCGTCGTCTTCAACCAGGCCCGGCAGTCGCGGCCCCGTATCGATTCTGCTGGCGGCAGTACTCGGCCTGGTGTTCGCGACGATCTTGTCCTGGCTATTCGGCACGACCGTCGAAATTGTTGGCATGACGTTTTTTTGGCGCGAGCAAGGCGTCCGGCACAGCGAACAACTGGCGATCGATGGCATTGCACATATCGCCGGCCATCCGCGCTGCGCGATGGCGGCAGACACCGTGCAAGTTGCACACAACGTTGCAGGCGCCGTGCTCACGCCCTTCGTCTGGATTGGCGCAGTGACGTTCATCCAAAAATATAGTGCGCCTGTTGACACAGCCAGCATGTCGATCATCGCAAGCAAGTTGCAATCCTTTTTGCACACGCTGGCGCGCTGGGTGCTGATGTCGATTTATGTCGCACAGGACATTGCAGTACGGCTCGTGGTGATGTGGTTCGCGCTGCCGCTGTTCGGCATGCTGTTTCTGCTGGCGATCATCGATGGCCTGGTGCGGCGCGACCTGCGGAAATGGTCGGGCGGACGCGAATCGTCGTTCGTCTATCACCACGCAAAGAAACTGACGACCTGGGGATTGACAGGTGGTTTCGCGATTTATCTCGCGTGGCCGTTCGGCGGCATCAATCCGGTGGCCATCGTCACGGCGCTCTCCTTGTTTTCTGCAGCGGCGCTGACCATCACCGTCGCCAGTTTCAAAAAATATCTTTAACGGGGCATCGATCATGAAACCTTACCTTCTCGTTTTATTGTGCGGCCTTCTGACGACGACTGCACCGGCCCGCGCCGATGACGACGCCGAGCGCGAAGCGCTGGCCAAGATCGTTTATGAGATCGAGCGCGTGCAGCAAATGGCAGCAGACGCACAGAAAGACGTCACGTCCGCGCCGCGCGTGAAATTCCGCTACGACTGGCTGTTGCGCGATTTGCAGATGGTGCGTGACGGTATCGAAAGTCATCTCGACAGCCCGCACCAACCGCGATCCGTGCCGCCGCTCAAAGGCGATTACCGCCAATAACGGCAGGAGTCAATCCGATGAATTCAAATCAGCTTGCTGCCTTTCTTTCTGCTGCCGGCGTCGAGGCCAGTAATGTCAGCCTGCTTGTCGTATCGCTGCTGTGCGCCTTCACGTTCCTGTGGGCGGCATGGGTAGTGCGCAACCTGGGTATGCGCACGCTGTACGGCGACATGACGCCGAACCACTACGCAATCTATTCCGTACGGGCACTCATCATCGTGATGGTGCTGGTCTACCTGGTGTCATAAAGAGGCAACGATGCGCATCCAACCACAAGGCCCGTGACGTAATTCCGCGCAATGCCGTTAAGGGTGCGTCGTACCTCAGCGCGAGCAAGAGATTCAAAACCATTTTCTAGCAAGGAATCAGACAATGAAACAGAACACACAGGCAAGACACGGCCCGCATTTTATCGGTCAGGCAAAGCGTGCTTTGGCGGCTGCTTGGACCAGCGGCATTGCACGCCAACTCGCGATCACCATCGTTGCCACACTATCGTTATTTTTGGTGGCGGACTACGCGCTGGCGGCGTTGCCGACGGCGCTCAATCCTGGCGGCAGTGCGGCGACTGGCGATTACATCGGACTCATCAAAGAGTACTGGAAAAAGGGCGTGGCGTTGCTGGCGCTGATCATCTGTGCGCTGGCGTTTCTGTCGGTCGGCGGTGGTGGTTTGGCGAAATTCAATGATTTCCGCGCAGGCAAAGCGGAGATTGGCGACCTCACGCTGTTTGCAGTGCTCGGCGTGATCGTATTGGTCACGACCGTGTATTTGCTGACGACCGCAGACGGCATCATCACGTAATTTTTAGCTTCGTTACAAAGAAAGGAATCCAGATGAGCGCGCCCTTAGCAGACACCGCACCGCTGACCGATCGCATCAATGCAGAGCCGGCCATTTTGCGCGGCCTGTCGTCGACCGAATCGTTGCTTGCGATTGGCTTGTCGTTCGCTTTCTGGATTCCCGTCTCGTTGACGTTTAGCGTCCTGGTTGGCCATCTGATGGTCGCGGTGGCCGTCATGGGCGCAGGGCCAATCATGACGGTCTGGCTCATGTCGGGATGGTTTCAAAAGGTCAAGCGCGACCGACCGGATTATTACTACCAACATTTGATTAAAAAATGGATGGCCGACAAAGGTCCGATGAAGGCGCGGTTTGTCAGCCAGTCGGGGCTCTGGGAACTCGGCCGTTCGCTGCCTGTGCTGCGCAGCGGTCTGTCATGGAATCCATTGACTCGCACAAAAAAGGATGCCTGATCATGTCGCGTTACATCAATGCGTTAGACGGCCGCGAATTCACGATCCGCGTGCAATGGGTGTTCATCGCCGTCCTGACCTGCATCACCATGTTTGCGATGGTGGGCTGGAAAACCACACCAAAGGATTTTACTGCGCACATCCCGCCCGATCTGCGCGCCGGCGCCAGGCTCAATATCGGCAGTACGCCGGAAGTGCCGCCGGCGAATGTCTATACGTTCGGCCTCTATATCTGGCAGCAAATCAACCGCTGGAAAGAAGATGGCACCAAAAATTACGGTGAGCAGATTTTTGCGATGCAGAACTACATTACGCCAGCCTGCCGGGAGCAGCTGATTTCCGACATGAATATCAAGGCAGGACGCGGCGAGCTCGCGCAACGCACGCGCAGTTTGATGGAAATCGCTGGTCAGAATTACGAAGAAAAGCGCGTCGTGCCGCTTGGCGGACAAGCCTGGACCGTACTGCTTGATACGCAACTGCAAGAGACGTCGCGCGGTGTCCAGGTGAAAGACGTCTTCATTCGTTACCCGCTGCAGATCGTCCGGTTTGACGTTGATCGCGAACTCAACCCCTTCGGTCTCGCGGTCGACTGTTTCGGCAACGGCAGGCCCGAACGGCTGGATCCGAAAGCCTACAAATTGTTAAGCGCGCCCATGCCCAGTTCGGTAGGGCCTGGACCTGCGGCATTGCCTGCCCCTGCAGCACCGTGACCCCTGCCATGGAGACTTTAATGCGTCGTCAATTCCCTCTGTCGTTCACTGCCGTACTGATCGCCGTCCTGATCGCTGCCCTTGTCCCGCTTGCTGCATTCGGCCAGGTCGAAGTGCGCAACACCGCCAACGTGGCCGGACGAGCAAACGGTACACCTGCCGCACCGATTGATCTTGGTACACCACCAAAACAAAACGCCGCTGCGCAAAAAGCGACGTTGCCGATGTTGACTGCTGAACCGGTGCCGGCGCAACAAAATCTGCCTACAGCAGAGTTGAGTCCTCGCGCCGGCACGCAGAATGCCGCCCCCAAAGCGAAGCGTCCCGCACCCTTGGCTTCGTCGCGCGGGACGTTACCGGCCAGCGCGACAGCAGAGGATGCCGGCTCGACATCCAGCGTCGACCGCGTTGCCTTTAATCGCGTGCCAATTCGCGTTGTATTGCGCGCGGGCCGCGAGCGCATCTTGCAGTTTCAAAATCCGGTCACGCTGAGCGTCACCGAAGAAGTGCAGGCGCTGGTGCAGCGGCTCGACATCATCGACCGCACCGTCTACATCACCGCGTCGCGCCCGTTTCCCCGCACGCGCGTCCTGGCCCATGACCTGGTGACCGGTCAGGTGATCCCGCTTGATTTGCAAGCCAGCAAGGAAGCCGTGGCGTCGGGCATTCTCGAAATCTCGACGAAGAAGGATGTGGCCAGGAATACGCCTGCCACTGACAGCGGCAGGCGCCGTATGACAGGCGATGCCGACGAACCGGACGCCGATGCATCGGTCGACATGGTGGCACTTACGCGCTACGCGTCGCACAGCCTCTATGCGCCACGCCGACTGGTCGCCGCTACTGCGGGTATTCGCCAAATCCAGGTCACGACGAAACCAGCCGTTGGACTATATCGGGGCGCGCGGCTGGAAACAACACCGATCGGCGCATGGCGCTCGCAAGATCTGTATGTCACCGCAGTGAAATTCGTCAACCGCGACAAGACGGCGGTGGAGCTGGACTTGACCGAATTGCGCGGCCAGTGGATTGCCGCCACCTCACAGCACGGCACCCTTGCGCCGGCCGGATCGGAAAACGATACGACCGCCGTCTACCTGGTGTCCGAACGCCCATTTGAAGAATCGCGATAGGGAGCCACGATGGCTATTTCTCAAAACAGGCTGACGGGACTATTGGTCGTGGCGGCGGTGATCACGGTAGTCGTCGTGCTTTATGCGTCGTTCAAACAAGGCGCCCGGGCGGCGCCATTGAAAGAAGTGCCGAAACTGGCGACTGCTGTCAAGTCGCCGGATGCGGATTCGCCGGCCGAATCGCTGCGCACGCTGACTGCCGAAGTCAAGGAACTCAAAACGGCCTCTCAGCAGTTGTCGGACGAAGCGGCTCGGATCAAGAACGACAACAATACACTTCGTAACAATGAAACGGCCATCGTCGAGCGCGTGCGCGCAGCGCTGGTCAACGACGCCACAAAAGGCGCAGTCAATCCGCCCGCTGCTGGTACGACGGGCAACCCGGCCCGCCCGCCAGACAACCCTTCTGCAGTCGCCGACGGGATGCTCAAGAATGGGGTCGGCAGTGCACAGACATCGCGCGGCGGCTTCGCCGCCGATATCCCGTCGGGACTTGGTTTCGACGGGACCGCAATTGCACCTCCCGGCGCGAACTTTGTACCAAGCCCATCCCAGACTAACTCCACTGCCCCACAAACGGTGCCAGGGGCTCCCGAAGCGCCCCGGCGCGGCTATATCAAGCTAGTCCCTATTGGCATGACCGAAGCCAAAGGCGCATCCGGTCAAACCACTCTGATCAAAACGAATCCGGGTCTGCCCAACACCATGCCTGAATCAGTCAACAGCATGCTGGCTACAGGTGAGCCGGCATCCGGCAGCAATGTCACCGGATTGCCGTACGCGATGGTCGACGGCGACGCGTCGTCGCGTAAAAAGCCGGTCAAACCATATTTCACGATTCCCGAGAATGCCACGCTGACCGGCGGCACCGCGATGACGGCGATCGTTGGGCGCGTCCCGGTCGACGGCCGCGTACAAGATCCGATGCAATTCAAGCTGCTCATCGGTCGCGACAATCTTGCCGCCAATGGTCAGCAAGTCCCCGCCGATGTCGCCGGCATCGTCGTCAGCGGCACCGCGATCGGCGACATGACGCTGCTGTGCAATGAAGGACTGATCCAGTCACTGACATTCGTCTTTAACGACGGCACGATCCAGACAGTCAGCCGACGCCGGGATGGCGCAGCACCGGTCATGAGCGGCGGTGCGTCGAGCGGCGCGACAGCGCAAGGCGGCATCGCCAGTTCCTCCAAGCTGGGTTATATCTCGGACGAACACGGCAATCCCTGCATCACAGGCCGGTTCGTCACCAACGCGCCAAGCTATCTGACCAACATGGTTGGGCTCAAAACGCTGTCGCTGGCGGCGTCCGCCATGGCGCAAGCGCAAACCTCAACAGTGGCTACCGGATCCGGCATCGCGTCCGGCGTCACTGGCAACAAGAGCTCGTTTGTACTGGGACAGGCAGCAGGCGGCGCGGTCGACGAAGTCAACACCTGGGTGATGCGCCGCATGAACAACAGTTTTGATGCGGTCGTGACCGCTGCCGGCGCTCGGGTCGTGGTGCACATCGATCAGGAAATCAAACTCGATAAAGATCCCGCTGCCAGGAAGCTCGATTACGGCCATCTGAATGCGGGCACGTCTGCTGAACATCAAGGAAATCGTCATGGACTCGATTAATCAACACCCCATCGCGCGCGCCTGCGCACTGGGACTTTTTCTTGCGGCGACGTTGGGCGGCTGCGCTGTATCAGGACCAAAGGAATCGGCGCTGTCACAAGATGGCCCGACGATGGTCGAGATCTATCGCAAGCACATGGGCGACGTGCGCGAAGATGGCGGTGCGGTGCGAGACCGGTTGCCGCTGCGCGCTCCAACCGAGGCCTCGCCGGGTGAGCTGCGGCGGTCGATGATGAGCGGCATCGACAATCGTTTTCCGCGCTTACCCAATCCTGATCTGGTGATGTTCGTGCTGCCCCATCTTGCCAAGGGGCGGTATCCGATACCGGGTTACGTGACCGTGTTTCCGATGTACGAACGCGTGGAGTACGCAATGCCCGGTGAAGTGACAACGCGAAAACCGGTAGCGCACGCAAGGACGAAATCGGCGGGCGACCCTGCTGCACTCAACAAGTAATTGCCTGCATTTTTAAGGAAACGCGATGTTCGGATTCAATCGAGACGCCATACCGCAGCCGACAAAAGATCAGGCGGTCCGACCGCCCGCCATGACCACTCGAGAACGTCAACAGCAAGCTGCGCGGCCAAAGTCGTTCACCGACCAGTTGCCCTGGATGGAATACGACGCCGCCACCAAAACCTTTGTCCTGGAAGACGGCCGTTCGAGAGGGATCCTGTTCGAACTGATCGCGACGCCGACTGAAGCACGTAATGACGCCTTTCTGGAAAACCGCCGTCACGAGATTCAGGCGGCGATATCGTCGTTGCCGGAAGCCGACGATGCCGAATGGATCGTGCAAATTTTTGTCAACGACGACGCCAATATCGAATCGTTGGGCGAGCAGCAATTCAAGGATTACATCTTGGACGCGAACAAGACAAATCCGGAACGCGCGCAGGCGATCCTGAATTCGCCGTACACCAAAGCGTACATGGCCGAAATGCTCGCACATCTGAAAGCGGTGTCGAACCCGAATGGATTTTTTGATGACGAGGAAGTGTCCGGCAATGCCTGGCGCGGCCTGTTGCGCCGTGTGCGGTGCGTGCTGTATCGCCGCTATCCGCCGAACTATGATTTCAGTCAGAACATTCTCGATCCGGTCGAGCAACTGACCCAAGCCGGCGAAGGATTTACCGCCGCATTGCGTGAAGCCGGGGTGCAGTCGCGCGTCGGGTCCGGACGCGATTTCTACGAATGGATGCTGCCGTTTTTCAATCCGAAACCGGATTTTGCCGACAGCATCGCCGACTTGCTGCGCAAATGCCCTTATCCGGGTGACGACGACCAGGGCGTGTTCGGCCGCGATTTCGCCGATCAACTGCTGTTGTCGATGCCGAATATCGATTGCAAAGAAGGCGTGCTGGAATTCGACGGATTGCCGACGCGTGCGCTGACCTTGCAGTCGTTGACGCGTGCGCCGCAAATTGGCCACTTTACCGCCGAGCGCCGTCATGACGACAAACTGTATGCGCGCTTCGACCGAATGCCGCCCGGCACGATGTTGTCGGTGACGGTTGTCATCCGCGCTCAGGATCGAGTGAAAAATTTCGTGCAGGCGATCGCCAATGCGTCGCGTGCGACCACTGCCGAGGCGCGTTATACCGCCGATGAGACGTCGCGCTGTCTGCATCGCATCGCGCAAAACGACAAGCTGTTTCCAACGTTTGTCACGTTGTACATTCGCGGCGAAAACCGTCCCGACTTGCGACGCAAGACAGCGGCGGTGAATGCACAGCTGCAGGCATCCGGATTCAAGTTCATCGAACCACGTCACGATTTGATCGGCGTCGACGCGTTCATGCGCGGGCTGCCCATGAATTTTGATTCGCGTTTCGACGCACTCGACATGAAGCGCAGCCGGTTTGTGTTCGCGTCGCATATCGCGTCGTTTTTGCCGTTATATGGCCGCGCACGCGGCACCGGCAATCCGGGATTCTGGTTCTGGAATCGCGGCGGCGAACCGTTGTTGTTTGATCCGCTGAACCGGCATGACCGGAAGAAAAATGCCCACTTGCTGATGCTCGGTCCAACCGGTGCCGGCAAGTCCGCGACCGGCTGTAATTTGGCCATGCAAGTCGCAGCAATCTACCGTCCCCGATTTGTGATTGTGGAACTGGGCGGCAGCTTCGATTTGCTGGGCGATTATTTTAAGGAAAACGGCCTTTCGGTTCATCGGCTGACGCTGTCGGTCGGTGCAAACGTGAGCCTGCCGCCATTCGCCTCGGCCCATAGTCTGCTGGACGATGTCATCGTCGTATCGGCCTTGTCGTCGACCGAAAAAATATTCGACGGTACGAAAGTGTTAATCAACGACCCGGTCGAAGAGGTCATCGACGCTCCCAGAGATCATTTGCAGGATGTACCCGACGACGACGTCGACGACAAACGCGACATTCTGGGCGAGATGGTCATCACCGCGCGTTTGATGATCACCGGTGGCGAGGAGGCGGAAAGCGCGAAGATGAGTCGCGCCGATCGCTACCTGATTGCGCGCGCCATACTGGACGCGGCCAAACTTTCCAAGGCAGCGGGCAAGGCCCATCCGCTGTCAGAAGATGTCGCGCATGCGTTGATGTCGATGAAAGATGATCCGACTCTGGGACCGGATCGTAAAGTCCGCGCCGAGGAAATGGGACAGGCAATGCTGGTGTTTTGTGATCAGGGCTTGCGCGGCCGCTTGTTCAATCGCGAGGGACAGGCCTGGCCGGATGCCGATGTGACGATTGTCAACCTGGGCACGTTGGGACAGGAAGGGTATGACGACGCACTGGCGGTTGCCTATATCGGCCTAATGAACCATACACAGGCCCTTGCCGAACGCACCCAATATGACTCACGACCGAACATCTTCATCACCGATGAAGGTCATATCGTCACGACCAATCCGCTACTGCTGCCGTATGCGGTGAAGATCACCAAGATGTGGCGCAAATTGGGCACCTGGTTCTGGTTGTTCACGCAGGATATGAAAGATTTTCCGGATAGCGCCAGCCGTATTTTGAACATGTGCGAGTGGTGGCTGTTGCTGACGATGGCTAAAGACGAGATCAGCCACGTCGCACGCTTTCGCGAACTGACTGCAGAACAACGCGGCCTGATGGAATCGGCGAAAAAAAGTCCACCCCGATATACCGAAGGCGTGGTCCTGAGCAGCTCCATGCAGGCGCTGTTTCGCAACGTGCCGCCGGCGCTGCCGATCGCGCTGGCCATGACGGAAAAACACGAAAAGGCTGAGCGTCGGCAAATCATGCGCGAACTCAACGTGACCGAACTCGGTGCGGCGAAAGTCGTCGCCAGCCGCCTGACGCTGCGGCGAGGATGAGCGCCGTACAAATGATGAAACAGGATCCCTTCATGACCCAATCGCCGGCCCGTTCGGCGGCACTGCCGCCCTTCCCTGCGCCGCCGTTCAGCGGTCCGCATACGATCCTCCAGCAACTGTACGGGGCGATGCGCGACGCCTATGGCCGGGTCGACTTGCTTGTGTTTGAGATGCCGGCGCCAGGGCAAGCCAACGTACTTGCGTCGTTCATTGATTACAACAGCAATACCGTCGCCTATCTCGATTTTGATGGGTTTCGTTCGGGTGACGAACAGGAACGGCTGGCGACACTATTACGCACGAGCGTGGTGATCGTCGGTGGTCTCAGGGCCGCCATCGAGACCGCGCCGCACCGCATCGCCAGACTGCTTGCCTGGTGCACCACTAATTTGCCGCTGACTGTCGTCATGACTTCAAATGCGCAAGCCATTACTCACTTCAAACCGGATCACGTGCGCGCTGCTGTCGACCGCATGACGCCGTCCGATTTGGCCCACTGTGATTTGAACAAATCCATTGCGGCGAGCTTGCTTCAGCGCGTTTCGAAACGAGGTCCTTTATGAAACATTTGCCCGCCATCCTGCGGACCTTTGTCGCACTTTCTCTCTCGATGGCGTCCACCGCATTCGCAGCACCACCGCGTCTCACCTTGCCGGTGACGTCGCGTGTCGAGGTGTTCACCAATTCCAGCATTCTGATGACCGGTACACAAGGCGCGACCGTATATTACGTCGACGGGTTGGAGCAAATCAAGCGTCAGCTATCGCAAGGCCTGCCGGCACAACCGCAACAGGCGGGCGACATCGCGCGACAACGTGCGCGCGCGATGGGAGCGGAATTGCAAGCGCGCGGGATGAATGCCGGCGAAGGCATCGTCCGCGCCGCGTACTACGGGGTCAATCGCGTGCCAGCCATTGTGTTTGACGGCCAATCAGTCGTCCTGGGCGTAACAGACGTTGCCGTAGCGCGCGCAATTTATGCGCGCTCGGGCAAAAGCCGTGCGGCTGCATCCGGGAGGCCTCAATGAAATTGCGAACCCCTCGCCTGATCCCCCTCTTCCTGGCCGGCGTGCTGGCGTCGGCGCCGGCCCGCGCTGCAGAAGGCATCAGCACGGTCGAGGTACTGACGCAGACTGCTGCTGCGATTCCGTCCTGTCTGCGGTACGAAGTCAAAGGCATTTGCCTGTGGCTCAAATGCACGCTGGTTTCCTGTTGGGTTGAAATCTCCGTGCGCGTGTCGCATTTTGCACCGGATGCCGTCGTCAGCGTCTATCACGATCCGGACAAGCATCCGTGGAACGATTATGGTGCGGCCATCACGAAAGCCACCAGCAAACTGGGCGCCTCGATTTTAGGAATGCCGCTCGATTCGGCCGGCTCAAGGCATCGTGCTGATCGCACGGCCAGGAACAATATGTTTCGCGACGCCGACGCGATCGGCAATCCGATGGCGTATCTCAAGTTTCTGAAGGGCGGAGGCGGTGCCAGCGTGTCGCCATCGTCAGTAAGCATTCCGGACGCAACCGAGATGATGAAGTTCCCGTCGACCATCGGCAGCATCATGCAGGAGTGGGCGAGAGTACCGGCATCGCTCGCCAGTCAGGCCAACATCTCAGGAACACTGACGTCACTCATGAGTGGTTTTAGCGCTATCACCGGACCACTCTCCAATCTCAGCGGCCAATCGGTCAGCGGCGGCAATAGTACTTCGACGGGTGACAATGGCACGTCGCCCAGCGGCAGCGGAAACGGCGGTGGCGGCGCAGGCGGCAATAGTGGAAGTAGCGGCAGCGGGAGCATGGGCAGCAACAACATGACGCTTTACTGTCCGAGCGTGGCCACGCCATTCAGCCTCTATTATCAGTCGCATCTGGACGGCTACACATGGCGCGGCATGCTGCCGCTTGAACTGCTCTATCCGGCGTCGTGGGTGCCGGGCATTCGCGAAATCGGCACCTTTCCCGCCAACACCTGGTCTGGTGTCTTTCCGCGCGACGGCAACGTGGTGCAGCAACACTTCGTCAAAGGCGCGTCAGTCTTGGCGCAACGAGTCGGCGACATCTTTACGCGCCCCGCGCAGCCGCATATTTATACGTTGCTATCGATGCCCGTCGAAGCCAATGGCGTGCGGTATTTCACCGATGGAAAAGTCGCCGAAAACGACGGCAATTCGATCTGGCAAAGGCTGTATCCCAATGCAGAAACGAGCTGCTCCAACTTCGGCGGGAACGACTCGTTGAGTCCGGTCAGCATAGGCGACGGCCACACCTCCGCCGAAGAAAGTTACGCCTTCAATTTGTGGCGTCGCTATGACTGCTGCGAAAAAGTCGGCCAGATCTTTTTAATGACTATTCCCTGATAACGAGGCACTCCATGAACCAACTTCTGAATCGCATTCTGGCCGTCGTCATCGGTGCCGCCGCGATCGCCATGCCGACTCAACAGGCGTGGGCCCAACAAAACGCGATACCAAATACCCAGTCGCGCCTGTATTACCGCATCGGCGGCGGCGACCCCGCGTCGCGCTCCGCTAACCCCGGCGCCATTTCACTCAAGCTGTCGCTGGGCGGCATGGGACGGCTCAATTATTCGTGCGGGAAGTTTGATGCGGGCGTGTCGTTTCAAGCACTAATGAGCGGCTTTAGTAAGCTCGGCACGACCATCGTGGGCGCAGTCAAGGCCGGTATCGCGTCCCTACCGATGTATATCTTCCAGCGCGCACAGCCTGGTCTGTACGAGCTGTACCAGACGTATGCAAAAAAAGCGGAAGTGATGATCGCCGCATCTCTCAAAACCTGCGAAGAAATGGAAGCGCAGATCAAGGCGGGGCAAGATCCGTACGAAGGCTGGATCAAGGAAGCGAAGACGGAAAGCTGGAAATCGGAGTCCGATTCCGGTCAGGATGTAGTGGTCGCAAAAGACAATGTGGAGCAGGCCAATGGGAGAGAGGGCGTCACGTGGCTCGGCGGTCAGAAATTCGGCGGCCTGACACAAAAGCCGATCTCGGTTATCAAGGATCTGGTCACCGCAGGATTCAACACGACGATGTCGCAACCCGTCACCGCATCCGACACAGTGACGTACTCCTCGACAGGTGGTACCGGCACCAAACTAGCCCGGACATTCCCTCGTGCCATGGATGCGTCGGCGTATGCGACCGACGTGTTGGGCGACATGGTGATTGCAACCTGCTCCGAACCATCGTGCCCGGCGAAAGGCACCGTCACCGGCCTAGGCTTACTGCCAAAATATGAAGCCGAGCAAGTGCCTGCAGCGCAGCAAATAAAAACCTTGTTGGCGGCCGCTGTCCCAAATTACCAGAGCCTGGATGATGCCTCCGCGCCTGGTGTGGCGATCACGCGCGAGCTAGTCGACGCCATGCGCGAAATGCCCGATTCGGAACAACGAATCGTGTCCGGCAGACTATCGCGCGAGATTGCCGTGGCCCGCACCATCGACAAAGCGTTAACGGTGCGCACCCTGCTGTTGACCGGCATGAGCCATCCCGAGGCGGGCCGGGAAAACGCCCAGGTCGAAGCGAAGAAAAAGGTCGATCTACTCAATCGCTACATTGATGACTTGCTGTTCGAGTCGCGTGTACGCAGGGAGATTGTGTCCAATACAGCGGAAGCAGTGCTGGATTCCTACCGGTCGACCAAGTCGCAATCGGTCGTCAATGGCAAGCAGTCCGCGTCTGATGCCAAACCGTTATCCGACGGGCGGGTGAAATGACACGCCACCATCAAGAGTACGAGATGCGCCGTCCAAACGGACGGCGATCGTCAGGCAAATGGCTTTTAAAAATGATGCGGTGGACAGTTGCTATGGTGGCGGCGATGGGCGTGTGCATCGCGGCGGCAATGGCTGTGCTGGGTGGCGTCGCGGGTGGCGAATTGCCGTTGACACGCATCACCTCGTGGCTTGCGACATCCCGATCCTACGTCAGTTTTATTCACCTCGCCCTCCTCGCCTGTCTCTGGTGGAAATGGGAGGCGCTCGTCAACTATTTCTATGCGACCGGTCGCATGACGCCGGAGATGAAGCTGGCAGCGCTCGGATCCCGCAATCGCACTTTGATGCTGCTGCTGGCGTTCGAGTTGTTCGTTGTGATCGGGTTTCCGTTTGCCGTCATCCGGCTGTGGCAATAGCAGATCATCGGAGAGCGATATGGGTCTGGACAGTTATCTCGAGATTTTTACCACGATGTATGGCTGGGGATTTTCTCACGTCATTTGGGATGTGCTGCGCAGCACGGGACTAGTGTATTTGCCGTTGCTGGTGACGCTGATCGGCACGTGGCTGCAAGCGCACGAAATGGGTGAAGAAATGGGCGGCGCCGCCTGGATGATA
>JACMQD010000330.1 GCA_014377155.1 Herminiimonas sp.
AGAAAATAAAGTTCGATGCATATCAAACTGAGCAAGGAAATCGAAGACCGCCTGGTCGCGTCGATCCAGCGTTATTTTTCACAAAACATGGACGAAGAAATAGGTGACCTGAAAACCCGCTTGCTGCTGGATTTCTGCATCAAGGAAATCGGACCTCCCATCTATAACCAAGCCATCGCCGATGCCCAGAGCCACCTGCAAGACAAGGTTGCGGAAATGGACGGTGCCTGTCATGCGTTCGAATTCACGTATTGGCAGAAGTCGAAATAGTGGCGCGGTGAGCGTGGCTGTATTATCAATAACCTGATATTTGCAGCCGCATCGGCCTACGCGTGTACTCTCATGCGACCGTTCCAGGACGGATGTGTCAAACCACGCAGCCACAACCTGGTGTGGCCGTCACTATCGCGTGCCCGGCAAGCGAATCAGGGTCGATTCATTTCTTCCACCAGAGCCATCCGCCGACGCAGCCGGTCTACAGCATCGCGATCCCCGGCCTGCTCCGCGCGCATGGCCTGCGCTCCCAGCCACGCCAGCAAAGGACGTCGCCAGCCTTGGCTCGATGCCGTGTCGACGGCCACTGCCAGCACCGCCGGACTGGCCCGACCCGACCGCAACAGCACGCCGGCGGCAATCAACCGTGCGAGCGGATCGTCGATAGCCGCCAATGCGGCGGCGGCCGTATCGGGCGTCGCCGCCAGCACGGCGCGGTGCTGCAGTGGTAACAGCGGCGCGTCCTGCGGCGTCGCCCGACCTGCCAGATAATCGGCATACGCGCGTTCCGGCGCGGCGGCGTCAGGCCGCAATCTATCGAACTCGGTGCAGTCCTCAATCACCAGGCTGGCAACCCGGTTCGCGCATCGAATCAGTTCCACCCGCGCCACCAGCGCGAACTGGCCGGTGCTGGCCATCTCGCTGCGCGCCCGGGCAAACTCCTGCACTTCGATTCGATCTTTACCGGACAGATAGGCGGACGTCGCCCGGTCAGTCGCGCTCTTGGCGTTCATTTGCCAATCGGGCACCGGCGGCGAACCAGCGCAGGCTGCCAGCAGCACCGCACCAATCAGTGATAGTCGTTTCATGGCAGCCTGACCTCCGCATCGCGCTTGAATGGCCACTTGCGATTGATTTCATTGACCAGTTGCTCGACCTTGCGTAAATTGGTTTCGACATCGGCGCGTAGCGGGGCCAGATCGGCGGTCGCGCTCTTGACGTTGGCGCCGACGGCTTGGGCTTCGGTCAGCACCGCATCGACTTTTTTAAGACTGGCCCTGGCATCGGCGAGCAAACCGTCGAGTTGGGCAATCGCCGCCCTGGCTTCCGGCATGGCGCCATTCTTGCCGAAAACCTGGCTATCGGCCTTGAGTGCCAGGGCATCGACCGTGGCCAGTAATTTGTTGGCACGGTCGATGGTCGTCAGCAGCTTGCTGGCGTTGTCGTCCCCACCGGCCAAGACACCCAAGGCGCCGCCCTTGCCCGACAGTTTTTCAGTCAGCGTCCTGACGTTGCGCAGCGTGATTTCAAGCGACGAATCGCTCGCCGTCAGGTTGTTCAGATTCTGGACCAGTTCCTTGGTCGATGCCAACAGCAGTGGAATGGCGGCGGCAGCGTCGCCGACCAGCACGGTACGCACGGCGCCGTCCGGAATCGGCGGGTCACTCAGAATGCCGCTGAACGCACGTAGGCGTGTCGCGCCCACCAGGCCGCGTTCCATCGTAAAGACGCTGGAGGTGCGCAGCCAGTGCGCATCCTTGCGGGCGATGTCGACCAGCATCCTCGCCTTGCCTTCGTCGCTCAGCTCGATGCGGCTCACGCGTCCGATCGGAAAACCGGCGAACGTCACGTCCATGCCGATCACCACGCCCTCGGCATCGTCGGCGATCAGTACCAGATTCTGGGTCGACTCGAAGGTGCCGCGTGCATACATCAGGTAAAGGGTCGCCGCCGATACCAGCAACACCAGCAGGATCAGCAGCAACGCCGCCTTGAACTCCACATGCGCGACCGCTGGCGCCGATGGCTCGGTGGATGCGGACAGCGACGGCGCGGCGTCGTGAGCGTGATCGGTCATCGGTTTTTCATCCGCGGGGCCAAGGGGCGTGAATCAGCATGAAATCCATCAGTAGTAGTTACCCATTAGCGACACCACTTCCACGAACAGCACCACCGCAAACAAGCGCACCATGCCGTTGAGTCCGGCCGCGAGATTCGTTCGTTTGCGGCGTGTACTCGGCCGGCCATCATAATAAGCCGACGCCATCGGAATGAACGACACCGCCAGGCTGAAAAAGAAAATTTTCAGCAGCAAAATCAGGATTACCGGTGGGCTGAACACTTGGCCTACCACCCGTGTATAACCGGCCACCGCCGACGTCGTGAAACCATACACCGTCAGATACGCCACCACCAGCGTCATGATACAGCTGACTGCACCCAGCATCCATACCGAAAAAACGCCCGCCAGCACACGCGGCATGAATTCCTGCCGTACCGGGTCGATCCCGTGGCCGCGCAAGGTTTGCAACGCACCTTGCGCTCGTAGCAGTTCGACCTCGGCGCTGTCGGGCAGGGTGCAGCGCACCGCCACGAACATGGCGGCCGTCAGCGGAATTAGTTCCAGCACCAGTACCCGCACCACCATTTCGATGGCAAAGCGCGACAGGCCATAGCTCAATGCGGTGACCACCACAATGCGGATCAATACCACGCTGATCAGCGCCGACAACACGGTGAACCACCACAGATTCGGTGTCGTCGCCCGCACGATCTGGAGCGCGATGGCGCTGCGCGTGCGGCGATCATAAGTCGACGGTGACAGCGCCAGCGACATGACCACCACGCCGAACAGCACGATCTTCCACCAGCTGCCGAACCACCCCAACACGCGCCGCCGAAGCCGTGTAAACCACGCAAGTTGAAGGCCGTTCGCCATTACGCCGGATGTGCCGTATCGAGGCGCATCGTTGCCGGAGCCGCAGCCGTGGGCACGATGGTCCGATAGTGTAGAAAGGCCGGACGGCGCATGGCAGTTACAGCGCCAGTGTCATGAACGCACTGCTGGGATCGTCGACGTAGCGACCGAATGGTCCGCAGAAGGTAAAGCCCACGCTCTCGTAGAGTGCCTGCGCCGGCTTAAACGCGTCCATCGACCCGGTC
>JACMQD010000331.1 GCA_014377155.1 Herminiimonas sp.
CGTGCCAACACCGAGAGTCGCCAGGTTTTTGATATCTCGCCCGGACAACTACCGTCATTGCGCGCTGATCCGCAAATCAGGAGGACTCGCGCGTGTCCAATGGATCTTTCCGGACGATCTCGAATGCGCCAAGGCGCTTCCTTAGATGAGCAAGTCGCTGGCGTTGTAAAAAGACCGGAAAGCGCCGTGAAGCAAGATACAAATCATGGCCCGGCAATGCCCCCGACAGGTATCAGGCGGACCGCGTATAGTCTGGCGCTAGTGCTGAGTCGGCTTGCCTATCAGAGCTGCTGCCCCGACATAATTTTCGCCCAAGGAAATTTCGATGAACGACAAGAGCATAGACAAGACAAATACGCAAACTCACAAGATGACGGGCCAGTGTCCATTTGGCGGTGACAGGGTCGGTGGCGCGTTTGGCACCCCGCCAACGCTCGAGAACTGGTATCCCGATCGCCTTAGACTTGAACTGCTTCACCAGAACGGCTTAGCGGCAGACCCCCTTGGCCCAGAATTCGATTATGCCGCCGAATTCGCAAAAATCGACTTTGAAGCGCTCAAGCACGATATCAAACAGTTTCTGACGACGTCGGTCGCCTGGTGGCCGTCTGACTACCATAACTATGGCCCCCAGATGATCCGCATGGCCTGGCATGCAGCAGGCAGCTATCGTATCGCAGACGGCCGCGGCGGTGCCGGGGCGGCAATGCAACGCTTTGCGCCAATCAGTAGTTGGTGGGATAACGGCAATACCGATAAGTCCCGGCGTCTCCTTCAACCGATCAAGCACAAGTATGGCAATGGTCTTTCGTGGGGCGACCTGATGGTCCTGACAGGCAACTGCGCGCTCGAAATCATGGGTTTTCCGACCTACGGTTTCGGTGGCGGGCGCCTGGATGCATGGGAGGCGGACAACGCAACGTATTGGGGCCCGGAAATCTGGGATCCCCACCATGTCGATGGCTTCGACAGTATGGTCACGCGAGACAAGCGCTGGCGCGGCAAGAACGGCGACCCGGATTACGACCTCGAAAATCCCCTTGCAGCGTCGCACCAGGCGCATATTTACGTCAATCCGGAAGGTCCGTACGCTAGCGGCGATCCATTAGGTTCTGCACGCGATATCCGGATCACTTTCACGCGCATGGCAATGAACGATGAAGAAACCGTGGCGCTCATCGCCGGCGGGCACGCGTTCGGAAAGAGTCATGGCATGGTGTCGTCGAAAGAAATCGGCCCGCCGCCGGAAATTGCGCCGCTTGAAGCCATGGGCCTCGGCTGGCACAACCCGTTGGGCACCGGATTTGCGCAATTCACGATGACCAACGGCATCGAGGGCAGCTGGACGCCAAACCCGACGCAGTGGGATAACAGCTACCTGGAAAACCTGTTCAAGTTTGATTTGGAACAGACCACGAGCCCCGCCGGCGCATTGCAATGGAAGCCAGTTGATCCAAATGCGCCCAAGACACCCGACGCCCACATCCCGGGTCAGATGAATCCACTCATGATGATGACGAGTGACATTGCACTCAAGGTAGACCCCGAGTATCGCAAGGTCTGCGAGAAATTCCTCTCAGACTTCGATGCTTTTACCCAGGCCTTTTCCAAGGCCTGGTACAAGCTCACCCACCGCGACATGGGGCCCAAGCATCGGTACCTGGGCCCAGAAGTAACGATCGAGGATGGCCTGCTGTGGCAGGACCCGCTTCCGGGGCGTGACTATACGCTGGTCGGCGACGCAGAGATCGCTGCGCTGAAAGAAGCAATCATGGCAAGCGGCCTGTCGGTTTCCGACTTGGCCTTTACCGCCTTTTCAGCTGTCGTCACTTATCGCGACAGCGACAAACGTGGCGGCGCGAATGGCGGGCGCCTTGCATTAGCCCCGCAGAAGGACTGGGCGGTCAATCAGCGCGCGGCACCTGTGATCGAACGATTGCGTGAGATCATGACTGACTTCAACGGCAAGCAGGCTACCGGCCAGAAAATCTCGTTGGCCGACATGATCGTATTGGGTGGCTGTGCTGCCGTCGAGCGGGCGGCGAAGGATGCCGGTCTGGCATCGGGGGTGCCATTTACACCCGGTCGTGTGGATACGACGCAGCAGCTTACCGATGTTGAGATGTTCAACTGGTTGAAGCCGATTGCCGATGGTTTCCGCAATTACATCGATCCAGGCTTCCGGCAAATTTCGCAAGGCGTCGCGCCCGAGGAATTCTTCCTTGACAAGGCAAATCTCATGACACTCACGGCGCCGGAGTGGACTGTTTTGACCGGTGGCCTGCGCGTCTTGAATGTCAACCATGACGGATCGAACATCGGCATCTTCACCGATAAAGTAGGTGTCCTCACCAACGATTTTTTTGTCAATCTCACTGATATAGACATGGTTTGGGAAAAAGCCGATGAGGCAGGTATGTTGTTCTCCCTCAAGGATCGCTTGACCGGCGAAACCAGGTTTACAGGGACGCGAAATGACTTGGTGTTCGGATCGAATTCACAATTACGTTCCATTGCCGATGTCTATGCCGGTAGTGATGGCCAACAAAGGTTTATCAAGGACTTCATCAAGGTTTGGGACAAAGTGATGATGCTTGATCGCTACGACACCAAGGGGCACAGGCGTTACGCGACAATGGCCGCTTGAATGAACGCACGGCAAACTGGCAATCTGAACGGCGGTTTGCGCCGGGCTCCGGCTTGTCGAGCCCCTGGTCATCTGCCGCACCGTGCGCATGCGCGCGGCTTTCCTCTCCAACGATTTGCGATTGATTACAAAAGGAACCAATCTTGAAAATACTAATGGTATTGACTTCACACGACCAACTTGGCGATACCGGCAAGAAGACTGGTTTCTGGCTGGAAGAATTTGCCGCACCGTATTACGTCTTTGTTGAGGCTGGCGCATCCGTCACCGTCGCCTCTCCCAAGGGCGGCCAGCCACCGCTCGACCCGAAGAGCGACGAGGCCGATGCGCAGACGCCATCGACCGGACGCTTCAAGGAAGACGCGGCCGCACAGGCAGTACTGGCCTCGACCGTCAAGCTTGGGCAGGTCAGTGCCACGGACTTCGACGCCGTGCTCTACCCGGGGGGACACGGCCCCCTGTGGGACCTGGCGGAGGATGCCGATTCGATCGCACTGATCGAGACGATGTTGGCAAGCGGCAAGCCGGTAGCTGCCGTGTGTCACGCTCCGGGCGTGCTGCGGCACGTGAAGGCACAGGATGGCAGCATGCTGGTCAAAGGCAAGAAAGTGACCGGCTTCACCAATTCGGAAGAGGAGGGGGTCGGTCTGACCAAGGTGGTGCCTTTCCTGGTGGAAGACATGCTGAAGTCAAACGGCGGCATCTACTCGAAGAGCGCCGACTGGCAGTCGTATGTACTGACCGATGGATTGCTGATTACCGGTCAGAATCCGGCGTCATCGGAAGCCGCTGCCAAGGCCTTGTTGAAGAAGCTCGATGCGACGAGCGTCGGCTCCTAGCGGTCGGTCTCGACCATCCGACTGGACCGGCGTGACGGAGTTGTCGAGCGCGCGGCATGGCAGTGCGCCGGCGACGGCGCAGTTGCCGGATGCGCTTTCCTGTCGTCCTGCCAAACGGTCTGCGCTTGATGTCGGCGTGGCGCGCGGGCCCAACCGTGCGTCGCAGGATTGCTCGTTGTTCATCGGCCTGGTGATTCCGGTGGCGGCGCGCTGGTAGAGGCGAGCGGATCGCAGCGCTTCAGGAGCCGATAATCTGCAGCAACGCCGCTTCGAAGGCTTCTACCGGTTGCCCGCCCTGCAGCAGGTATTTGTCGTTGACGATCATCGCCGGTACCGAATGGATGCCGAGGTCGAGATACATCCGCTCGCGCTCGCGGACGTCATCGGCGTAGCCGCCCGATGCGAGGATGCGGGCCGCCTCATCCTGATCCAGGCCCGCTTCGCCGGCCAGTGCAATCAGTACCTCGTGCGAGCTCGGATCGCGCCCCTGCGTGAAGTAGGCAGTGAACAGTGCGCGCTTGAGCGCGTACTGCCGGCCTTCCAGTTCGGCCCAGTGCAACAGCCGGTGCGCATCGAATGTGTTGTAGATACGGCCGCGCTTGTCCATGCTGAAGGTGAAGCCGAGCGCTTCGCCGCGTTCACGGATGGCCTCGCGGTTGGCAGCGGATTGTTCGGCCGTGGCGCCGTATTTTTGCGCGATGTGTTCGGTGATGTCCTGACCGCCTGCCGGTATGTCGGGATTGAGCTCAAACGGCTGGAAGTGGAATTGCGCATTGACGGCCATCGGCAACCGCTCGATCGCCTGTTCAAGTGCATTGAGGCCGATTACGCACCAGGGACAGGATACGTCGGAGACGAAATCAATTTTCAGGGGCGTTGTCATTTTTCTGATTGTCTTTGTGCGGAGTAGCCAGGTGCGGAGTAGCCAGTGTACGCGCAGGCGAGTCGGGAATATTGCTCGATATGAAGCGGCAGTAGCAGTGCGACCCAAAAAACAGAACCAAGTCTAGCAGCAGCGCAAGTACGATCTCGACGCCATCGCGTTTGCGTTTCGATCGGCATCATCATATCCGGACGGCGAGCGCACGCCATGCGGGAGTGTAGTGGTCTAATTTTCCCGGACACCTCAATAGGTGGAAAATCCACCATCTGAGGAGCAATACATGGAAACAAGAAAACGGAAGACATTCGAGCCCAGCCTGAAGCTGGAAGTGGTTAGGATGATCAAAGATCAGGGGCAGAGCATCCTGAACGTGAGCGAAAGCATGGGCATCGGCCAGACTGCGATCCGCCGTTGGTTGGCGCAGTATGGGGCCGAGCAGATCGGCCAACCGGGCATCGGAAAACCGCTCACGGCCGAGCATCAGAGGATCCGCCAACTGGAAGCGGAAAATCTGCAACTACGACAGGATGTGACCATATTAAAAAAGGCCTCGGCCTTCTTTGCCCGCGAAATGAAATGATTTATCAGCTCATTTTTCAACTGCAAAAGGAGGCCATCCCGGTCCAGCACAGCTGCCGCATCCTTGACGTGAGCCGGTCCGGTTTTTACGAAGCGCAACGACGTTCTGCCAAGCCCGTCATCTGCAAGGCGAGCGTGCATCTGAGGGCCGCTTTCATGGCAAGCCACCAGAGCTACGGTAGCCGTCGGTTGGTTACGGCCATGGCCAATGAAGGCTTCAACATCGGGCGCTACAAGGTGCGAAGCTTGATGCGCAAAGCGGCCTTGAAGCCCGTCTGGAAGCGCAAATTCGTTCACACGACAGACAGCAAGCACGACTTGCCGATCGCCACCAATGTGCTCGATCGGCAGTTCAATCCCGCGGCGCCAAATCTCGCTTACGTCAGCGATATCACGTACATCCGCACCGGTGCGGGATGGCTGTACCTGGCCACCGTGCTGGACCTGTACGCGCGCAAAGTGGTCGGCTGGGCCATGGCGCCAGGCATGCCCGCCAAGCTCGTCTGCGACGCGTTGAACATGGCCATTCAACAGCGGCAGCCTGCCCCGGGCCTGATCGTCCATTCGGACCGGGGCAGCCAGTACGCGAGCGAGCTTTACCAGGACGTGCTCGCAGAACACGGTTTCATTTGCAGCATGAGCCGTAAGGGAAATTGTTGGGACAACGCCGTCGCAGAGCGATTCTTCTTGAATCTTAAGATGGAGCGCGTTTGGCAGCGCCAGTACGCTAACCATGCCGAGGCCAAGGCCGACATCACCGACTACATCGTCGGCTTCTACAACTGCAAGCGCATCAATTCAGTATTGGGCAATCTGTCGCCCGCCGTCTACGAACGGAAAATGGCAGCACACGAACCTATCGTCGTGTCCGAAATTACTTGACCACAGCAATTTGCCGCAATTGAAAAAAATGAGGATGGAAGTCGGAGAACGATCACGTTGTTGAAAGAAACGGATACGCCAATTCAGCGGCATATCAAGATCATGGGCGATGCCAATCCGCACGACACGAAATGGGAACCGTACTTCGAAGTCCGATGGGGCAAGAAGATGATGAACTCGTTTCGTGGCCGCGCGAAGCTTTACCGAGTTTGGGTAAGACAAGATGGCGTGTGTTCCAACTGTCATGAACCTCTCACGGAGGGTACCCCTTGGGAGACCAGCTTCATCGTGAAACGATTCAACGGCGGCACGGACGCAGCGAGCAATCTTCGACTGCACCATCACAAGTGCCATGGAAGTCAGCAACACGCCGGAGCACGAGTGGTAAAGGCGGGTGTCGAAAAGATGCCTTCGTAGAGGCTTGAGCTGTATGCAGGGAAACTTGCACGTACAGTTCTTAGGGGGCCGGGCGCGGGCAACCGTGTCCGGCTACCCACCGCAGCGCCGAAGAATGCGCCTGCCCGGTGGTGCTGTTCGACTATCAGCCAAGTCGTGGCCAGGAACATCCGAAGGCCATGCTTGCCGGCTTTGACGGCATGCTGATGACCGATGGCTACGCCGCCTGGCGAACGCTCGACGGACCGACCCACTTCGGTTGCCTGGCCCATGCCAGACGAATGTTCGTGGATGCGATGAAGGGGCAGAAGAAGCCTGGCGGTCGGGCAGCGCAGGCGCTGGAATACTTCAAAGCGCTGTATCAGGTCGAGACGCTGGCCAAGGCAGAGGTGCCCGCTGGCCAGACGCGCGCCGACTATCGGCACCGGCTGCGCCAGCTGCACAGCGTGCCGCTGCTCGACGCCTTCAAGGTGTGGCTCGACGAGCTCGCACCGTTAACGCTGCCCAAGAGCCTCTTGGGCAAGGCCATTGCCTATACGCGCAACCAGTGGCAATACCTGAACCGCTTCGTCAGGGATGGGCGGGCGCCCGTGGACAACAATGTCATCGAGCGTGACATCAGACCCTTTTGCACTGGCAGAAAATCATGGCTGTTCAGTGACAGCGTCGCCGGCGCGAAAGCCAGTGCGATGGTCTACAGCCTGATGCTGACGTGCCGCGCCTGTGGTGTCGAACCGTATGCTTATCTGCTGCATGTGCTGACTGAATTGCCGCAGCGCGCACCGGACGCCGACGTGACCGACTTGCTGCCGTTCCACTATGCCGAGCAGATAAAAGCTAAAACGCCCGCGTCATGATCTTATCGGGCCGGCCGCTACCCGACATTGCGTCTTGCCAGTACCTGCTGCCATCGCCAATCGGACACGATTGCCTCGGTGCGATGCAAAATCGCCATGGTCCCAACGGTACTCAGTTCGGTGTGGAGAAACTCGCGCTTACGTTGAACTCATGATCTGAGCACCGATGATGGCCGTGGCATTTAGCAAGCACTTGGCCGACTTGGTATTGCGAAGCGCCGGCCAGCCAGAATCAGATTGGCGATGCCGAACAACGTGAATAGCTGCGCTGTATTTTTTGCCAGCCCGCGGTAACGCGTCTTCCGATAACACAACAGGTTTTTGACGACATGGAAAGGGTGCTCGACCTTGGCGCGCACACTCGCCTTGAGCACTTCCAGTTTTTCACGCATGCGCCCCAATTTTGTACCTGGTAGTGCTTTGCGCTGGGTACGTTTCATCGCGACGTGCCAGTGCACCGCTTTACCTTGATTCTCGTCTCGTTTTTCCACGCCCTGGTAGCCGGCATCGGCCAGCACGACGGTCTCGTGACCGTGCAACAGCGTATGTGCCTGCGTGACATCGGCGACGTTGCCAGCCGTGCCCACCAGCGTATGGACCAA
>JACMQD010000332.1 GCA_014377155.1 Herminiimonas sp.
CACACCGTCATTGACGCCGAAGACGATCGTCGCGTCGACATCCTTGCCGCCGGGCGCGGAAATAATGACTTTTTTGGCGCCGCCAGCGATGTGGGCGGAGGCTTTTTCCTTGGTGGTGAAGAAGCCGGTGCATTCGAGCACAACGTCGACATTCAACTCACCCCACGGGATTTCAGCCGGATTGCGTTGCGCGAAAACGCGGATCTTGTCACCATTGACGATCATGAAATCACCGTCGACCGTAACGGTGCCGGGAAATTTTCCGTGGGCCGTGTCGTAACGTGTCAGATGAGCATTCGAGTTGGCATCGCCGAGGTCGTTGATGGCAACGATCTGGATGTCGTTGGTCTTGCCGCCCTCGTAGTGTGCACGAAGGATGTTGCGGCCGATGCGGCCGTAGCCGTTGATTGCGACGCGAATTGTCATGGTTCTCTCCTGTGAATTGTCAGCAAATTGAAATAGCAATAAAAACCACGCGAACACGGCGCCCCTGATAGCTGATCATTCGCCGCAAGCCTGCGCCAGTGCGGCCAAATCACGCCACGCATAGCCTGCCTCGATCAGATCGTCACCTTCCCATGTGTACGCTTGCTCGATCAGCAATTGCGCACCCAACTGTGCAAAAAACTGCCGCGCCGGCTTGTTCTCGGTAATGACCCAGGCAATCAATCCATTTGCGCCACGGGCTGCCAACGTATTGGCAACCATCGCTACCAGACGGCGACCGATTCCCGAGCGCTGCGCATGCGGCATCAGGTAGACCGCGCCAAGCTCAGCATCGAGGCCAAATTTCGCTTCCGCGAGCAGATTGCCGGAGGCGAATCCGATCACGCCGTCACTGGTTTCGGCAACATACACGGCAATCATTTTGCCGGGCGCCATTGATAATACTTTTGCCCAGAGCTCGGTACTTTCGCCGACATCCATTGCGTCCAGATAGGCGTCCGGCATGATGCCGCGATAAGTTACGCGCCAGCTTGCCACGCGCACGCTGGCGATTGCCACAGCATCGCCGACCGCCGCCGGACGGAGCACCACGCCCGCGTTCAAGGACGTAACCGAAGGCGAGGTTAATTTCACGCCAGCGTTTTCTTTACGGCAGCGACGACGTTTTCGACGGTAAAGCCGAAGTGCTTGAACAGTACGCCGGCCGGTGCCGATTCACCAAACGTGTCGATGCCGATTACCGCGCCCTCGAGTCCGACGTACTTGTACCAGAAGTCCGTCACGCCAGCCTCGACCGCCACCCGCGGCAGTCCTTTGGTCAAGACACTCGCTTTGTAGGCGGCATCCTGGCGGTCGAAGACATCGGTCGATGGCATGGAGACCACGCGCACCGCGATACCCTGCTTGGCGAGTTCTTCGGCGGCATTGACCGCCAGTTCGATTTCAGAGCCGGTCGCGATCAGGATTGCCTTGGCATCGGCGGTATCTTTCAAGACATAACCGCCGCGGCGAATATTGCCGACCTGCGCCGCATCGCGTTCCTGGAAGGGCAAATTCTGACGCGAAAAAATCAGGGTGCTGGGACCGTTCTGGCGCTTGACCGCCTGCTCCCATGCCACGGCCGATTCGACCGTATCGCAAGGACGCCAGTTGTCCAGGTTCGGAATCAGGCGCAGGCTCGATACATGCTCGACCGACTGATGCGTCGGGCCGTCCTCGCCCAGACCGATCGAATCATGGGTGAATACGAAGATCGAACGGATCTTCATCAACGCGGCCATGCGCAGCGCATTGCGGCTGTAATCCGAGAACGTCAGGAAGGTCGCGCCGAACGGGATATGGCCGCCATGCAGCGCAATGCCGTTCATGATGGCGCTCATGCCGAATTCGCGCACGCCATAATTGATGTGATTACCGAAGACATCGGCTCGCACAGCAATACTTTCCTTCCAGTTAGTCAGGTTCGAACCGGTCAGATCGGCCGAGCCACCCAAAAATTCCGGCAGCACCGGCGCCAGCGCCTGAATTGCGTTCTGGCTGGCCTTGCGGGTTGCAATGGTTTCCTTCTTGTCGATGCAGGTGCCAATATAAGCATCGACCGTTGCAGCGAAGTTACCAGGTAACTCACCCTTCATGCGACGCAGCAGTTCACCAGCCTTTTGGGGGAAACGTTCGCTGTAGGCCGTGAATAACTGGTCTGCATCGTGCTCCAGCGCACTGCCCCGGGCTTTTGCATCCCATGCGGCATAGACTTCGGCCGGGATTTCGAACGGCGCCGACGACCAGCCAAGTGCTTCGCGCACGATGGCAATTTCTTTGTCACCGAGTGCGGCGCCATGCACCTTGTCGGTACCTTGCAGGTTCGGCGACCCTTTGCCGATGACGGTCTTGGCGCAGATCAGCGTGGGCTTGTCGGCGCCTTTGGCCGACGTAATCGCCGCATCGACTGCCGCGACATCGTGACCGTCGACATCGCGCACGACGTTCCAGCCATACGCTTCGAATCGCTTCGGCGTGTCATCGCCGAACCAGCCTGCCACATGTCCATCGATCGAAATGCCATTGTCGTCATAGATCACGATGAGTTTCGACAGGCGCAGCACACCGGCCAGCGAACAGGCCTCATGCGAAATGCCCTCCATCAGACAACCGTCACCGACGAATGCATAAGTGTTGTGATCGACGACATCGAAGCCCGGCTCGTTGAATTCGGACGCCAGCAATTTTTCGGCGAGCGCCATGCCCACTGCATTCGCCAGTCCCTGTCCGAGCGGACCGGTGGTGGTTTCGATTCCCGGCGTGATGTCGACTTCGGGATGGCCCGGTGTCTTCGAGTGCAACTGGCGGAAATTGCGCAACTCGTCCATCGACAAGTCGTAACCGGTCAGGTGCAGCAATGCATAATGCAGCATCGAACCATGACCGTTCGACAAAACGAAGCGGTCCCGATTGGCCCATTTCGGATTGGCTGGATTATGACGGTAGTGTCCGGACCAAAGCGCAACAGCGATTTCCGCCATCCCCATCGGCATGCCGGGGTGGCCGGAATTGGCCTTTTGTACGGCGTCCATTGCCAATGCGCGAATTGCGTTGGCCATCTGTTTGGTCGGGAGCATGGTAGTCATGGTTTCAGTTCGGAAGCGTTCGAATGGGAGGTGATGCTTTGCTGCAAAGCCGCATATTTTACCAGAGTGCCGACCTCATTTTGAAATTGTGCTTTGTCGTGTGACGATATCCTGCGCAAGATTACCAGGAACGATCGGCGCATAGCCGGCGAGATAAAGTCCACATAGTGGTCGCCGAACGTTGGCACCCGACGGTGTACCGAGATCGAATTGCCTTCTATAATGGAGCCGCAGTGTCGAGACATCCCATTCCTCCCATTCAAAAAATCGCAAAGGAGACAAACATGCAACATTCCAGCCACGAAACAGCAAGCAGACTTGAAGCAGATGATCTGGTCGGTCGCCGAACAAATCAGCAAGCTATCGGACGCCTTCGAACTGATGCCCGGCGACCTGATTTATTCCGGCACGTCTGAAAACGTCGGTCCGGTCGTGCGGGGTGATTTGATGGAAGGGCATGTCGACGGCTTGCTGAACACCAGTGTAAAGGTCGTCTAAAATGCAGACGGACTGCTCGATGCTGTCGCTGCAGCCTTCCTTTACTTGACGGAAAACCCCTCAGCTGCATCGTGTGTGTTGAGCCCATGTCCAATTTGCCGGAGACCGCCATGTCGAATTTTTGTCCGCCAGATACGCCGACGCTGACACCATACCTGGCCGTACAGGATGCTGCGCGTTCGATTGCCTTTTACGAATCGGCGTTCGGCCTGAGCCTGATGTTCAAGCATGAAATGGACAATCGGATCGTTCATGCGCAGATGGGCTTGAACGGACAGCAGCTTGTGATGTTCGCCCCGGAAAATGCGTTCGGCATGACGGCCAAGGCGCCGGCCACCACGAAGGTCGAGGCGCCTTTTTCGATGTATGTCTATGTCGCCAATGTCGATCGGATGCATGAAAAGGCCATCGCGGCAGGCTGCACCTCTCGCATGGCGCCGGACAATACATTTTGGGGTGAGCGCTATTGCCAGGTCGAAGACATCAATGGCTACCGCTGGGGCTTCGCCAGCGTGCTGACATCGCCGGGCCATCAGTAGTCGTCCGCGTATTAACGGGTATTCCATGCCACGATTTTTTTGTCCGCAACCGCTCGCCATCGGTCAACTGATCGCGCTGCCGGACCATGTCGCGCACCATGTGCAAGTACTGCGCATGACCATTGGCGATTGCATCACCCTCTTCAATGGCGAAGGCGGCGAATATGTGGCGACGCTGGCGACAATCGAGAAGCGCCGCGCCAGCGCCGAAGTCAAGACATTCTCGCCGCGCGAAGCGGAGCTGCCTTATGCTGTCACCCTGGCACAAGCTTTGCCGGAAGCCTCCAAGATGGACTGGATCATTGAAAAGTCAGTCGAGCTCGGCGTCACGGCAATCCAGCCTTTGTCTGCGCAGCGCTGCGTGGTCAGGCTCACGGCGGAGCGCGCGGCAAAGAAAAACGAACACTGGCAAGGCATCATCGTCGCCGCAGCCGAGCAGTGCGGTCGCAACCGACTGGCGCATCTGGCCGATTCGACCGATTTCACTACCTGGATCGGGCAGCAGGATTTGCATATACGCATTCTGCTGAGTCCGCGCGCAGAACAATCGTTGTCAGACTGGGCGCGTCACCACCCGCCGCAAGCCGTCGCGCTCGTCATCGGGCCGGAAGGCGGATTTACCGATGCCGAAGAAGACAGGGCCCGCGCGCAGGGCGTCCTGTGCCTGTCGATCGGACCGCGGGTCTTACGCACCGAAACGGCAGGCATGGCAGCCCTGGCCGCGATCAACGCCGTGTGGGGTGCCATGTAAGTCGTTCGATTACCTTGCGGGTCATTCACCGCAAGCACCGAAAAAATCCTTTTACGAACAGCGCCGCAGCGCTGATCACGATACGACCATGAAATGGTTTAACCAGTTATTCCAGCGCGAGCCGCAGCGAATTCCCGCTCCTCTGTGGCTGGCGAGTGTTACGCGACTGCGCTTCCTGCAACGTTTGTCGGTGGATGAACGCTTACGCCTCAAGGATCTGGCCGAAACAATTCTGGCGACCAAGAACTTTTCCGGCGCTGGCGGTTTCGTGCTGACGGATGAAATCGCGGTGCTTATTGCGGCCCAGGCCGCCTTGCCGATACTGAACTTGACGATTGACCTGTACGACGACTTGCATGACATCATTGTCTATCCGACCGAATTCATCGTCCCGCATAGTGAAGTCGATGAAGCCGGCGTCGTGCATGAGTGGCATGAACCAGTGGCCGGCGAAGCGCTGGGCGCCGGCGGCGCGATCGCCCTGTCCTGGGAAGATGTCGAACAGGGTGAACACCCGGATGCCAGTTTCAATGTTTTGATCCACGAATTCGTGCACAAAATCGACATGGGCCATGGCGATGCGAACGGCTGTCCTCCTTTCCTCGCCGCTTATCATCAGGAACTGAAGGCCGTCGAGTGGCAACGCGAATTTTCAGAAGCTTATGCCGACTTCCGGAATGCGGTCGACACCCTCGAGGAACAGCTGCCGGACGATGTCGATCTCGACGACCCGGCGGTAGCAGCGCTGTACGATGCATTATTTTCAACACTCCCCATGGATCCGTATGCCGCAATCGATCCTGCCGAATTCTTTGCAGTAGCGTCGGAAGCATTTTTCGTCAAGCCGGCGCCGCTAGCGCAGTGCTACCCTGAAATCTATCGGTTGATGCGACTCTATTATGGTCAAAATACGCTGCCGAATCGCTGATTACGGACCTGCTACGTCTTGCAACGAAGGAAACTCAGGCGAAAGCATTTATAATCCAAGGCTATTTGACAGCTTCTTTTCCGATATGAAGGTTTTCCGCGGACTTCCCAACCCCGAATCGCAAGCGCCTTGTGCGCTGGCGATCGGCAATTTCGATGGCGTGCATCGTGGCCATCAGGCCCTGCTCGCGCGGATGGATCAGGCCGCTGCGAGTCTGGGTGTCGAGACTGCCGTGATGACCTTCGAGCCGCATCCGCGTGAATTTTTTGCCCAGTTGGCCGGCGACCTGCTGCGCGCGCCGACCCGTATCGCCAACCTGCGCGCCAAACTGCAATCCCTCGCAAACGCCAGCGTGGCACGGGACATCGGCGGACATTTCAACGC
>JACMQD010000333.1 GCA_014377155.1 Herminiimonas sp.
ATCATGCAAGACGACAATCCGTTATCCCATGCACAAAAGGCGCGCGCGCTGATGACCGGTGCCGAGCTGGTTTTCGATGCGCCGGCGGTCCAGGCCGCAGTCGATAAAATTGCATTGCAGCTGAATCAGCGTTTCGACCACGTCGAAGGCGCGCCTTATCCGCTGGTACTGGGCGTGATGGGGGGTGCCGTGGTGTTTTGCGGCCAGTTGCTGACGCGGCTGCGCTTTCCGCTGGAGTTCGATTACATCCACGTCACACGGTACGGTAACAAAGACCAGGGCGGTAAGATCGAATGGAAAGTGGAGCCGCGCGCCGATGTACGCGGCCGGACCCTGATCGTACTCGACGATATCCTGGACGAAGGCGAGACACTGGCCCACGTCAAGGAACGCTTGCTGGAAATGGGTGCCGCCGAGGTAGTGCTGGCGGTCTTTGCCGACAAGGCGATCGGCAAGAAAAAACCCGTGGTACCCGATTATGTCGGGCTCGTGCTACCGAACAAATTCGTCATCGGTTACGGCATGGACGCATACGGCTACTGGCGCAACCTGCCGGAGATCTGGGCCATCCAGACCACCGGCTGACGGCTCGGTAAAGCGGTCAGTCGCCGTCGGCAGTTGTCTTGTCGGCTTCCGGCGTGCCGAATTTTTCGCCGGCGCTCTCGCGTGATTTGGCCGGAGCCGGCTGGTTGACTGCGTCGACGCCACGCGTGCCGCGCAGTTCGGTATCGACCTGCCCGCTTTCGATGTCCTGATGCGCCTGCTTCATGATGTCGCGCGGCGCGGACGCCTGACTGGCGTGCGACTCGTCGCGTTCGTTCGGCAGTTGCGGAGTGTCGTCTTCGCGTTGCGACTTGGTGGTATCGACACCGGCCTGGCGTATTTTTTCGTCAGGTCGTTTTTGATCGTCATTGGTCATGGCGGCATTCCTTTTAGATGAGGCACCGAATAGCGAAGATCGCGATCGACTCCACGGTTGGAGCGACAAATCGCTTGAAAATTCCCGGCGCTTCGCAGATTCGGCAGTTTTTGACGACGAACTTTACACGCCTTCGACAATGAACAGTCTGCCGATCGAATTGGCGACCCGCACCGACTTCGCCTTTTGATATTCGACGGAATCGTACCAGCGCTGCGCGGCGTCCATCGATACGAATTCGGTGATGACCGTGCGCCAGCCGGCACCATGCGCCTCGTCACCGCCCTCCTTCTGGTCGCGCTGTCCGCCGCGCACCAGAAATGTGCCGCCGTACTGTGCCAGACTGGCGGTGGAAAGCGGCAGATAATCGGCATAGCCAGTGGCGTCATTGACCTGTATTTCGGCGACCACGTACGCTTTTTTCATGATCATCCTTGCAGGGAAAGGCGCGCGCGGGCGGCTTCGTATTCGGACTTCAGGCGCGCTACCATCTCGGCCACGGTCGGTACGTCATGCATCAGCCCGACGCCCTGGCCTGCGCCCCAGATGTCACGCCATGCCTTGGCCTTGCTGCCGCTGCCGGAACCGAAATTCATCGCGGTCTTGTCGGCCACCGGCAAGTTTTCGGGATCGAGTCCGGCGCTGACGATCGATTTTTTCAGGTAGTTGCCATGCACGCCGGTAAACAGGTTGGTATAGACGATATCGGCAGCACTGGAATCGACGATCGCATTACGGTAGGCCTCGTCTACATTCGATTCCTTGGTCGCCAGCCAGCGCGAACCGATGTAGGCGAAATCGGCACCCATGGCCTGTGCCGCCAGCACGGCGTCGCCGGTGGCGATCGAGCCCGACAGCGCGATCGGTCCCTTGAAGAACTTGCGAATTTCGCCTACCAGCGCGAACGGCGACAGCGCGCCGGCATGACCACCGGCACCGGCGGCAACAAGAATCAGGCCGTCGACGCCGGCTTCCAGTGCCTTTTGCGCATGACGGATCGAGATCACGTCATGCAGCACGATCCCGCCATAGCTATGAATCGCATCGAGCATTTCCTTAGGCGGCGCGCGCAACGACGAAATGATGATCGGGATCTGGTGCTTGACGCAGACCTCGACATCGTGCGCCAGCCGGTCATTAGACTGATGCACGATTTGATTGACTGCAATCGGTCCGATGATCGCAGTCGGATTGGCTTCTTTGTAAGCTTTCAGTTCGGCCTGGATGTCGGTTAGCCAGGTGTCGAGCAATTCGGCCGGACGCGCGTTCAGGGCCGGAAAAGAACCGACGATGCCGGCCTTGCATTGGGCGATGACCAACGCCGGACCGCTGGCAATAAAGAGCGGTGAACCGATGACCGGCAAGGACAGGTTTTGCAGGGCTACGGGCAGATGACTGTTTGACATGGGAGATTCCTGGAGAAGGTGGACGGTGGGCGCGCACGGCGACAAGACGATTGCGTTTTCCGCTTTTGCGTCTATGATGTTAGCAGAAAAAACAATGTGATCGGCGCCGCCGCGCAGCGCGCCAACCGACACCCGCGCTGGCACAGGGTGGGGTTTCGCCATGTCACTGGCGGTATCGAACCCGACGCCTGCTGCACCCGAAAAAACTTCCTCACCGATGACGGAGACACCCATGAATACCCAATGCATCCTGTTCAGCATAACCGATCAAGTCGCGCATTTGGTCCTGAACCGCCCGACCGCCATGAATACCATGCAACCGGTGCTGTGGCGCGAGCTGACCGCGGTGCTGACGATGCTGCAGCAAAAAGCGGCGGCGCGGGTGCTGGTGATTTCCTCGACCGGCAAGCATTTCACCGCCGGCATGGCACTCGACGTGTTCGGCAGTGACGCCGACGCCGGCATTGCGCTCGATGACGCCAGCGCCGGCGGCCGCGCCAATATCGCACCGCAACTCGATGACATGCAGCGCGTTTTCACATTGCTGGAAAACCTGCGCATGCCGGTCATCGCCGCGATCCAGGGCGGCTGCATCGGCGGCGGCGTCGACATGGTGTGCGCCTGCGATATCCGGCTGGCCAGCGCCGATGCGTTCTTCTGCATCCAGGAAATCAATATCGGCATGACCGCCGATCTCGGTACCTTGCAGCGCTTGCCGAAACTGATTCCCGAAGGCGTGGTGCACGAGATGGCTTATACCGGCCGCCGTTTGCCTGCCGCGCGCGCTTTGGCGGTGGGACTGGTCAACGAAGTCTTCGCCACACACGAGGCGACAGTCGAAGCGGCCTTGCAGATGGCGCGCGAAATTGCCGAAAAGCCGCCAGTGGCGATCTGGGGCAGCAAGCAGGCAATTCACTATGCCCGCGATCATTCGACGGCCGATGCGTTGCAGCAGATGGGATGGCTACAATCGGGCATCTGGCAAACCGGCAACCTGGTCGAAGCGTTTCAGGCAAAACAGCAGGGCAGGAAACCGGTGTATGCGGATTTACCGGCGCTACATTCATTTAACGATGCCAGTTACGAAATTAAATGAGCAGGTTGATACCACCGATGGCGTGCACTCGACGACGACGGGGTGTGAAATTTTCATGCGCGTATGAACGATGAAAAAATCGTTGTTTAGCATGATGCAAAGAGGCGGGGTGTGAATTGATGCGCGATAAGAAGTATTGCCATCGACCTGCGTGCCGCTATGGCTAGCGGAATGGGCGTGGAATATCGGGGGCCAACAATCCGGTTGATTCGGGAAGGATGGAATGTCTGGATTTTTTGGCTCAGAGATAATGTGGCCGGATGTGTCAGTTCAAACCAAATCTGAAAAGGACGTGCAGGTCTGATCTGCACGGGAAGGAAATCGTGCAGGTCGTAAAAACGTCCCGCTCGACATCGGCATGATCCGACAGTAGACTGTAGCTATTGTCCACAGGGCATTATCTCGCGGTTGGCCAGCAGGAATGGCTGCTTCGAAAGACTACTCCGCCAGATCAATGCGAAGCCTTTTTGCTTCAAGGTATTGGTAAGGATCAAGTGCCAATTGGCTCAAAAGTCAAATTCAATGAATATAAAAAAATTAGCTCGACGATGCGCACTGACGTCTTGCGCAGGTGAACTGATTGCTTAGCCAACTCATGCGTGTCCGTTATCTGATCGTCATTCTCGCTTTGCTTTTGGGGGGATGTGGCATACCGCAGTCCGAAGCAGATTTCAACAAAACACCCGAGGCGCAGTATCTCATGGCAACAGTAAGCCGCCTTGTTGCGCGCGACTTTCGATCTATCGAGTCACGGATGGACGAACGCGTTCATCAGGCTGATATTCGGGCAGTCCTGGAACGCCTGGCTTCGATGATTCCAGCGGAAACGCCGTCCAAACTTGAGCCAGTAGCCTGGAACTACATTAAGAAAATGAACGGCGTGAACAGCGGGTCCAGTTCGCGGACGGCGAACGTTGCGATTGAATACGCGTTTCCCCAGTCCAAATGGTTGGTCGCATCGGCAAAGCTGTCCGGTGAGCCGGGTAGCTTTCGAATAATAGCGTTCAACGTTGAGGCTCTCCCTGCACCGCTCGCGGAGTTGAATGCGTTTACTTTCAAAGGCAAGGGCGTCTTTCAATACGTGTTCTTTTTTTGTACCCTATTTGCATTTGGAATGAGTGCCTACGCATTTGTCCGATGCATTCGAACGCCAGGTATCAAAAGGAAATGGCTATGGGCAGTCTTTACTTTAATCGGCGTTTTTGCCTTGTCTCTCAATTGGTCTAGTGGAGCAGTTTCTGCTAATGCGTTTCAGTTCAATCTCCTAAGTGCCAGCTATGCTCGCTCTGGATGGTTGGGCCCATGGCACATTACCTTTTGCATTCCCGTCGGTGCTGTGATCTTCTTGTGGAAATTCCGGAAGCGGCCTTCTGCTCCGATCTCAGATGACAAATCTTTGAAAAGCGGGCAGGGAAATGGAGGCATGTAAAATGAAATTTCATCGATCAAATCTCGGATCATTTAAGTGGTCAATGGATGAAGTTGCGAAAGTGTAGCGTTCATCTTGACGATGAGTGGCTCGAACATTCGGTTATCCGGCATCGACCCTGAGGACTGTCACTTGATCTCTGCAAGAATGACTCATGCCGCTGCGTTTGAAATTATTTGGATTGCAACGCAACCGGACAAACGGCTTCTGCATTCGACCGAGATGCAACTCGAACGGCATCGCCGCCATTTATTTTTAACGATAACCTCCTATGTCAATCCGTTCCAAGTTCTTCCTCGCGCTGCTTGCGACCATACACATTTCGACCACGTTGGCAGCCGAGCCAAGTATGGCAACGAAGCTAGAAGTTGAACAACTCCTCGCCAATCTCGTCGCGTCAGGTTGCAACTTTGAGCGCAATGGCACGTGGTACAGTGCCACAGAAGCAAGGGCGCACATCGAGAAGAAATTACAGCCAGTCGCCGACTCCTGCCGGTTCAACCATCGAAATTAACCAACATGCCGGCGTCGATTTTTGCGGCCCGCGCGCGTACCAGTTGCGCCACCGCCCACTGTGCCAGCTCCGGTGCCGGCTGATGCAGATAGCGTTCGTTGGCGGCGGCGAACAGGCGTATTTCCGACAGCAGGCGCGGCACGTCGGCAAGCGCAATGCACTGTCGTTCCAGCAGCAGAAATTTCAGCAATACTTTGACCGCGTTCTGGGCATTTTTTGCCGGATCGGCGCGCAGGTAATCGATGCGCGAAAACGCCCTGCCCAGCGCCCCGGCAACATCCTCGAATGGCGCGCCATGTCCCGGAATCACCAGCCCGATATCGAGCGTGGCAATCAGCTCCAGTGTGGCGCGCGTCTCGGTAAAGCCCGATTCGCCGTCGAGTTCCGGAAAGATCACACCAAAGCCGTTTTCCCATAACGCATCGGCAGAAATCAGGATGCGTTCGTCGGGGGCATACAGGATCAGCGAATGCGGATCATGCCCCGGCGCACCCAGCACCTGCCAGTCGATGTCGCCCAGCCGCAGTCGATCGCCGGCGCCAATCGTATCGTCGAAACCGAAACACGCACATTGCTGCCCGGTCGCCGCAAAACTGAGCGCCTCTTCATCCCATTCGCGTACCTTGTCGGCTTCGGACGCGGGAATCGTGGTGCGGCAGTGGTAGCGGTCCTGTAACGCCGCATTGCCACCGCAATGATCGGAATGCAGATGGGTATTAATCAAACGGTCCAGCGAGCGGCCCTGCAACGCGTGCTCGACCAGCGCCACGGTTTGCAGCGCATGGGTCAGGTAGCCGCTGTCGACCAGTGCCGTTTCGTGCGCACCGGTGAACAGGATATTGTTCGAGGACAACCAGCCACGTTCGAGCACCTGCATCGACGAAGGTAAGATAAAAGTTGCGCTCATAGCAGTCGTAATGTTGTGTTACAGCATGCGAGCATACCAAACTGCCTGCCTTTCAGGCGCACGCCGTGCAATTGTCGTCGCGCCGACAACACAAACTTGACGTTTACGTTAACGTCAGCTACCTTCATTGATTCCCGTCTGCCTTTCCGCCAAGGATGCACCATGACCGACCTTTCGATTGCCAGCAAGCTGACCGAATACAAACCCGCCAACAAGGTCCGCTTCATCACGGCGGCGTCGCTGTTCGACGGCCACGATGCATCGATCAACATCATGCGTCGGATTCTGATGGCCAATGGCGCCGAAGTCATCCACCTCGGTCACAACCGTTCGGTCGATGACATCGTCACCGCAGCGCTGCAGGAAGATGCGCAGGGCATTGCGCTGTCGAGCTACCAGGGCGGCCATGTCGAATATTTCAAATACATGGTCGACTTGCTCAGGGAGCGCGGCGGCGCCCATATCAAGATATTCGGCGGCGGCGGCGGCGTCATCGTGCCAGAGGAAATCGCCGAATTGCATGCGTATGGCGTCACGCGCATTTTCAGTCCGGAAGACGGCCAGCGCATGGGACTGGTCGGCATGATCCTGTCGATGATTCAGGCGTGCGATACCGATCTGTCGGTGCATGCGCCGACCTCGCTCGACGCACTGCTGGGCGAGGATACCGCGGCCAAGCACCGGCCGTTGGCGCAACTGATCACTGCCCTGGAAAACGACAAGGCCAGCGCCGAGTTGAAGGCGGATCTGCATCGTGCGGCAAAAAGCGTGACGGTGCCGGCGCTGGGCATTACCGGCACCGGCGGCGCCGGCAAATCGTCGCTGACCGATGAGCTGATCCGGCGCATCCGGCTCGACCAGGACGATGCGCTCGACATCGCCATTATCTCGATCGATCCGTCACGTCGCAAATCCGGCGGCGCGTTGCTGGGCGACCGCATCCGCATGAATGCGATTGCGCCGTGGGGCGGGCAGGTGCGGGTGTTCATGCGCTCGCTGGCCACGCGCGAAGCGGGTTCTGAAATTTCGCAGGCGCTGCCAGACGTGATCGCCGCCTGCAAGATAGCCGGCTTCGATTTGGTGATCGTCGAAACTTCCGGTATCGGCCAGGGCGACGCTGCAATCGTGCCGCATGTGGATGTCAGCCTGTACGTCATGACGCCCGAGTTCGGCGCCGCGTCGCAACTGGAAAAAATCGACATGCTCGATTTCGCCGATTTCGTCGCGATCAACAAGTTCGATCGCAAGGGGTCGCAGGATGCCTTGCGCGACGTCGCCAAGCAGTATCAGCGCAACCGCGAACTGTGGAGCCAGCGTCCCGAACAGATGCCGGTGTTCGGTACCCAGGCATCGCGTTTCAATGACGATGGCGTGACGGCGTTATATCAAGGCTTGCTGCCCGCGCTGGCGTCACATGGCTTGACGGTTCGTCCGAGCAAGCTGACCGCCGTCGACGTGCGTTTTTCATCGGGCAAGAACGCCATCGTGCCACCGGCGCGCAGCCGCTATCTGGCAGAGATCGCCGACACCGTGCGCGCCTATCACAAGACGACTGCGCGTCAGGTCAGGCTGGCGCGTGAAAAACAGCAGTTGCAGGCGTCCGCGCACATGCTGGGCGCGACGTCGGCCGAGGCGACGTCGTTACTGGACGCGCTGGCAATGGAAAAGGATGCAAGCCAGGATGCCGGCGCTAAAAAGCTGCTGGCAATGTGGCCGGCCATGCAGGAAGCGTATGCGGGCGACGACTACGTGGTCAAGATCCGCGACAAGGAAATCCGCACCCGGCTGATTTTCACTACACTGTCCGGCACCCGGATTCGCAAAGTGGCGATCCCGCGCTTCGAGGACCACGGCGAGATCTTACGCTGGCTGATGCTGGAAAACGTCCCCGGCTCGTTTCCGTACACCGCCGGCGTGTTCGCCTTCAAGCGCGAAGGCGAAGACCCGACCCGCATGTTCGCCGGCGAAGGTGATCCGTTTCGCACCAATCGTCGCTTCAAGCTGGTGTCCGAAGGCATGGATGCCAAGCGACTGTCGACGGCGTTCGACTCGGTGACGCTGTACGGTGCCGATCCGGCAGTGCGCCCGGATATTTATGGCAAAGTCGGTAATTCCGGTGTGTCGATCGCGACGCTGGACGACATGAAAGTGCTGTACGACGGCTTCGACCTGTGCGACCCGGCGACCTCGGTATCGATGACCATCAACGGTCCGGCGCCGACCATCCTGGCGATGTTCATGAACACCGCGATCGACCAGCAGCTTGTCAAGTTCTGTAGCGACAACGGGCGCGAGCCGACCGCCGACGAGACCGCCAAAATCCGCGCCTGGGTCTTGCAGAATGTGCGCGGCACCGTGCAGGCCGATATCCTGAAAGAAGACCAGGGCCAGAACACCTGCATCTTCTCGACCGAATTTTCGTTGAAGGTCATGGGCGACATCCAGGAATATTTCGTCCATCACCAAGTGCGCAATTTTTACTCGGTCTCGATCTCGGGTTATCACATTGCCGAAGCTGGCGCCAATCCGATTTCGCAACTGGCATTTACGTTATCGAACGGTTTTACCTTTGTCGAGGCGTACCTGGCGCGCGGCATGCACATCGATGATTTCGCACCGAACCTGTCGTTCTTCTTTTCCAATGGCATGGACCCCGAATACACGGTACTGGGGCGTGTCGCCCGCCGTATCTGGGCGGTGGCCATGCGCGACAAATACGGCGCCAACGAGCGCGCTCAAAAGCTGAAGTATCACGTGCAGACCTCGGGCCGCTCGCTGCATGCGCAGGAAATCGATTTCAATGACATCCGCACTACGCTGCAGGCGCTGATCGCAATCTACGACAATTGCAATTCGCTGCACACCAATGCGTACGATGAAGCGATCACCACGCCGACCGACGAGTCGGTGCGCCGCGCGCTGGCGATCCAGCTGATCATCAATCGCGAATGGGGCCTGGCCAAGAATGAGAATCCGAACCAGGGCAGCTTCATCATCGAGGAATTGACCGACATCGTCGAAGAAGCGGTGATGCAGGAATTCGAACGCATCGCCGAACGTGGCGGTGTGCTGGGCGCGATGGAAACCGGCTACCAGCGCGGCAAAATCCAGGAAGAATCGATGCTCTACGAGCACCAGAAACATGACGGTACGTTGCCCATCATCGGCGTCAATACCTTTCGCAATCCGAAGTCGAGCGGCACCGTGCAAAAGATCGAACTGGCGCGTTCGACCGAGGAAGAAAAACAATCGCAGCTAACACGCCTGGCGGATTTCCAGCGGCGACATGCGGCGCAGGCAACGACGATGCTGGCAGCCTTGCAGCAAGCGGTGATCGAGGACAAAAACGTCTTCGAAAAGCTGATGGATGCGGTGCGGGTCTGTTCACTCGGTCAAATCACCGAGGCCTTGTTTGCCGTCGGTGGACAATACCGGCGCAACATGTAGCGGCGGCGCGCGGCGGAATCGGACCTAGCCGGGCTGCCGCCAGGATTCGATCAGCCGCAGCACTACCGCATCGACCGCTGCGGCCGGCACGGTTCGCTGGCGTTCGAAGATCATCATCGCGTAGACCGTGGCCAGCGCATTGACTTCAGCCGACAAGGCGCGTTCTTCGCCCGATGAAGGGCGCCGCGCGCGCCAGTAATTGATCGCCTGTTCCAGGTCTGCCAGTGAAATATCCATGCGTCTATTGTAGAGGTTGCAAGGCTTGCGTGCGCAATTCCAGCCATGCCTTGGCATCGCCGACGACCAGCGGCGACAGCCGTTCCCGCACCGTCGCATGGTAGGCGTTTAGCCACGCGATCTCATCGCTGCGCAGCAGGCTGCGATCGATGCAGCGAGTATCGATCGGACATAGCGTCAAAGTCTCGAAGCGCAAGTACTCGCCGAATTCGGTGATTTCGGCGGACTGGTTCAGGACCAGGTTCTCGATACGCACGCCCCAGCGCCCGGCCCGATAGATGCCCGGCTCGATCGAGGTGATCATACCCGGCTCCATGGCCGTATGCGGCTCCGGCATAGCGTGGCAGCTGATGACTTGCGGGCCTTCGTGCACGTTCAGAAAATACCCGACGCCGTGACCGGTGCCGTGACTGTAATCGACGCCGCCAGCCCAGATCGGCGCGCGTGCAATGGCGTCCAGCATCGGTGACCGCGTCCCGCGTGGAAAATGCGTGCTGCTCAGTGCGATGACGCCCTTGAGCACCAGCGTGAAGTCGCGCATCTGCGCCGCCGACGGCTGCCCGACCGGCACCACGCGCGTGATGTCGGTCGTGCCGCCCAGGTACTGGCCGCCGGAGTCGATCAGCAGCAAGCCGTCGCCTTCGATAGTGGCATGAGACTGCGGGGTTGCGCGATAATGCGGCATCGCGCCGTTGCCATTGAAACCGGCGATGGTAGCGAAGCTCGGATTGACAAAATCCAGGCGCTGCGCACGTGCGGCCGTGATGCGCTCGTCGATGGTGAGTTCGGTGACGGTTTCCCGGCCCAGCGCCTGCTCCAGCCATGCGAAGAACTCGCATAGCGCAGCGCCGTCCTGCGCCATTGTTTCGCGGATGAACGCGGCTTCCTGGGCGGTTTTGCGCGACTTGGCAAACGTGGTCGGATTGATGGCCTCGATCACGCGCGTAGCCGGATTGACCGCCTGCAGCAGTCCGAGCGTAATGCGGCGCGGATCGAGCAGCAGGCTGGTGCCTGCCGGCAGCGCGGTCAACGCCGACGCTGCGCGGTCGTAGGCGGCGACATTGACGCCGTCAGCCGCCAGGCGGTGCCGCATAGCGTCAGATACTTTGCCGTCGGACACGAACAGCGTCGCATGCTCGACGCCGACCAGCGCATGGGCCACGAATACCGGGTTGTAGCTGACGTCGGCCCCGCGCAAATTGAACAGGTAAGCGATGTCGTCCAAAGTCGAGATGAAATGGGCATTGGCGCCAAGGCTGCGCATGGTCTCGCGCAACGCGGTCAGCTTGTCTGCGCGCGACACCGGGGCCTGCGGCGCGGCGTGTTCGTAGATTGGCGGCGTCGGCAACACCGGCCGGTCTGGCCAGACGGCGTCGAGCAGGTCGCAATCGGTGCGCAGTGCGATGCCACGTGGACCCAATGCCTGTTGCAGCATGCGGCCCACCGCAACGCCCAGCACCGCGCCGTCGGCGGCAAGCGTCTGCCCTGCCTGCAAATGTTCGGCCAGCCAGTCGATATGTAGCATGCTGTTGCCTGAGGGGATTTTCATCAGCGTGACGCCAGTGCCCGCGAGTTCCGCCTCGGCTTGCGTCCAGTAACGGCCATCGACCCACAGGCCGGCAAAGTCGGCCGTGACAATCAGTGTGCCAACCGATCCGGTAAAGCCGGACAGCCATTCACGGCCCTTCCAGCGACCGGGCAGGTATTCGGACAAGTGCGGATCGGCGGAAGGGATCAGGCAGGCGTCGATTCGGTGTTGCTGCATCGCGTCGCGCAACAGGGCAATGCGCGCGCGGGTGGCGGCTGGTATGGCGTGAAGAGTGTCCATGGCGTCGTTGAAAACAAGTTGCGCCCGGATAACCGGGCAATGGCAACATCATACAGAGCTGCGCTCGACCATGCCGGCATGGCAGTGCCTGGCCGCAAAACAAAAAAACGCCATCCGCAGATGACGTTTTTTCTTGGCAGCACGCCACCGATTACATCGCTACCGCATAGTCGATGCTGGCTTTGTTGACAGACGATTGCTTGATTTCCGAGAGTACGTCGGCACGTGATTTGACGCTTTTCGATGTCGACAGAACCGGGTAGGCGGTTTCTTCGCCGCGCACTGGCTCGCCGTTGGCGCGCGCCTGCTTCAGCTCGGCCACGACTTCAGCGCGCGACTTCGATGAAACATAGCGATGGTCGCTGAATTCGGTCATGGTCGCGGCAAACGACGAGGATACGGCGATGGTGGCAACGACTGCAACGAGGATTTGCTTGGCGTTCATGGTGATTCTCCAAAAAATAGTTAAGAAAGGTGAGGTCGATGGCAGGTAATTCGGTCTGCATTTGCCGGTGTATTCTGCATCGGCATACTTCATATACGGGGAGCTTTCTGATTTGGATGCAGTTTTTTCAAATTAACTTGCGCGCAAGTCGATCGTGCATGAAAACGCTTGCTGACAGCGCAGCATGGCAACCCGCACGTATGCGTAGCCCACACTGCCGGTCTCGCCTGGCGCTACTTCAATTAACCTTGCCGCGTGGTGTCGCTGCTTGCTTATACTGGCGTTCCATTCACCGCAATAGACTTCGAGAAAACAGACCATGGCCAAGAAAAACTGGTTTACGCCCGAACGCATCAAGGCAGTCGTCATGCCGCTCATCTCGATCTTGCTGGCAGGCTTTCTGATTCTGCTGGCCGGCAAAGTCATCGATGACCTCGGCGGTTGGGTCAGTGCGCCCAACCGTGAGGTCTTCTTCAACCAGGCAGCTATTGCTACCAAGCTTGGTGAAATTGCTAGCGTCGACCGCGAACGCGCCGCGCGTTCACAGGAAATCGACGATTACGCCAAGGCCGCCGACATTGCGCAGCGCAATTACCGCGCCGAAAAACAGTCGTTCGACAATTGGCTTGCCGCGCGCCGCACCATCGGCTCGCCCAATGAAGATCCGATGGTGCTCGACAAGGCCAAGGAGCTCGACAAGGTGCGCGCGGTGGAATCCGCCTGGCGCGCCAGAATCGATACGGTGCAGGTCGCCGTTCGCGCCCTCGATGCGCGAACCAGTGCATTACAAGAGCAGCGCGGCCGCCTGGAGCACGACGCGCAAAAGCAATTCGCAGTGGCTGAGCGTGCCTATGAACTAAAAATCTTCCTGATCCGGCTGGCGATTACCTTGCCGTTCCTGATCCTGGCGGTGGTCGCATTTATGCGCTGGCGCAAGTCGACGTATGCGCCGCTGGTGTGGGGTTACATCCTGTTCGGCGTTTATGTATTCTTTGTCGGACTGGTGCCGTACCTGCCAAGCTACGGCGGCTATGTGCGCTACGTCGTGGGTATTGTCATGACAGTCGGCGGCGGCATCTATGCGATCAAGTATCTGACCGCCTATGCCCAGCGCAAGTCGCTCGAAATCCAGGAGTCGACTACGTCCCGCGCTAAAAAAATCAGTTATGAGCTGGCAATCGCATCGTATCGCCAGCACAGCTGTCCATCATGCGAAAAAGATTACCTGACAGCGGTGCCCGCGGACGCCACACCGGCGGAAAAAAACCCGAAATTCTGCTTCCATTGCGGCTTGCACCTTTTCGGCGGCTGCACCCAGTGCGGTGCGATCAACTTCCTGCATTTTCCATTTTGTCGCACATGCGGCACGGGGTTGAAAAAAGACGCCACGCTGATCGGATGAACACGGGCCCGCTACTTCCGATAAAGTGACGGCCTCAGCATCTTTTTTATAACGTCGCACCTGCCCGGACTCGATCCAGTGACCAATCCTCAATCTCACTCACCTAGCGCCGTCGTTTCCTGGAGCGGCGGCAAGGACTCCTGCCTGGCCCTGTGGCGCGCAAGCCAATCCGGCATCCTCATCCGCAGGCTGATCACCGCCATGGATGAATCCGGCCTCAGTTCACGCTCGCATGGCATCCCGCCAGAACTGCTGCAAGCGCAGGCCGACGCCCTCGGCATCGAACTGCGTTTCTACGACACGTCCTGGAAGACCTACGAACAAAAGTTCATCGCGACCCTGACCGATGCCCGCGAAGACGGCATCGGTCACGCGATCTTCGGCGATATCGATCTGACCGCGCACCGCGAATGGGAAGAAAAAGTTTGCGCCCAGGCCGGCCTGCACGCGATGCTGCCGCTCTGGGAAGAACCGCGCCGCAAACTGGTCGACGAATTCCTGGCGCTCGGCTTCAAGGCCGTGGTGGTTTGCATCAACGGCAATTACCTGACGCCGGATTATTGCGGACGCGAATTCGACGCCGCGTTCCTGGCGGACTTGCCGGCAGGTGTCGATGCCTGTGGCGAAAACGGCGAATTCCATACGTTCGTCTACGACGGCCCCGCATTCAAGCGCGCGGTTGCGTTCCGCCGCGATCAGGTGCTGCGCTACGAGTCACCAGCCGAACTCGGCACCGCCACCTATCACTTCCAGAAACTGGTGCCGGCATGAGGTGCCGCCTCCGTTAGAATTCGTTCTGCTTACAACGTCTGATCGAATCCCATGCGCAATGGAATGCTCTTCGCCGCCGCGGCTTATATTTCGTGGGGCCTGTTTCCGCTCTATTTCAAACTGCTAAAAGATATCCCGCCCGCGCAAATCCTGTTGCATCGGATGATCTGGTCACTGGTGTTTTTGGCGGGCGTGCTGGCCTTGCGCAAGCAATGGACCTGGATCGGCGCGGTGTTGCGCCAACCGCGCGTGCTGGCTGCCTTTTCCGTCAGTGCGCTACTGCTGTCGACCAACTGGTTCATCTACATCTGGGCTGTCAACAACGGCCGCGTGGTAGACGCCAGCCTGGGCTATTTCATCAACCCGCTGGTCAACGTGCTGCTCGGTTTCATGCTCCTGCGCGAGCGCATGCGGCCCGGCCAGTGGCTGGCCATCGCCATCGCTGCCGGAGGCGTGGCGTGGCTGACCTGGCAAAGTGGCCATCCGCCGTGGATCGGGCTGGCGCTGGCCCTGTCGTTCGGCTTCTACGGGCTCATGCGCAAGATCGCCGTCCTGGGTCCGCTGGAGGGCCTGTCGCTGGAAACCCTGTTGCTGTTTCCGATTGCGCTGGGCTATCTGGCGCTGCTGACGATCGGCGGCAACAATGCATTTGTCACCGCGCCGCTGTCGTCGCAATGGCTGCTCGCCATTTCGGGGCCACTGACGGCGATTCCGCTATTGCTGTTCGCCGCCGGCGCGCGCCGCATCCCGATGTCGGTGCTGGGCATCATCCAGTACCTGTCACCCTCTTTGCAACTGTTACTGGGCGTCTGGCTGTATCACGAGCCGTTCGGTGGTGACCGGCTGATCGGCTTCGTCGCCATCTGGACCGCGCTCGTGGTGTATTCGATCGAAGGCTTGTGGCGTGCCTGGTCGATGCGGAACACGTCTGCGCCGCCGCCTGTTTAACCGCGCCAGGCCATGCACACGGTAATCTGTCGTATCCTATCCCCTTTCCGTTTTCGACTCTCTGGTAAATCATGGCCAACTACGTATATACAATGAACCACGTCGGCAAGATCGTGCCGCCGAAACGCCAGATCCTCAAGGATATTTCCCTGTCATTTTTCCCCGGTGCCAAGATCGGCGTATTGGGACTGAACGGTTCCGGCAAGTCTACGCTACTGAAAATCATGGCCGGCCTCGACAAGGATATTCAGGGAGAAGCCACGCCGATGCCGGGCTTGAATATCGGCTACCTGCCGCAGGAACCGCAACTCGACCCCGAGCAGACCGTGCGCCAGGCGGTTGAAGGTGGCCTGGGCGAAGTGTTCGAAGCAAAGGCCAAGCTCGATGCGGTGTACGCCGCCTATGCCGAGGAAGACGCCGATTTCGACGCGCTGGCCGCCGAGCAGGGCCGACTGGAAGCGATCATCTCGACCTCCGCTGGCGACAATCCGGAACAGCAGCTGGAAATGGCCGCTGACGCGTTACGCCTGCCGCCATGGGACACCAAGATCGGCGTCCTGTCCGGCGGCGAAAAACGTCGCGTCGCGCTGTGCCGCCTGCTGCTGTCGAAGCCCGACATGCTACTGCTCGACGAGCCGACCAACCATCTGGACGCCGAATCGGTCGATTGGCTCGAGCAGTTCCTGCTGCGCTTTCCCGGCACCGTAGTCGGCATCACGCATGATCGTTACTTCCTCGACAACGCCGCCGAATGGATCCTCGAACTCGATCGCGGCCACGGCATTCCGTGGAAAGGCAATTACAGCTCGTGGCTGGAACAGAAGACCAATCGCCTGAAACAGGAAGAAGCCACCGAATCGTCGCGCCAGAAAACCATGGCCCAGGAACTCGAATGGGTGCGGCAGAATCCGAAAGGCCGCCAGGCCAAGAGCAAGGCGCGGCTGGCGCGCTTCAACGAGCTGAGCGAGCACGAGTACCAGAAGCGCAACGAGACCCAGGAAATCTTCATTCCGGTGGCCGAGCGGCTTGGCAATGAAGTCATCGAATTCAAGAATGTCTCGAAGGCGTTCGGTGATCGCCTGCTGATCGACAACCTGAGTTTCCGCATTCCGGCTGGCGCGATTGTGGGCATCATCGGCCCCAACGGCGCCGGTAAATCGACACTGTTCAAGATGATCACCGGCGTCGAGCAACCCGACAGCGGCGAGGTCGTCATTGGCGCCACGGCGCGCATCTCGATGGTCGACCAGTCGCGCGACACGCTGTCGGACAACAAGACCGTGTTTGACGATGTCACCGGCGGCGCCGACATTCTGACGGTCGGCCGTTTCGAGATGCCATCGCGCGCCTACCTTGGCCGCTTCAACTTCAAGGGTGGCGACCAGCAAAAGATGGTCGGCAACCTGTCCGGCGGTGAACGTGGCCGGCTGCATCTGGCCAAGACGCTGCTCAAGGGCGGCAACGTGCTGCTGCTCGATGAGCCTTCCAACGATCTGGATGTGGAAACCCTGCGCGCACTCGAGGATGCCTTGCTCGAATTCGCCGGCAGCGTGATGGTGATTTCGCATGATCGCTGGTTCCTTGATCGCATTGCGACGCACATCCTGGCGTTCGAAGGCAATTCGCAGGTAAGCTTCTTCGACGGCAATTATCAGGAGTACGAAGCCGACAAGCGCAAGCGCCTCGGCGACGAAGGCGCCAAGCCGAAGCGGATCCGCTACAAGCCGCTGACGACGTAAGGACCGGCCGCACCCGCGCGCGGCATGGCGAGCGGGTGCTTCCAGGCAATGTATAACAATTGTTAAATCGTTTAGCTATTTTCCCGCAGCATGAGATTGCTTCGTATAATCGCGCCAGACGTTGACAATAAGGCAAGCTGGCCAACAAGGAGCCGGATCACCGTCAAGCAGATCGCCTACCCGGCGATTCCGCGCGACCCCTTTTACCGGACACCACCATGAAGCTCTTCCCTTTTTTCGCGGCACTGGCACTGAGTGCCGCAAGCCTGCCCGCTACGGCGGCAATCGTCACCTATGATTTCTCGAATCTGAAATACCAGAACGGCAGCAACAACGGCTTCTTGCCAACGGAAGTGCTCAACAGCGGTTACTGGCGTTGTACCACCGGCGACCTGTGCAGCTCCGATGTGTCGTTCGGCAAGCTTGGCGGTGACTTGAAATACACCGTCAACGGCCTGACGGCCACCGCCACTGCACTGTTCAACGGCAATGCTGTCAGCGTGGTTCAGGATGCCGACAATGGCTACAATGCGGCCAAATACCTTGGCGCCGGCCTGGGCGTATATCACCTCGCCAACGTCAACAGCGACGACAACATCACCGTGGGCGAATCGCTCAAACTGACCTTCTCGCAAGCGGTGACACTGACGGGCTTGTCGTTGCGCTCCGACGGGCACAGCGCCGTTTTCGGCACCGGCGCAACGTTCCTGCTCAATGGCACCAGCGAGGCGCTGAGCCATGACCTGAGCAACCTGTCGTTCACCGGTACCGAGTTCACGTTTGCTTATGGCGGCGCGAAGGCTGACCAGTTTTATCTCGGCGGCATCACCGTCTCGGCAGTCCCCGAGCCAAGCGCCGGCGCGATGCTGGCAATCGGTATCGGCATGATCGGATTCGCCGCGCGGCGTCGCAAGACAAGCACGTTCTGACCGGTCTCCGGCAGTGCAGTACAACAACGGCCCGTGAGGCCGTTTTTTCATGGCGGGGGCCAAAAGCCATGCTGCTGCATAATATTGGCTTTCCAGCCGATACCTTTTGCCCCCATGCTCAGCCAGCAGCAACTCGAAGAATTCCAGCGCGACGGCTTCCTGATCCTGCGCCAGCGCGTCACGCCGTCGCTGTGCGCCGCCATGCGCGAGGTGGACACCCGGCAATTGCAGGAGGCCGCCGAGCCGCTCGAGTACGAAGCCGAGGTCGGCTATCACGGCGCACCGGCGTCACTCAACGCACCCGGCGGGCGCACGATTCGGCGCCTGCGTGGCGCCTGGGGTCGGCACCCCTGCTTTCGCGACTGGGCCACCGATGCCGACCTGATCGCCACGCTGGGCCAATTGCTGGAACAACCGGTGGTGCTCAATCTGGCCCATCACAACTGCGTCATGACCAAGCTTCCGCAATGGAGCAGCGCCACCGGCTGGCATCGCGATATCCGGTATTGGTCGTTTGCCCGCGCCGATCTGATCACCGTATGGCTGGCGCTGGGCGCCGAGAACGCCGATAACGGCGCGCTGCAGGTGCTGCCCGGTTCACACCGCTGGCAGCTCGCGCCGGAACAATTCGACGAACGCGATTTCCTGCGCACCGACCTGCCGCAAAACCAGCCATTGCTGGCGCAAGGCATCACACTCGCGCTGGAGGCGGGCGACGTGCTGTTTTTTCATAGCAGCCTGTTGCACGCGGCTGGCAACAATCGCTCCGGCGCGCGCAAGTTTTCGCTGGTGTTCGCCTGGCGCGGCGCCGACAATCCGCCGCTGCCCGGCACGCGTTCGGCCGCTGCGGGCGAAATCGATTTCCCATAAAAAAACCCCCGGCACATGTGCCAGGGGTTGAAATCCACACCGGGAGGTGTGGGCAGGGAATCGGGCCAACTGGCGCGCGAAGAATCAGCACGCAGCCAGAGAGTAGGCCCGGCAACCCGTCCAGTCTGTTACTTACCCCACACAGGCAATGATGTTTTTGGCAAGGCCGCGCGACAATGGCGTCAGCTGGGCGCCTTGGGCGTCGCGCCATCGCGCGATTCGAAGTAGTAGGTCATCCGTTTACGCGGACTGAGGTAGGCATGGACTTCCTTGGACAGCTGCGACGGCTTCAGGCTGGCCGCCACCGACAGCGCCGATTCCTGCTCCAGATCGAGGATGGTGGCCTCGTCCTTCGGCACCGCCGGATCATAAATCAGCACCCATGGCCGCAATGGCTTTGACGCATTGACGGACACCACCATGCCCAGCGTATCGTCGGACAGCCGCACGATCGTGCCAGGCGGATAAATCCCCAGGCAGCGAATGAACAGGTTCAGCGGGCCGCTCTCGAACTGGGCGCGGCGCTGCGTAAACATGGTCGACAGCGCTTCATACGGGCTGACCGAATCGAGCGGGTTTTGCTGGTTGCACAGATTGTCGTATTCGTTGACGATCACCACCAGCGCCGCCAGCGGCGAAATGCGGTCACTCTTCAAGTGGCCGGGATAGCCACTACCGTCGGCGTGTTCGTGATGCTGGATGATGATGTCGATGGCCTGTTTCGACAGCCCGAGTTTGGCGCCGATGGTCTGCCCATAGGCGCAATGCAATTCCAGCAGGTTGCGCTCGGCGCGGCTTTTTGGCTCGGTCTTGTGCAGCACCCGGCCCGGGATGTCGATCTTGCCGATGTCGTGAAAAATGCAGCCGATGCCGAGCTGCTTGATGTCCGCCGGGCTGATCCCGACTTCGCGCGCCAGCAGCATCGCCAGCACCGAGACGTTCAGCGAATGGAAATACTGATCTTCGCCAATGGTCTTGTCGTTCATTAAATGAATCGCAATATCCTTGTGCGACAGGATCGCATCGAGCATCTGCTCGACCAGCTTTTCGGCATCGGCATGCGCCTCATGCGGCCGTGCGAACAGCTTGACATTGATGTCCTTGAGCGCGCCGGCGGCCTTGATGAAGGCGGTTTCGCATTCGGCGGTTTCGTTGCGCTGCTGCCGGATGCGCTCGCGCCGCGCCTGGCGCCCGGCTTCCAGCCGCATCTGCTCTTCGGTCAGCGGCACCACCACAGCGACCGCCACCGGCGGCTTGACCGTGTCGGGCAAGGGCGCCACATCCGATCGGTTCGGATCGACCCGGATCTTCTTGATGCCTAGCTTGCGAATGGCCTTGATCTGGTCGACGTTCTTGATCTTGAAACTGTTGAGCGGAAAATCGTGCTCCAGCCAGTTCAGGTCCAGACACACGTACAGGCCGACACACAATCGGTCGGCCGCGATGTAGGTGGTTCCAGGTTGCTCATCGTTCATAAGTTTTCAGCGAAATGATGAGGTCAGC
>JACMQD010000334.1 GCA_014377155.1 Herminiimonas sp.
CCGCCGACGGAGGCTGCAGGTCGGTACGCTTGCGAATCGAGATGTAGTCGGGTTTCCAGCCACGCGTGGCCAGTTGCGCCATCGCTTCGCGCTCCAGTTCGAAAATGTCGAGGTGACCGCCGCGTACTGCAGTAGCAACCTCGTTGAGGGCGCGATACAGGGCCGGCGCTTCGTTGCGTTCTTCGGGCGTCAGGTACATGTTGCGCGACGACAGCGCCAGTCCGTCATCGGCGCGATAGGTTTCGGCGGCGACGATTTCGGTCGGCAAAGCAAACTGCTTGGCCATGTTACGCACCATCATCAGCTGCTGGTAATCCTTCTTGCCGAATACGGCCACCCGGGGCTGCACACATGAAAACAATTTCAGCACGATCGTGGTCACGCCGGTAAAAAAACCAGGCCGGAATTCGCCTTCGAGAATGTCGCCCAGATCGGTCGGCGGACTGACGCGAAATTCTTGCGGCTCGGGGTAGAGATCTTTTTCAGTCGGCGCGAACAGGACGTAGACGCCTTCTTTTTCCAGCTTCTCGACATCGGCCTGGAAAGTGCGCGGGTACTTGTCGAAATCTTCATTTGGCCCGAATTGCAGGCGGTTGACGAAAATCGATGCGACGATCGGGTCGCCATGCTTGCGCGCCAGCCGCATCAACGACAGATGGCCTTCGTGCAAGTTGCCCATGGTCGGCACGAAAACCGTGCGCAGTTGTCCGCGCAACTGGTCGCGCAATTCGTCGATAGAAGTGATGATTTTCATGGTGCTGCCTTGGAATGGTAAGGTCGGGTTGGATCAGGAAGGGGAATAAGCCAGGCGCACATAGATCGGCGCAAACGGTTCACCCTGCGTGATTTCGATCAGGGTTTCCTTGGCCAGTTCGAGCAGGGCAATGAAATTAACCACTAGCACCGGCACCCCGCGCGCGGCATCGAACAGGTCCGAAAACTCGACGAATTTTGTCGATTGAAGACGGCGCAGGATGGCGGTCATGTGCTCGCGCACCGACAGTTCCTCACGGCTGATCATGTGATGTGCAGTCAGCTTGGCGCGTTTGATGACATCGGCCCACGCTTGTTGCAAGTCGACCGCATGCACCTCCGGCCAGCGTGGCACCAGGCTCTGCTCGATGAAAATTTGCGCCCGCACGTAGTCGCGCCCCAGTTGTGGCAGGGCATCGATCTGCTGCGCGGCCAGCTTCATCTGTTCGTATTCGAGCAGGCGCCTGACCAGCTCGGCACGCGGGTCATTGGCTTCGTCGCCGGTGTCGATACTCCTGGCCGGCAGCAGCATGCGGGATTTGATCTCGATCAGCATCGCGGCCATCAGCAAATATTCGGCCGCCAGTTCGAGGTTGTGTTTGCGGATCTGGTCGACATATTCCAGGTACTGCAGCGTCACCTGCGCCATTGGAATATCGAGAATGTTGAAGTTTTGCTTGCGGATCAGGTACAGCAGCAAGTCCAGCGGGCCTTCGAACGCTTCCAGAAAGATTTCCAGCGCATCGGGCGGGATATAGAGATCGGTCGGCATCCGAAACAGCGGTTCGCCATATAACTTGGCGTACGCCACGCCGTCGATGACGTTGGGCGTGGAATCCGCCTGTCCGGCAAGAACCAGCTCGGGTGCGCTCGATGGCAGTTGCGCCATTTTCGCTTTCGGCTTCGTGCTCATGGCGAATCCACTGTGCGATCGGTCAGATAAGGGAAAAACAAGCGCGGCTTCGCTTGCCAGTGGTCACTGGCAAGGGCGGGTAGCTGTTATCGGTAGGTTTACAGTTTGTTCTGGTAGACGTAAGCTTGTTGGCCGACGCGGGAGTCTTGCGTGCGTTCCTTCTCGTCGAGATTGATCGGCGCCTTATCCCACAACAATGCGCGCCCCGCGCGCTGAGATTCTTCCATGCCGGGATTTTTTTGCTTCAGATCCTTGATGAACAAGGTAAAGTCAGACTCATATTGGCTAAACTGCTTGGAAAGTTTCATGGGTACTTTGATAATGACGTGGGACCAAGCTTCATTTTACCCTCCATTGAACGAAAGAACCGTATATGAAACAGGCATTACGTTGGGTCACTGCAATGATTTGCCTGTTAGCGATGGCGGGTTGCGATCAGCAGGGGCGGCCGATTCAGGAATTCGGGCTGGAAAAACTTGCAAAGGGCGTGTCGTCGGAGTCCGATGTTCGCATGGCCATGGGCCAACCCGAAACGGTCTGGGAGGAAGACGGCGGTGAACGCACGCTGGAATATCCGAAGGGACCGATGGGCGCGCGCACCTGGATTTTCGAAATCGACAAGGACGGCAAACTGCGCGACTACCGGCAAGCGCTGACCGAAGCCACTTTTTTCAAAATCAAGCCCGGCATGAGCCAGGACAACGTGCGCCGGCTACTTGGCAAGCCACGCACCGTGGTGCAGTTCAAGCGCAAGAACGAAGAAGTCTGGGATTGGCGGTATCTCGAAAACGGCACCACCACGCGCCTGTTCAATGTCCATTTCGATATCACTAGCGGCTTGGTGACGCAGACATCGGCCAGTGATGATGCATCGAACGGTTGATGTGCCAAGAATGCCAAGGGGCCATTCGTGTAGCCTGATCGAATCCGAGCAGGACTGCGAA